>CAZSOI010000084.1:0-19279 GCA_964608115.1 uncultured Burkholderiaceae bacterium | reverse complement strand
GCCGGGTTGGGGCTGATCGTGTTTCTTTCCTGTCCCGGCGCTATGAGCCGCTTGCGCGCCGCCGCCGCGCAACCGCTCGGAATGGGTCTGCTCGTGCTGCTTGCGACATTGGCGGTGGCAATGCTGTGGAGTGACGCGCCCTGGGGCCAGCGGTTCGCGGAATGGTGGAGCTGGCGCCCCTTGCTATTGGCCCTCGCAGCTTGTGCCCTGTTTGACGATGCGCGCTGGAAAGAGCGTTTTGCTCTCGCGCTGGTGGCCACTGTTGCCTTGGCGGCGGCCGCTTCGTTTGTCGTGCGCTTGCTACCCAATCCCGTCATCCTCGATGATCCGGGTGTCGTCTTGCGCAACCATACGACGCAGGGCATGGCTCTTGTGGTCGGCAGCACTCTGGCCGCCACGCTTGCGTGGGGCGGACCAGTTTCGCGTCGGCGGCGATTCGCCCTTATGGGCGCAATCGCCCTATTTGTCGTTAACCTCGCGATCGTCACTACCGGACGCAGCGCTCACATCGCGATTTTGGTGGCCTGTCCGCTGTGCACGTCTTCACTCATAAAGGGGCGATGGCGTTGGTGGGCCGCGGGCGGCGTACTGGTTTCGGTCGCTGCGATACTAGCGTCCTCTTCACTGGTGCGCGACCGCTTTGCCAAAGGCTACGAGGAGATCGGCACTGCCAATACGGTAACGAGGGAGACTGCGATTGGCTCGCGCATAGTCATCTGGAATATCACGCGCGATCTGATCGCGCGCCGTCCTTTGCTGGGTTACGGCATGGGCGGCTTTCCAGGCGCGTACGCGCAGGAGCTTCAAGAACGGCGCGATTTGGCGTGGCGCGCAGAAGTCCGGGACCCGCAAAACGAATATCTGCGCGTGATGGTTGATGCCGGAATTCCAGGCGCACTGGCCTTTGCAGCCTTCGTGCTGGGCGCATTTCGTCAAAAAGCCCAAGCGCCGTATCGTGGCGCGGCGATTGCACTTTTTGCTGCATGGCTGGCGACGAGTATGTTCAATTCACACTTCCAGAATTTTGACGTGGCGCACCTCATCGGCTTACTCCTAGGAGTACTGTTGGCCTCGGCCGATCCCCAAGACAAGCGCGGCAGTGTCGGCGTCGCGACCGCTCATTAGTCGGACCCAATCTTCGCGCCGTCAATCCATTGTTACCGCGCGCCGGCTCCGTGACTCCGGCCGCCCTGTCAGTGCCTCAAGCGCCATACTTGAGTTTTCGGCCCAGCAATCCCAACCAGTACTTGCGAAATCGTTCGAATTTCGACGCCCACATAAGATCAAACGACTGCGTCACGGGAACACACCAACTGTTGATCCCCGTTCGCAAAATCAGTTGGTATCCATGCGATGTCATAAAGTGATGCTTTGCATGGTTCAGGACATGATCCTCTAAATGGATCAGAGTTGGCTTCCAGCGATCAATAGTGAAACCAGCAAACATTTCCATTTCGTGGCCTTCGATATCAATCGACATGAAATCGATACGTTGGACACTAATGTCGATCGAGACCGTGTCCAAAGTGCGGCGTTCGACCGCTGCATGCTCAAGGCTCTGTGCGCAGCGCGCAGCGGGATCAATAAGAGACAAATTGAGCGTTGAATGCCCTCCGGTTGACCTGAGTACGAATCGTGTAGCCAGTTGGTTTGTGAGTCCTATGGTAATTTTCTTTGGGGACTTGCAAATGAAGAAGCGACACAGCGAAGAGCAAATCATTTGGATATTGCGGCAAGCCGAGGTGTCAGGAACGCAGATTCGGGACGTATGCCGGGAACACAATAATGCCGAGCGGACGTTTTTTCGTTGGCGCAAGAAGTGCAGGGGGCATGAACCCGCCCTCCGCAATGTGGCCAAGGGCGAATCCCGACCGCGGTCAACCGCGCAGCGATGAGGAAGGCGTTCTTCTCCGTCTCGGACAGGCTGACAACGGCGAGAGAGGGCAAGCAAAGCAGATCTTCGGCCATAGCGTTTACCGGCGAAGCCACAGCGGAATCTCGGTACTGTCAATACTCCACAGTAAAAGAGCGCGTTTGAATCGCTCGATCATCCTGCGCCGGACTCCCAATCCCACAGTGAAATCGAGAGACCCGAAAAGACAGCGGCACCATCTGTGGCCCCGTCATAGCCTGCCAGCGCAGCTTTCATCTACTTGGGGCCTCAACAGGTGTGGGAACTCGAAGCGTGGACGCCGGTGACACTTTCAATTGCATTTGGAACGTGCTGGGAAACGTTCGGAATCATCCGGCGGCCGTGACGTCGGCCCTGTGTTTCGTAGTGCCGCCGCCAACGCGGCCGCGGCGGCCGCTCGACCGAATTTTGACGAGCTCTGCCGCCTCGCATTTCCTCTGGCTCCGAAGGATGTTCGGCAGACCGTTCTGTCCTGCGCAATGATTTGCGCACGGCAGCGGTCAGTATCGTTGCAGTTTTGCGATAGGTATCGTTGCTCGGCTGGGGGGTTACTAGATGCAATAAGGAGTCGGGTGTTAAGGTATGAAATGTCAATACCTCGGCCATCATCTGCCCTTCTTGGGATTTCGGCATGACCGTAGAAGAAGGTTAGCGTGGGCACGTCGGAACTGCCGTCACCGTAACTGTGTTTGCTTCGGACAATGTCGGTAGCGGCGCGTTGCTATTAGGAGTTCTTGTTCACTATTTCCAAGGCTAGTTCGATTTGGGACGCAGTGCCGTCCAGCGGATGGTCTTCAGACCAGCTTGGGACGACTGTGACGAACTACTCTACAATGCCGCCGGCATTTGGGGCGGTGAAGGCTAGAAGACCAGGCAGATTTTGCTCGGTCCACTCTAGAACGAGTGCCTAACGCTACTTGCCCGCGACTTTGGCTGCCTCAACGCCCTTGCATCTATGCATTTTCGTATACGTCCTTCCGTCCCTAGCGACGGCCCAGCAATTGTTTCCGCCATGCGTAAGGCCGGCCTGCATCCGTTGAAAGAGGAGCGGGCGCTTTACTGGAAGTATTGGCGCGAGCGAACGGATTGGTCGGGGCCGCGCTCACTTGTGCTAACAAAGGGCGACGAAATCGTTGGGCACGCGGGCATAGTTCCAGGAACGCTGGCATGGGGAGATCACCGTTCGAGCGTGATTCACGTCATCGATTGGGCGGCGATTCCCGAGGTAGCCCTCGGAGGTCGAATGCTGATGAAATATATCAGCGGGCTGGCCGACTACTTGGTTGCAGCCGGGGGCAGCGAGGACACGCTAAGGATGCTACCCGTCTTGGGGTTCCAACATTGCGGCACTACTTACCGGTACGTGCGAACAATTCATCCCCTGCGCTACTTGACCAGCAAGGCGCATTGGAACTGGAAGACGTTACCAAAATTTGGCCGGGACGTACTCAGAACCCTTGGTACTCCCGCTGCCGAGCCCGGCGCTTGGAGTTCACGCCAGCTCGCACTGGACCAAGTGCAAGGCGTCGCGAGCGTTTTGCCCAAGCCCCGCGGTAAAACACCGATTTTTGAGCGCAACCTCGCTGCATTTTCCTATTTTTTGAGTTGCCCGTCTGCGACGTTGACCCTGCATAGCATGGAACGGGCTGGTGAAATCCGGGGCTACTTTTTGTTGTCTTGTGTGTTGGGGCAGGCACGGATCGTTGATTCCTGGTTGGATTGCGAAGATGCCGAGAGCTGGTTAGCTCTGGTGCAGTGCGCCGTATACGCTGCTCAAAAGCTTCCTGGTATCGCCGAAGTAGTTACGACAGAAGGAGATCCCATGGTCTCACAGTGCCTGCGAGCCTCGCACTTTCGTCAGCGATCGGCGGTGGCGATTCAAATACTCACTCGCAAGGGACTTGAGTCCCCTCCGAGTTGCCCAAGAATACAAATGCTCGATAGCGACGCTGCCTACCACCACCCGGGCTTCGCGGAATTCTGGAATTGATTCGTTGTGCGGCCGCTATGACCTTGCGGCGGCCCCCCAGTCGACACACACTGCACCGCAAGACAAACGGACGGCTGGTTACGCTCGTGACGTCATGTAATTGCGGCCAGACAACCGACTTGTCGCGGGCACGGCTCGCACAGATCATCACCGCTGGTCGGGTACATGGGGAAAATGGTGCGAGATTTGCATTTGACTCTCCAAGGCCTGCATGGTCCCTTCAAGCTCGGTCCGCTGGCTCGGTACGAAATTGGGTGCTTGCCGCCTTGTCGGTTTCAAGCTTTGCCGTCTAGCGTGTACTTGCGTAGCGACGAACCGGGAAGTTGGCGTCACGTGGTAGAGAGCGCATGAGCAGGAGCCGTTAGACAGCGACGTGTCGCATCCGGAACGTGAAAGTTCACTTCTACACCGATTCGTTCTGCGAGGCGAACCCGTATCGCGAGCGTGTCGAATCGACGACCGACGACTGCTGGTAAGAGTTCACGCAGGCGTTTTTTATCCGCTTCACCGCTGTCCAACGCAAGTTTCGCAAGCAACGCTGCAGCTCTGTCGTCGTGCGGTGTTTGCGCGGCTTCCAACAACGCAATCGCGCCTGCACAATCGCCCATGGCAACGGACACTTCGCCGCTCAAGAGCATCGTCTCGGCATAGGCCAATGGGGAACTGCGGGCGGCCGAATATAAGTTCTCAAGTTCTCTGGCCACGCCCTGCGAATCGCCCGCCGCTAAGCTTAAGCGAGTTGCATCACATTTGATCGTGACAGTTTGATCTTTGCTCGCGGTCGCCAGGGCCCTTTGGAGCCATGCTCGTGCTGAGCCGATTTGACCCTGCACCGACGCGAGCCAAGCCAACCAACGGCAAGCTTCGGTGGCACTCGCGCTAAGGTCCATTAGTGTCATGGAGTTTTCATGGGTACACGGAAGATTCAGATAGGCCTTGAGGAGATCGACTCCGGCATCGGTTAAGCCTGCTCTTGCGAAGGCCCGGCCCGCGGCGAAGTGACTTCCTGGTCCTAGTACGGGATGAAGCTTGCGACACAGGGCAACGGCTTCGCTTAGGTGCCCTTGTTCGACTAGATCGTCGAGCGCCTCGGCAAACAACCGGTGCCGGAAGGGCAGTGCGCTTACCTCGCTGGGATCAAGGGAACACGCGAGAGAAATCGCGTGAGATAGGATCGCGCGCCGCTCTACTCTGCGCGACCCCGGCAGCGCTGAGGCGAGCTTAAATGATATGAATAGGTCTTGCGGATTTTCGTCCCGAGCTCGCTCCAGCAACAACAGATTGCGAGTTCGCTTGCGCTCGCGCTCAGAGGCCATTACGTACCCGCTGTCTCGCAATCGCACGCCGGAGTCCGGCCAGTCGGTGCTGCCGGCATCTAGCAGGGAGCCGGCCACATCCTCGTGGACTCGACCCCGAAAGCGGATTCGCTCATCTCGACGAAACAGGCGTAGAGCCGGAAAGGAGGTGACAGGCGGCTGTTGACGGTTCTCACCCATCAGGTCAATTTGAACCAATTGCGCCAGGACCGGGCGAAGTATGGCGTTGCGCAGCGCGGGCAACGAAGTAGCATCGATTTGCTGGTCGGCATCGAGCGAAAGAATCCACTCGCATCGAGCGGCGTCCAAGGCAACATTGCGGGCCAGGGAAAAGTCGTCTTGCCAAGCAACCGAAAGAACCCGAGCGCCCAAATCTCGTGCAATCTCCTTCGTGCGGTCGCGGCTGCCAGTGTCAACGACGACTAGCTCACTAGCAACGGTACTGACCGATTGCAGCGCGGCGGCCAAGTGCGCCTGCTCATCGCGAACGATCATGCACACGGAAAGCGGAAGCGTCGCGGCCATGGGAGAACAGCGGTCTGCGGTAGGTGTTTCTTAGGGGTGATCGTGTCAGACACTAGCCGAAGTGAAGATTGGTGGTTCCAAAGAAAAGCGCCAGGATCCGGCTCCGAAGGCACCAGTTCCTGCGTTGCCAGGTAATTTCAAAAAATCTCTCATCGTGGGGACCCTTGATTCATCGAACCTTATCGCGAAATCGGTGCGCAGTGCAGTCAATAAGGTGGCGGTAGGCGTCGCATATCAACGTGGCGAACGCCGGGGAGTTCCTCGCGTCCAAAGGTGTTGCACCTTTCGGTCCCTGCAAGCCGCCAGCCTTCGTGCAAATGACGCGACGTCGGAGCCGCCCGCCTTGTACATGCTTCTCACGCTCGCGGGACTTGCCAAAGTCCTGTGAAATCTTACGGCTGACCCAGTTCGCTCGCTTCGCGCGCTCTTAACCACAGCACAATTTTTTAGACGATTGCTGCCGCATTTTGGGACCGCGCTATAACCCACGGTTACTCGATGTAAGGGGACAGTGCTGGAGGGGCGTCAGAAGGCTCTTAGTTTGCAGACCGAAATGCTTTTGCGTTCACAAAGCGGCCAATCTGGGTCACTTGCTCGCAAGTGCTCCTGAAGGCGCAGGCAGGCATTTGCAAATAAGAAGTGTCTGCCGCAAGCTATTCTCGTGTGACGTTTGGGCACTCGCAAACCGCAGGCAGCGAGCTGTTGGCAATGAGAGAAGCAGATCGCCGGTTGTTAATATAACCGTACAACATGCTGCGATTTGCGATTCGTATTGTCCCCTGGTCGCACTAGGTGCCGGCACTTGCAGATGATCGGTTCATCAACGAAGGCAATGACCGTGCCGACGAAGTCGACGCAGCACATTCCGGCACTCGATGGCGTGCGTGCTGTCGCGATCCTGCTCGTGGTTCCCCACAACTTAAATCTAATTGTTGGCCCCAATGGTACGGTCGCACACTTAGTAGTCGCTTACCTCGACCGTGGATGGATTGGCGTGCAACTGTTCTTTGTGCTTAGCGGTTTTCTTATCACTGGAATTTTGCTCGATACGCGCGAAACCCCGAAGTGTCTGCGCTCATTTTTTGTGCACAGAGCGCTGCGCATCCTTCCGATGTACTACGCCTTACTCTTAACCGTATTTGTCATTCTTCCTGCTGCCAATCTTCTTCCGTCAATGGTGTCGCGTTTCCCGGGAGCCGAACTGTCGTACTGGCTGTTTTTTGCCAACTGGTATGCGCCTATGCATCCGAGCGAAGGTTCGATGCCGCACCTGTGGTCGCTTTCTGTCGAGGAACAGTTTTATCTCATTTGGCCTTTCGTGATATCGCATCGCAGCGCGAAGCAGATCCGATTCTTGTGTGTGAGCTTGGCGGCGCTCAGCCTTTGCTTCCGTGTTTGGATGCTTTATTTTGGCGCACCGACCGAAGCGATTTACCAGTTTTCCATCTCGCGGATGGACGCGTTGGCGCTCGGAGGCGCGGCTGCGGCGACGATGCGATCCTCGATGGTTGCACAGCAAGTTGCTGCACGCCAAGGCGCAGTCTCTGGGGCTGGATTCGGTTTGCTTTTGGTCGGCGCGGCACTGACGGGCGGATATGCCGCTGCGAAGCCGACTACTATGTCGCTAGGCTATACGCTCCTGGCCCTTGGTTTTGCGGTGATCATTTTGCTCGCCGCATGTGCGCAATCCGGCCAAGAACGAGGTTGGATACGAGTCCTCGCAATGCCCTGGATGCGGCGCATCGGAAAGTACAGCTATTCAATGTATCTTCTGCACGTTCCGCTGCACCTGCTGGTGGGGCTACGGTTGCTGCAAGCGCTGGGCTTAGATCGCGAAACGCCCTTGACAGTGAACCTGTTGTATTTGCTTCTGGGAACGGCTATTTCCTATATTGCTGCGGCGGCGACGTACCGGTTAATCGAAGTCCGGTTTTTGCGACTCAAAAACCGGTTCGATTCTTCGCAAAAGGGGCACGGTACGGCGTGACTGACAGCGAGGGGTTCTGCGACGGTTTGCGCAGATCAAAGTCGCGGGCATCTGCAGCAAAGAGGTGACGATCCAGGTCTGGCTCAGCTGGCCTGTTTGCGGGCGACTATGAAGCACTGGGCTCGCCGTGTCGACGTTAGGATTCACGCTTGCGGCCAGGGTCCAACCATTTGGTTGGCTACAGCGTGTTTGGCTTTGCGCATTCACCTAAACGTTTGTGGCGAGCGTCATGCGACGGTCTTCGTTATGCGCAAACTCGGTCCCGCTCCTTTGTTGGAGGTGCGAATGCTTTGAGCGAAGCACTGGGGGCCGTGGAAGAATCGGACACATCCGGTCTGTAGGTGGGTATAAAGAAATCTGCGCTTCTGAAAATCTGCCGCTCAGATCTTGCGAGGATTCGATATTTTCAAGCGCATCCTCGCAATTTTTTGTAGTTAGCGGATCGTCCTTTGACTGTCACGCCGAAAATTATCCAACAAACTTCCTGGGGTTTGCGGGCACTTCTTAGTCGCATGTGCGTTGGGTCAAGCTCGTATCGCCGACTCTTGATGGGATTGCGCCGACTTCGACGGCGAGTTGACCCTCGTGCGGTTTGCAGCTGAGCTTGCCCAAAATGCTTCGAGTGTCGCTCAGGTGGTTGCAGATATGTCATGGCACTGCCGCCATATTGGGAGCTAACAGCGTCAAGAGCGGCTAAAACTGCTTGGACAATCAACGCCCAGCTCGCCCCAGTGTAAGCACGGCAGAAAGATCACCAAGCGACATAGCCATTGCCGCGGCGGCGGCGCGCCTCGTGGCGAAAACCCAGGCACCGGTTTCATTGCCGCCTGGGCCGTGCGAAAGTGACATCGGGTTCCAGCGTGAAGTGCAGATGCCGATTTACCCCGGAATTTGACAGAACGCGTGATTCTCCTTCGACGCATACTTAACAGAGTTGTAATGGACGTATGTGGTGAAGGTCCCCAGTGAGAGTTCAGCAGGCGCGATTTACATCGACGGATCCGGCACCGACGAGGGCGCTTTTCGGCGACTTGCAGCCGCATCTGGTCACGGTTTTTGGCGCTCCCGTGTTCTTCTCGGATTCGCGCTTCGTGCGCGAGCTGCAAAATGCCTACCCCGACGCCTGCCTGTTGGGTTGCTCGACCGCGGGCGAAATCAGTGGCGAAGGTGTAACGGAAAATGATTGCATTTTGACCGGTGTGCAGTTTTCGCATTCACGGGTCGTGCAGGCTAGTGCGTTGCTGGGGTCAATGGACGATTCGTTCGATGCCGGATCGCGCATTGGAGCTCAGCTCGCGTCGTCTGGGCTCCGAGCAATTATCGTCTTCGCACCAGGTGTGGCCATCAACGGCAGCGCATTGGTCGATGGAATCGTGCGACGCCTCGGAAAAACGGTGCCAATCACCGGTGGACTTGCCGGCGATGGCGGGGCATTTGCTCGCACGTGGACGCTGCGCTCGGAAGGCGCGAGCAGCAATGAAATCGTCGCAATCGGACTGCACGGTGATTCTTTGGATTTTGCACACGGTTCCTTTGGAGGCTGGAAAGCCTTTGGACCCGCTCGAAAGGTCACACGCTGCGAAGGCAACGTCGTATATGAGATCGACAATGAACCTGCCCTCGTGGTGTATCAGCGGTACCTGGGTATTCACGCACAGGATCTCCCGGCCTCCGGATTGCTGTTTCCCTTTGCCATTGTCGACGCTGAGGGCAACGAGGTCGGGCCGATTCGAACCATCTTGGGGGTCGATCGCGACGCTGGAACCCTGACGCTGGCCGGTACGGTTCAAGCGGGAAGCTATATCAAGCTCATGCATGCGGACACCGATCGACTGGTTGGCGGTGCCACTACAGCGGCTGAATTCGCACGCAAGGTGCGGCCGGTGTCGGGTGCGAGCCTGGCCCTGCTTGTGAGTTGCATCGGCCGAAAATTAGTAATGGGCAAGCGGGTTGGCGAGGAAGTTGCGGCTGTGAGCCGTGTGTTGGGCCGAGCTTCGACGCTGACCGGCTTTTACTCCTATGGCGAGATCAGCCCTGGCGCGGCGAGCTTGGCGTGCGGCTTGCATAATCAAACGATGACGATCAGCTGGCTTGGCGAGCACTAAGCGGCGCGAGTCGAGGTTGACTTGAAGCGCGCCGGCCTAGAGGAGCTTTTGCCAGCTGCGGGCCAACATGGCGAAGCTGCGGCCACTCAGGTGCTCCTTGCGCAAGACGGTTCGAACTCCCTAACGCCCACTGCGCATCGAAGACAATCCGTTGAGCGCCCCCAGTCGCTTCGGCCGTCTGAAAAGATCAATATCTCAAGGGTTCCGCCGGCGCAAATTGCCGAGGAAGTGACACGCCAGCTTGCCTCTGCGGCGCCCGCTGCGATCGGCGCGGCGGTTCTATGTGCGCTCATCTGCATGTACATGCAAAGAGCCGTGGTGCCGTTAGGTGATCAAATCGCTTGGCTGTGTATTTTTCTCGCCGTCATGCTGGCACGCGCGACGCTTGTGGCCGTGTACCGAGGTTCGCACGCGAAAGCGTCGGTCGCCCCTGAGGTCTGGCTTAAATGGTTTCGCATTTCGGCGATAAGTACCGGGATGGCGTGGGGTCTTGCGGGCTTTCTTCTTTTTCCTGCAAGCGATCTGCCGCATCAGTTGATCCTATTGTTCTTCCTGGCCGGTGCGGCCGCTGCGGCGGTGCTTTCCAATTCCGCAGACTCGGTCGGGGCAACCGGATTTGCCATTTGCATTGTTGCCCCCTTTATCGTGCATATGCTGACGCGCGAGGGCGACCTATACAGGGTCCTGGCGGCATTTGGGGTTGTGTATCTAGGATTTGTCTTTGCCATGATTCGCGCGGTATCACGCAGCACGCGTCAAAACATTGTCTTGCGCTTTGAGGCAATGGACCGAGAAGAGGCGCTCAAAACGAGCACCGAGCAATACCGTCTGTTGTTAAATCATCTGGCTGTCGGTGTATTGCATTACGACAGGAACTATTTCATCACGTACTGCAACGAACGACTTACGCAAATCCTGCAAGCAAACAAGAAAACGCTGCTTGGTCGCGACCTTAAGGCGTTGTCCGATCCAATGATTCCTGCGACGCTTCAAAGAGCCATTGCCGACGGGGTAAGCGTACGCTTCGAGGGTTACCATGATGCAGCGCTTGGCGACTTCCGGGGATGGATCTCACTGGTAGCAACGCCATCGCGCGATGGCCGTGGCAACATCATCGGAGGGGTAGCGATCGTTGAGGATATCAGCGAGCATCATGCGAGTCAGGAAGAGATTCGCCGCCTCGTTTTTTCCGATGCACTGACAGGCCTGCCCAACCGCCGGCGGTTGCTCGAGTGCCTTGAGCAAGCGTCAGCTACTTGCCGCAGGACAGGCAAGTTCAGCGCCCTGTTATTCGTCGACTTGGACAACTTCAAGACGCTCAACGACACGCGCGGGCACGACGTGGGCGACCAATTGCTCAAGCAGGTTGCGGACCGTTTGACCGATTGCGTGCGACCTACGGACAGCGTCGCGCGCTTCGGCGGTGATGAATTCTTGGTGCTGCTCGAAGACCTGCCCGGTGACGCAGCCGAGGCAGTGGCTCGGGCAAGGAAGGTCGGCGAAAAAATCATCGCCGCGTTAAATCTCCCGTACTTGCTAGGCGCATATGAGCACTACTGCACGGCTTCCATTGGCGCGGCAATATTTGGCGACCGGCCTATCGCCGAGGAAGAACTGCTCAAGCAAGCGGACATGGCGATGTACCAGGCTAAGGCGGCGGGCCGTAATGCGCTGCGCTTTTTTGACCCCAAGTCGCAATCGACGATTGCTGCGCAGTCGGCGCTTGAGGCGGACCTGCGTACAGCGATTCGAGACGGTCAGCTTGCCCTCCATTTTCAACCGGTGGTAGATGGCGCTCGCCACATCGTTGGCGTTGAAGCGCTGGTGCGCTGGCAGCACCCGACCCGTGGTTTGGTGGCGCCTGCCGACTTTATCCCGATCGCGGAAGCTACCGGTCTGATTGTTCCGATGGGGCACTGGGTACTGCAGAGCGCGTGTGCGCTGCTTGCCCGTTGGGCAAAGAGACGCGAGCGTGCCGACTTGACTGTGGCTGTAAACATCAGCGCGCTGCAGATTCGCCAGTCGGATTTCGTGGCGCAGGTCCTTGAAGTCGTTCAGCGCACGGGTGCCATCGCCAAGCGTCTGAAACTTGAGCTTACCGAAAGCCTGTTTGTCGACGATGTTGAAGACACGATCGCAAAGATGAAGGCGCTTAGCGCGTTAGGTATCGGTTTTTCTCTGGATGACTTCGGCACTGGCTATTCTTCTCTTTCGTATCTCAAACGCCTGCCTTTGGATCAACTTAAGATTGACAAGTCGTTCGTTATGAACCTGGAACAAAGTGACAGCGATGCATCTATTTGCGCCGCGACGATTGGTCTGGCACACAACTTAGGACTGCGGGTCGTTGCCGAGGGGGTCGAAACCGATGTGCAGTTGTATTTCCTTAACACCGTGCATCACTGCGACTTCATGCAGGGTTATTACTTTGGTCGACCAATGCCCTTGGACCAATTTGAAGACTACCTGGATGGCGTGCAGCGCGCGCAGTCCAAAGTCGCAACGTAGCGCTAGGCGCAAACTGCGAGAATCGACAACAAGTTAGCGCCTCCTAATAGGCGCCATGCATAGGCACGAGCAATAGACCCTGCGCAGAACGCAATTAGGTTTGCCAGTTGCGACGTCGTCTACAAACCGATGCAGACGTACTTGATGTTTAAGTAGTCGTCGATGCCGTAGTGTGAGCCTTCCCTTCCGTAGCCCGACTGCTTGACGCCTCCAAACGGCGCGACCTCGGTGGTCATTAGCCCAACATTGACGCCGACCATTCCGTACTCCAGGCGCTCGGCGTAGCGCATTACGCGACCCACATCGCGTGCGTAAAAATAAGCCGCAAGGCCGTGCTCGACGGAATTTGCCGCGGCTATTGCTTCCTCATCGGTTGCAAACGAAAACACGGGAGCTACTGGGCCGAAGGTTTCCTCTCTTGCGAGCAACATATTCTGGCGTGCATTTGAGAGCACCGTTGGCTCGAAGAAGGTACCGCCGAGGTGGTGCCGGTGCCCGCCGGTCTCGACTTTTGCGCCCTTGGCAACCGCGTCATTAATATGTGCCTCGACCTTTTCAAGTGCCGCCACATCTATCAGGGGGCCTTGCTGTACCCCCGGTTCGAGGCCGAAACCGACTTTCAGTTGTGCCGCGCGCGCCGCAAGCTGGGCAACGAACGGTTCATAGATCTTCTCTTGTACGAAAAATCGATTCGTACAAACGCACGTTTGACCGGCATTTCGATACTTGGAGGCCAGTGCTCCGTCGACCGCCGCCTCTACGTCAGCATCGTCAAAGACAATGAAGGGAGCGTTGCCGCCAAGTTCAAGAGAGAGCTTCTTGAGCGTCGGGGCAGATTGCTGCATCAGAATCCGGCCAACCGCGGTCGATCCGGTGAACGATAGCTTACGCACGATGGGAGAGTCGCAAAGAGCTTTGCCAACGACGATGCTCTGATCCGCATCGGCCGTTACGATATTGATGACGCCCGGCGGAAACCCCGCGCGCGCCGCGAGTTCGGCCAGAGCCAGTGCCGACAGCGGTGTTTGCTCAGCGGGTTTGAGAACAACCGTGCATCCAGCAGCTAAAGCCGGCGCGATCTTGCGCGTAATCATCGCGCTGGGGAAATTCCAGGGAGTGATGGCCGCGCACACGCCTACCGGTTCGCGCAAAACCAGAACGCGGCGGTCGGTCCACGGCGAAGGGATTGTTTCGCCGTAAACGCGACGCGCTTCTTCCGCGAACCACTCGATAAAGCTCAGACCGTAGGTGAGCTCGGCACGCGCCTCAGAAAGCGGCTTGCCCTGCTCTACGGTCAGAATCTTTGCCAAATCCGATATGGCGGCCAGAGCAAGGGCGTTCCAGCGCTGCATCAACGCACATCGCTCTTTGGCGGTCTTCGCACGCCAGGCGGGGTAGGCCTGTTCGGCTGCGTCGATGGCGCGTTGTGTTTCGGCGGCACCGCAATTGGCAACATCTGCGATTTTGCCGCCGTCCGCGGGATTGACCACCGCAAAGCGCCCAAGCGAGCCGTCCACCCACCTGCCGCCAATAAATGCCTGGTTTCTCAGAAGATCGCCATCGTCAAGTGGTGGCATGGGACTTACGCGTTGCAGCATGAGGGCCTCCGTCTCCAGCGACTGCCTGCGAGGTAAAAAAATGGCGTGCGGGACAGAAAAGAGAATACCGCAGCCATGAACGGGTCGATCCGGGCTGTGGTCGAAGTATCTTCGAGGATGGGGACGGGCTTTTGGGGATACTCGCTTTACGTGCCGCTGCGGCTAAGGGTTCGACCGTGCAGGTATTTTTCTGCACCCCTTCTCAGGGGCCGGGCGGGTGGAGCCCGCCGCGCGAGGGCTAGCGTTGCTGCTATGCAACAGCAATCGTGTACATTTCACGTATGTGCGTCCAGTTCATCGCTCATCTATTGTTCGCGGCTTCCGGCCTTGATCGGGTCCGCTAAAAGAATCAAGCAAAGGCGCGCGGGGCTAGTAACTCCGCGTACCAGTGGTTGAGGAGGCATCGGGGATGGATTACGCGCAGCAGCAGCGCAATCCGGCACGGCATTTGATCAGCTTTACTTTGGTTGTCATTTTGCATGTGCTCGCCGTATACGCACTAGTAAATGGCCTTGCGCGCAAGATTGTCGAAGTGATCAAGAAGCCAATTGAGACCAAGATTGTGGAGGAGCACAGGGCCCCGCCTCCACCGGAGGCGCCGCCGCCACCGCCGCCCAAAATCGCAGCTCCACCCCCGCCGCCCTTTATCCCGCCGCCGGAAATTCAGATTGCAATTGCCCCTCCCGTGCAAAGCACGATAACCCAAATCACTACCAAGCCACCGCCGCCAAGTCCGGTCCCGATTCGACCTACGCCCTCGCCGCGCGCTGCCACCGCTGCCGCACTTGACCGGTCGTCCTGTCCGACGCCCGAGCCGCAGTACCCGATGGCCTCACGCCGTAACCAAGAGGCGGGAACGCTGGTTTTACGCATCCAGATCGACATAAACGGCTCACCGGCCAAAATCGAGGTGTCCCGTTCCAGCGGGTATCCAAGGCTCGATGAATCGGCCAGGAATTGGATTGCGTCTTGTCGCTTCAAGGTTGCAACCGTAGATGGCAAACCGGTGGCTGGCTGGGCAACCCAAGCGTATACGTTCAATTTGCGGGATTAGTAATTTACTGGGCTTCCCGACTTCGGGAAGGCTCGGCGCCAAATCGAAGGAGGGGGTATATGTTGTTTCGCAAACGTTGGATCGCCATGCTTGCGGTGGCAATCGTCGGAGCCAGTGGTGCCTTGGCGGTGAGCTCGTTGCTGCCAGCGGCTTTGGCGCAGACCACCGATGCGGGCAAGGACGCTACGGGGGTGACTGCCGCGCCGCCTCCTTTCGTGGAGACTACCAAGGAGGTGGTCGAGAACCCTTACAGTTTGGGTGCGCTATGGAAAACGGGGGACTTCGTATCCAGAGGTACCCTGATCATTTTGGTAATCATGTCGCTGGGCAGCTGGTACATCATGTTTACCAAGTTTTATGAGCAGTTCAAGCTAATGGGTCAGGCAGGCGCCGCGCGCAAGACCTTTTGGTCAGCAGGCTCCGTAACGGCTGGCATTCAATCGCTGCAGGACGGCAGCCCGTTTCGCTACATCGCCGAGGCTGGACTTGGTGCAACTGACAAACACGAGGGACCGCTGCTCGAGCGAATCGACCTTAACACCTGGATCTCCATGTCGGTGCAGCGCGCGATTGATAACGTCCAAAGCCGTTTGCAAGATGGCCTCGCGTTTTTGGCGACCGTGGGTTCTACAGCTCCGTTTGTCGGTCTGTTTGGAACTGTCTGGGGCATTTATCACGCGCTTACCGCGATCGGGATCGCCGGACAGGCCTCAATCGACAAAGTTGCGGGTCCAGTGGGCGAAGCGCTGATCATGACCGCTTTTGGTTTGGCGGTAGCGGTTCCGGCGGTTCTAGGCTACAACTTTCTTGTCCGACGCAATAAGGTTGCCATGGAAAGCGTGCGCTCTTTCGGCGCGGACTTGCACTTAGTGTTACTCGGCCAGAGCGGCAAGATCGCAGGCTGATCGCTTAGGGCAGGCAAGTTCATCATGGCAATGAATATTGGTCAGGAGGACTTCGAGGAGGACGAGGTCGTCTCGACCATTAATACAACGCCGCTTGTTGACGTAATGCTGGTCTTGCTGATCATCTTCCTAATTACGATCCCGGTGGTTCTTCATGAAGTGGCGCTGGAGCTGCCGAAGGAACACAATCAGCCGCGCAAGACGAGGCCGGAAAACATCACGATTTCCATCAACAAGGAAGGCGATGTTTTCTGGGGCCAGGAACTGATCACTGACAATGAGAAGCTTGTCGAGCGCCTGAAAAAGGAAGCCGTGAAGGACCCGCAGCCCGAGGTACATATTCGCGGCGACCTGAATGCGCGCTATGAGTCGATCGGGCGGGTCGTCTTCGATTGCCAGCGCGCAAGCATCGTCAAAGTCGGATTCATCATCGAGCCGCCGCCTAATTCGGGCGGCTAGGCGCCCTGGGGCGTGATTGGCTACGCTCCAAGAGGTAGAAGGGTTATGCGGTTGGCCAATAAAGAAAGGGTGCAAGCATGGCGATGCAGGTCGGCCCGGTGAGCAGTGCCAGTGATCCGGACGTAATGGTAGATATCAATACCACGCCACTTATCGACGTGATGCTGGTGCTGCTCATTATGTTGATCATCACAATTCCGATCCAGCTGCACTCGGTAAATCTGAATATGCCAGTTGGCCATCCTCCGCCACCCCTCGCACCACCAGTGGTGATCGACGTTGACGTGGATTTTGATGGGACGGTTTATTGGAACGGAACTATTGTGCCGGATCACGCGAGCCTGCAGGCACACTTGCAATCGGTTGCAGACCAACCAGACCAGCCCGAGGTGCACCTTCGCCCGAACAAGCTTGCTACCTACAAGTACGTGGCCGAGGTTTTGGCTTCGGCGCAGCGCATTGGAGTAAAAAAGATCGGACTAGTTGGCAATGAGCAGTTCGTCAAGTAGCTAACACAAAATGCCCGCAATGCGTTTTTTCCTCTTGATCGTGCCGGCTGCGGTTGCTTCGTTCGTGGCGCTCTTGATCGCCATGCTGGTCGGGCTAGGTGCCACAGCGGCAAGTGCCGAAGAAACACCATCGACTTCCTCCGCAGCAGCGAAGGACACCGTTCGCGAAGAAGTCGGCAAACCGCTGCAAGCCGCGCAGGAGCTCATGAAGCAAAAGAAGTTTGCGGAGGCCTTGGCCAAGATCCGTGAGGCCGAGACGGTTCCTAATCGCACGGCTTACGAAAATTACATAATTGACCGCATGCGCGGTTCGGCTGCGGCCAACAACGGTGATGACGAACTTGCGGCCACGTCGTTTGAGTCCGTGGTGGCTAGCGGCCGTTTGCCCGCGTCTGAGCAGCTGCGCGTTATTCAGGCAATTGCGGGCACGTACTTCAAGATCAAGAACTACGCCAAGGCCGCAAGTTGGTCCGCTCGCTACATCAAGGATGGCGGCATCGATCCGAGCATGCAGGATCTTCTGATCAACTCGCATTACTTGAGCAACGATTTTGCTGAAGCAGCATCGGAACTAAAGACACTCATCGACGCGGATGAAAAAGCTGGCCGCGCAGCTAGCGAAGTGCACCTGCAACTGTTGCTGACCTCTTATCAGAAGCTTGGCAATAGCGCGGGCTCAAGCGCCGTGCTCGAGAAGCTCTTGAACTCCTATCCGAAGAAGGAGTATTGGCAGCTGGCCATCAGCCACCTTGTGCATCGCCCGGGGTTCGCAGAACGCTTGGAACTTGATTTACTGCGTTTGCAGCTGGCGTTAGGCGAGCTCAAACGCGATTCCGATTTCATGGCGATGGGCCAATTGGCACTGGAAGCAGGCTTCCCGGCGGAGGCCAAGAAGGTGATCGATCAAGGATTCGCGGCAGGAATCCTGGGAAGGGGAGCGGAGGCAGAACGCCACAAGCGCCTGCAAAACAAAGTCAATAGGGATGCGGCGGAAGATTTGAAAACATTGGGCCAGGGTGATGCCGATGCGGAGAAGGCCAAGGGCGGCGATGCACTGCTTAACACGGGCTACAACTACGTTCTGAACGGCAAGTTCGAACAAGGCCTGTCGATGATGGAAAAGGGGCTTCGCAAGGGCAATTTAAAGCATCCCGAGGATGCCAAGTTGCACCTCGGCATTGCCTATTACCTTGCCGGAGACAGGTCCAAATCCGTACAAGTGCTGCGCGGAGTACAAGGCGCCGATGGCACGTCTGATCTGGCGCATCTTTGGTCTGTTTATATCGGCGGCGGCAAAACGTAAGGCTACGTCGATGTTGCGTCGCGCTCGCTTGCGATAGGGCAGCTCTAACGCCCCATTGCCCCAAGTATCAGTCAGCTGGAAATTCGCTAAGAAATTTCTCGCGGAGGTTCGTAGGGCGCCGATTTTGTCGTTGCCAACGCGCAATGATGGCTGAGGCGGTGACCGTCATTGCGTTGTGGTTCAAAACGCCCAGAACGGCGTGGTGTAGTTATTGTGGTTGAAGGTGATGCCCGTGACTTCAACCGTTTCATTGGCCACATAGACGGGTCGTGTGTAGAAAAACGACAGTCCCAAATCGATTCCCGCGATTGCGTTGTTCGCGGTCTCAGTGCCGCTTCCACCTGTCGCGCAGCTTCCACCGCCTATGGCCGTGCCGCCCAGATTGTTAAACGCGGTGTTACCGGTGGTGAAGAGCGTCGTATCCGCGTTGACGATGCTCATCGCAATGGCTGGCGACGAATTCGACGGGGACCCCATACCGGTTGCGCCGGTGACAACCAAGCTCAAGGTTTCGGGGCTTGAAGGATCAAACCAACCGCTTGCATCGTAAGGAAGCAGGGGTATCGCACTTGTTGGCAGAAACAGACCGTTAGAGCCGCTGTCAATAAAGCTATTGGCGCAGGTCTCGATGGAGGCGCCATAGGGACTCGCGCTGGTGACGGAGGCAGAGAAGTCGCCAAACCCGTCAGCAACGTACACGTTTGCGCTGTTCGGGATCGTATTGTTGGCAGAGGTGTCGATTCCAAACACCAGCGTGCCATAGACGTTGTCTGCCCCGCTCGTGCTTGAGATTGCTGGCATCTCCAGCACCACTCCGGCAAAATCCGTGGCAAACGAAGCCACCGGGTCCGATACTTGGTTCGCCGACGGCGTGTCCACAGCATTGCAGTTGCCCGAGGAGGGGCAGTTGTAATACAGGGGCGTGCTTAGCAAAGCAGCCTGACAAGTTGCGCCCGTTACGCAATCATTGACGAACAGGCCAACGCCCAGCACGCCGTTGGCGCCAAAGGATGCAACATCGTTTTCGGGAGAGCCGGTATTGGAGCATGTCGTCGGAGCGCTCCCGGCGCTCGCGTCGCCGATGACCTCAATATTTACGCGCGAAGCT
>CAZSOI010000083.1:0-1581 GCA_964608115.1 uncultured Burkholderiaceae bacterium | reverse complement strand
CTTGGCTTTTTCAGCTTTGGCACGAGCGGCGCGCTTTTCTCTGGCCCAGCCTTCCTTTACAGTCTGCCGGGCGCGGCCGATGGCCAACGAATCTGCAGGTACATCATCCGTAATGCAGGATGCCGCGCCGATATACGCGCCCTTTCCCACACGAACCGGCGCCACCAGAGTCGCGTCGCTACCGATAAACACGTCGTCTTCGATCACCGTTTTGTGCTTGTGCACGCCGTCGTAATTGCACGTGATCGTGCCCGCGCCGACGTTTACGTTCTCTCCAATCTCTGCATCGCCGAGGTACGTCAGATGATTCGCTTTCGACCCTTTGCCCAGACGGATCTTCTTGGTCTCCACAAAATTCCCCACGTGCGCGCCTTCGCCGATCTCGCTCCCCGGACGCAGATGAGAATAAGGGCCGAGACGAGCTCCCGCTTCCACGCGAGCTTCACTGAGCACACAGCCTGGGCGAAGGACGACGCTGTCTCCAATGATCGAACTGTGGATCACGCTGTAGGAACCGATCCGGCAATCGCTGCCGATGCGCGTATTGCCGAGAATTTGAACAAATGGCTCAATCAGGGTGTCGGCGCCGATTTCCGCATCAGTGTCAATCACGCACGTTTGCGGATAGAAAATCGTGACTCCCTCGTCCATCAGTTGCTGACACTTCGCTATGCGCAGGCGCTGGTCAATCTCTACCAATTCAGCTCGCGTGTTGGCGCCCAGAATCTCCTGCGGGTCGCCGGCCGCGACTGCCATCACGCGTTCCTTTTCGGTGCGCAAGATCGCTGCCATATCGGTGAGATAGAACTCTGTGTGCGGATTGTCGGTTCCGAGTTTATCGATATGGCGATACAGCGGCTCAACGTCAAACGCATAAAATCCCGAATTGATTTCTTTGATCTTCTTCTGCGCAGGAGTAGCCGCCTTCTCCTCCGCGATCGCCTGCACATCGTCGCTTTTTGCGCTTTTGCGAATCACGCGGCCATAGCCGGTTGGGTCAGCCAGGTGAGCCGTGAGGATGGTCATCGCTGGCCTTTTAGCCTGATGGAAATCCCGCACCATAGAGATCGTCTGCGCGGTGATCAATGGCGCATCCCCCGAAAGCACAATCACCTGATCGTAGGGCCGCAATGCTTCACGCGCAACCATCAATGCGTGGCCAGTCCCGCGCTGCCCTTTCTGCAGAATGAAATTGATTCCAGTGTTACCGACAGCCTCGCGCACGCGCTCGGCTTCATGGCCGATAATCGCATAAACATCCTGGGCAGGAACTATCTCAGTTGCCGCGGCAACCACGTGCGCCAGCAGCGGCTTGCCTCCTACCTCGTGCAGCACTTTGGGATGTTTCGACTTCAGCCGCGTGCCTTTGCCCGCCGCCATGATAGCGATGGCGACTTTTGGCGGGTGCCCCGCCCTAGCCGATTTTGCTTGGGTGGGGTCGTTCGTAACCGAAGTCTTTCTGGATTTTGTCATCGCAGATCAATATACCGCGAGCATGACGAGTTAAGCGCCGATTTCTCCCCTCCAGCGCATTCATGCCCGCTGCTCACAGTCTTGTGTGACGCAGGTCGCTGACAAGCC
>CAZSOI010000082.1:0-1834 GCA_964608115.1 uncultured Burkholderiaceae bacterium | reverse complement strand
TTCTGATTGCCGGATATTGACTTCTCGATACAGCTTGCGAGTTGGGGGTCTTTGAGGTCCCGCCACCATCGAACATCCTGCGGTTGTACGGGGGCGACCATTATTGAATCCTGCCAGCCGTTTTCCATCCGGACAGGCTGCCGGACGTAATCCGGTCCGACCATGCATCCCTGAACCAGGACGCCGATCATCAAGGGCCAGATGTACCTGGTAATATAGGCCGGCCGATATTTCACGGGGTGCCTTTCAGTTTGGCATCGCGCGCCACGGCCAGGAGCCCCGCCACCGTAAAACGCCACGCATGACGCGCCAGTTTGTCTATCCCTTCGCCCTCAAGGTCGATCTCCGGATTGATCAGCTCAACGGTGCGCCTATTTTGGAAGATAAAAACGAATTGAGCGACCATACTCATGGCGCCGCGGATTACGGCCTCATGAGCGACGGGCAGGTCCATCAATCTGGCAATGACAGTGCGAAGAAGTTCTCTGGTGGGTCGGATCTGAAGCTCGATCAGTTCATCGAACGCCTCGGTTTGAGAGGCCATTTCGCGCAGAATTACCCGGGCATCCCATCTTTCCGGCGATGGATCGAGTATGGAGTGAAAAACCGCGGCGAAAAACCCTTGCAGCTTCTCCTCATTTACACAAACGTCTGCGGCCAGGTCCCTGAGCGCGCCGAAGTTCACCAGCCGACGATGGGCTTCACGCAGCACTTCCACATACAGAGGTTTTTTTCCCCCGAAGTAGTAATTGACTGCGGCGGTGTTGACCTTGGCAAGATCGCAAATCTGCTTGGCAGTTGTTCGTTCGAAGCCCTTTTCGGAAAATAGGATGCCGGCAGCCTCAAGGAGGCGGTGACGGGTGCGATGGTCCGCGGTCCTGAATATCTCGATTTCCATCGGTCTTGTCTCATTGTCTTTCATGGCATGGGGATGTAGCATTGGAGAAAGGAAATGTCAAATATAAATTTAAAATCTAAATATAACCTTTAAATTTTATTTTGACACTCCAGCCCCTTGCCGCTATATTGGTCTGCCGGAGGAGATGGAAGCATGAGAAAGGCCAGGATAGTGATAGTGTTCGCGGTAGCAGTCGCAGCAATCGCCGTCTACTGGCGGATTCATCGTCCGGCCGAGGCTTTGCCCGACGAACTCCTGCTATATGGGAACCTGGATCTCAGGCAGGTAAACTTGGCGTTCAACGGGAATGAGAGGATCGAGTCCGTCCTGGTGCGCGAAGGAGACCGGGTGCAGAAGGGGCAGGTCCTGGGCACCATGGAAATGGAGAGGCTTAGGGCAACTGCGGCGCAAGCCGAAGCCAGGGTCGAGGCACAAAGACATGTGGTCGAGCGCCTGGAAAACGGGACGCGGCCTCAGGAGATCGACCAGGCGCGCGCGAATGTGAACTCTGCTCAGGCCGACCTCGCCAACACCCGAATAAACTACGAGAGGTTGAAAAAATCTGCAGGCGGCGGCGCCACGAGCCAGCAGGACCTGGATACGGCCAAGGCGGCTTTCGAGGTCGCTGAAGCCAGGTTGCGCGTAAATCAGAAAGCTCTGGATCTTGCGGTGATCGGCCCGAGGAAAGAGGATATCGCCGAGGCGCGCGCGACACTGCTGGCTAACGCAGCCGACTTTGAGGTGGCCAAGCAGAACCTTGCCTACGCAACTCTTATCAGCCCCACGAACGGGGTGGTCCAGAACCGGATACTGGAACCCGGGGAAATGGCGTCGCCTCAAAGGGCGGTACTGTCCGTTGCCATAACGGATCCCAAGTGGGTCCGCGTCTATGCCGAAGAGCCGGACCTTGGGAAAATCAGCCCGGGAATGGCAGCC
>CAZSOI010000081.1:0-4017 GCA_964608115.1 uncultured Burkholderiaceae bacterium | reverse complement strand
CGCCGAGACCTTGATCGTTTCCGCTCGCGAGAAGGATAGCCTCTCGCTTTTTCTGGTCGATGCGAAAGCGCAGGGCGTTCGCATGCGGGGCTACAGCACGCAAGATGGCGGCCGCGCGGCCGATATCGAGTTTGCCGATGTTCGGGTCGGCGCAGATGCGCGATTGGGACCTGCGGCTGGTGCAGACGAGTTTATTGAGCGCGCGCTCGATTACGCCGGTGCCGCCTTGTGTGCCGAGTCGGTGGGCATCATGTCGGCCTTGCAAGAAATAACGCTCGAGTATCTAAAAACGCGTCAGCAGTTCGGTGTGCCGATCGGCAGATTCCAGGCGCTGCAGCATCGCATGGCCGACATGGTTATTGCCCTGGAGCAGGCGCGCTCCATGGCAATTCTCGCCTCGGTGCAGGCCGATAACGCGGATGCCGATGCACGCCGGCGCGCAGTTGCGGGCGCCTGCACGTACGTCGCCGCTCAGGCGCGATTCGTCGGTCAGCAGGCCGTGCAACTTCACGGCGGCATGGGTGTGACCGAAGAGCTTAACGTGGCGCACTATTTCAAGCGCCTGACCATGATTGGCATGACCTTTGGCGACGCGGACTTTCACCTGCGGCGTTTCTCCGACACCCTTCTTGCCTGAGCTCGGTACTCGACAAATGCGTGACCGCAGCGCTGCGCACGCTCGCAGCATGAAGCTGCGCGGCGCCAGAGCGCCAACGCATAACGGGCACGTTCAACCATGAGTGAGCAGGTTCCAGCAGGTTTTCGGCCCCTAAACCGCGGTGGCCCGTACCTGGCCAGTCTCGGACCTTGGTACTACCGGCGCGACGAGCAGGGCCGATTAGTGCTTGCGATTCGGGTCGAGGAGCGCCACACCAACAACCGCCATATTGCGCACGGCGGATTGCTTCTTACCTTGTGCGACACCGCGCTAGGAATTGTCCTCTCAGGCGCAAGCGATCCCCCGCAGCCCATGGTTACCGTGAATCTGGGCGCCGATTTCGTAGCGAGCGCGCGGCCTGGCGATTGGCTCGAAGCGCACACGCAAGTCACCCGCATCGGAAGACGTCTGGCTTATGGCACCTGCCGCTTGGTGGTTGGGCAAAACTGTGTCATGACCGCCTCGGGCATCTTCGCGATCATGAAGGCTGTGGTTCCCAAAGAGCAGTCCGAGGGCTAGGTAAACCAAGGTTGTTGTCTGAATGCTCTTGCAGAATGCAAGCGCTTACTAACTGCGGATTTCTGAAGGTACTCGAGGCTCTGATGCCCAAGACGGCTTAAGTCCCTCGCACCGGGAGTTTGTCGAATTTTGGGATCGCCGTTTTTTTGTTCGGGTAAAAAACCGTTGCTCGTTCAAAAGGAGCTGCTCCCGGCCCTTACCGTGTCCAAGCAGCACGGCAAGGCGCCCCAGAGCCTGGCCCATGAAAATTCATTGCTGTGGTTCGCAAAATCGAGGCCACCGTCAAGATTCCTATGTAGCCGACCCCCTGGGCTGCGCGCGCGCTCGCGCGAGACAAAGTGCGAGCAAGACTCCGAGCAATGTCGAGGCGAATTTTCTGATCTTGCTCTTGACGCGCAACTTGGCGCTCGCCAATTAGTTGCTGGACGTATTTTGTCCGCGGCGTCGCATGCGCTCCAGGCGCACGGCGGCGCGCCATCGTCTCGTGCGGCGCGCCAGGCGGCTGCGCCAGACAGAAAGCTCCGCACGCCAGCGCACGATGTACACGTGTACGGCGCGCCATAAGGGGTGCGCCTCGATTTGGGCGTAGGCCCAATCACGCCAGCGCAAAACTGCCGCACGTACGGCAACAAACCAGTGCACTCGCATGAGAGAGGGTTGCGTCAGAACATAAATGCGCGCAAAAAGCGCCGTCGCGATGACTTTGGCGGCGAGAATCACCAATGCGCCGCGGATCAACTCACCGTTGGCGATCAGGTGCAGAGCAATGAGCTTAACCGGTAGTGCAAGCGAAATTGGCAAGACGAAGAAAAACGCCGCGCCCGCAGGCGGAAGCCGTGCGATCCACGATTCGACCAGACGGACACCTGGCAGGCGCCCGAGCGCCATCATCGCGCGCTTGAGCGTTTCCCAGAGCCACTCTTCGATTACATAGATGAGCGTGCCCAGGCCGACAACGCCAGACCACAACCAGTGCCCTACGCGACGCAGTAACATCCTCTTATCATCCGCATTTACGCATTCGGATCAAGTCGAAAGGAAGGCAAATGTCCAACCAGGACCAGCTCAAGCGTGCGGTCGCCCGCGCCGCTTTGGAGTACGTGCGGCCGTGGTTTGGCACCCAGGCGGCGCTGGGTATCGGCACCGGATCGACCGCGGACCTTTTTATTGACGAGCTGGCAGCGCATCGCGATTCGATCGCTGCGGCGGTGGCAAGTTCTGAGCGCAGTGCCAACAGGCTGCGTGGGCACGGAATTCATGTTGTGGACCTAAACGAGGTGCAAACGATCCCAGTGTACGTCGATGGCGCCGACGAGATCGACGGTTCGCTTGCCATGATCAAGGGTGGTGGCGGAGCGCTGACCCGGGAGAAGATTGTCGCGGCGGTCGCGCAGAGCTTTGTTTGCATTTGCGATGCGAGCAAGAAAGTCGATGTCCTGGGGCGCTTCCCCCTGCCTGTCGAAGTCATCCCGATGGCACGCAATTTTCTCATCCGGGAGCTATCGCGCCTGGGTGGCACGCCGCGTCTGCGGGAGGGGTTTGTCACCGACAACGGCAACCAAATCCTGGACGTGCACGGCCTGCGCATTACGCAGCCGCGCGCACTGGAGGAGCAAATCAACCAAATACCGGGAGTTGTCACGGTCGGGCTATTTGCCGCGCGCGGGGCGGACGTTTTGTTGCTGGGTGCGGCTGAGGGCGTGCAGCAGATACGGCGCAAGTAGCGGGGGCATGACGCAGCAGTTGCTTTACGCCGCCAGCGCGACGTTCGAGTCCGCGCGACATATCACGCAGGCGCCCGATGGTTCGCGCGCCCATCGGCTGCATGGCCACGGTTTTCGGGCCAGCGTGCGGGTTGGTGCGCCGCCGACCGACGAGACGAACCACAGACTCGCAGCTTTCGCCGGTGGCGAGGTCGATGCATTGCGCCAGCGCATGGTCGAGCGCATTGCACCGCTTGACTACCAGCTCCTAAACGATCACGTCGCCGCTCCCACCGACGAAAACCTCGCCCGATGGATTCGCGCGCGTTTGCAGCTGCAAGCCATCGAGCGTGTCGGGCTGCAAAGTACCCGCAACCAGGGCGTCGATCTGGACGTTAACGATCGCGCGCAGATTTGGCGTCGCTACGAAATTGAAGCCGCACACCGTTTGCCCAACGTCGCCTCGGGCCACAAATGTGGCCGCATGCACGGTCATGGCTTTGCGATTACCTTGCACGCGCTTGCAGGCGCTGGCAAGGCCCTCACCGATTGCGCGCTGCTCGATCAGCATTGGGCGCCGCTGCACGAGCAGCTGCACTACGCTTGCCTGAACGACATCCCGGGACTGGAGAACCCTACCAGCGAATGGCTGGCCCACTGGATATGGGAGCGCTTACGCTCGCAACTGCCTGCGCTATCTTCGGTGACGGTGCGTGAGACTGCAAGCAGCGGTGCGCATTATGATGGGGAGCGCTACCGCATATGGAAAGAGTTCGGACTCGATAGCGCTGTTCGGCTGAATCACGCGCCTTCCGGTGACGTTCGCCGACGCATCCATGGCCACACGTACCGGCTGCGGTTACACCTTAGCGCGCCGCTGGATCTGGTCTACGGATGGACCGTCGATTTTGGCGACGTGAAGGAACTTTTTGCGCCCGTCTTCGAGAGCCTGGATCATCAGCCTTTGCAAGAGCTCGAGCTTGTGGCCGATGAGGGTGCAAGTGCAATCGTCCGCTGGGTACGGCAGCACACCGCCCAGGCGCTACCGCAGCTTGAGCGTATCGATTTGTATGAGACGGCCGGTTGCGGTGTGATCCTCTCCTGGGGCACGAAACCAATTGCGTTGGCTCTTTGAAT
>CAZSOI010000080.1:0-1668 GCA_964608115.1 uncultured Burkholderiaceae bacterium | reverse complement strand
TGCTTCTTGCCGTCGAAACTGCCCGAAAACAATCGGCTCCAACCTGGGAGCTGAAAGCAGCGCTCTCGCTCGGTCGAGTGTGGAGTCATCAGGGCAAATCCGACAGGGCGCGAGAGGTGCTTGAAACCGTATGGTCGCGCTTCACGGAAGGATTTGAAACTAACGATCTTATGGCAGCACGCAGAATTCTACAGAATGTGCGTCAGTGTTAGAGATCATATGCCGGGGCACGGGCCCGCTGTGCCGCGTGCCGACAGGCTAGATCTTCCACGCGATCAAGCGCGATTAACAGCCCCGTTGCCTTGGCATTTCCTACAGGCAATCAGCTTCGTTCAGGGCTAAAGGCGCGGGTCGCTAGGCGTAGTCCTCTGCGGTTCGCGGACAAATCCTGCTGATCTCCTCCCATCTTAACGTCAATGCTATCGGTCCGTTACTTCACTTCAGGCGTAGTGTACCGTTGAATACAAACGATGCGAACTCGAAAAACGCCGGTTCAATCGGAAAGAACTATGGCATCCGGCATGGCAATCTGCTTCCGCTGCGAATGGTTTCGCGGGAGCAATCAAGAGGCCGCTAGGATTCGCAGTCGGAGAGTCCGCGGCTCTTTCACGCTTCTCCGCGCCCTGTGCAAAACGCCACACGATCTCGATCGGCGCAGGTTGCACGCTGGGAAGCGCACAGGCTCCCTAAGTGCGATACTGAAGAAAGGATGATCAAGAGGAGATACCGATGCCCAACAGCTCAGTAACTCTGACACACTGGAGAGCCAAGCGATGTGCAGTTTGCGATCGAAGATTTGGTCTGGTCCGCTACTACTCGTGGGGAACCCCCCTTTGTTCCAAGAAGTGCGTCGATCACTTCAAAGCTCGTCGGGAAAATGACCGCAGTTGGATGGATCGGCTCCGATTTGCCTTCGACCAGGTGCCAGCGAACAGCGCGAGGGTTCTGTGACCTTCCGGCTCTCTCGATGGGGCGAGGAATATTTGGAAGCAGTACGGACTTTGCTTCGGGCAGCCCAAGCCGTGAGCAACCGAGCGATTGCGGGCAGCTAAGGGCTCTTGCCAACGATTACCAACGGCGAGTTAAAAAAAGCTTCGCAATTGAAGCGGCCAGCGCATTGGCTTGCTGCGAGAACTCGCGTTTGCCCGGCGTATCGGCAAACAGGCGGCGAGTGGCGTCCCAGTACAGATTGCGCACCGTTTCGCGTAAGTGCGAGGCGGCGTTACGGTCTTCTAGCGCCAGTGCCGGGTTGCCCAGCGCCGCTTCCATCCCGGCTGCCCACTGATAGGCGAGCAGCAACTGCAGATCGAGCGGCGCGGAGTTGCCATCCGTCAGCGTGGGCGGAACTCCGCCGTCCCACTCCTTGGTCCAATCCACGAAGTTCCACCACGGCATGCGATCGAGAGAACCGTTCGAATGTTGGCGGGCGGCGAAGAAGGAAAGCACCGCGCGCACGCCGGGCAACATCTGGCGCACGAACACAGGGTCGTCCTGATACACCCAGTAATCGTGCAGCATGCCGACCCACCAGAGCGAGAATGGCGGGATGTACTGTTGCAGGCGGGAAGGGGCGCGGCTGTAAGTGGCGCCCTCGGCCGTGCGCGAGGAATTGAGCAGTTCGATTGCGTTGCGCATCAGGCGGCCGTCGCCCGTCATATAGAGCGAAAC
>CAZSOI010000079.1:0-1704 GCA_964608115.1 uncultured Burkholderiaceae bacterium | reverse complement strand
TCGCCGGTTTTCAAGACCGGTGCCTTAAACCGCTCGGCCACACCTCCCCAAGGGCCTATATTGTGCCGGGAAATCCCCTTTTGCCTGACCAACCGATAAGCAGCGCTAAGGCGTGCGTGCAAACCATTGGCGATTTTCATGAGCCACTGGCTGCGACATTTTGTCGCAGTTACACAGCGCACATTCGAAGCTAGGATCACCGCTGCAGCGCGCAAGTAGCAGCGCCCATCAAGGGCGGCAGGCCGCCATCCCAAAACCGCAATCCAACAGAAGGTGCATGATGAGGTTGCCTTTTCCGCAGATCCGTTTTCCGGGCACTGCAGTCCCACGACTCTTGACGCTTGGCGCCACAATTGTGACCGCCATGTCCGTGGCCCTTACTCCCGAGAGAGCGTTCGCTTGCGCTTGCGGATGCGGAGTCTTCGACGTGGGTGCAAGCACAATGTTCGCCAACACTTCCGATACCGGCGTTTCAATCTGGCTCCGTTACGATTTCATGGACCAAAACAAGAACTGGGAAGGAACATCAAGCGCACCGGCAAGCGACAACGGCGATAAGGAAATCCGCACCAACTTTTACACAATCGGCGGCCAATACATGTTTAGCCACGACTGGGGGGTCATGGCGGAACTGCCGACATACCATCGGTCCTTGGAAACCACTGACGATGGAACGGTGGCCGGTCCGGCGGGCAGCATTTATACGGGCCATTTAACCGATATGGGCGACCTGGAGGTGATGGGAATTTATACGGGCGTTTCGCCCGATATGTCCACAGGCCTGCTCTTTGGGCTGAAATTGCCCACCGGCAACTACACCGGTCCGACGGGTCCTCTGGGCGGAAACGAGTTCGACCGCGACTCCTTGCCGGGCACCGGTAGCACGGACTTATTGCTTGGCGCCTATCACGTCGGTGGACTCACATCGGATAACCGCCTGGCCTACTTTGCGCAGGCGCTATACAAGAATGCGATGCTGATACGAAACCAGTACCGTCCAGGTAATGAAATCGATGCCGCAGCCGGATTGACCTACGATTTTGGCCCAGCGGGCGTTTTGACCAGGGACGCGCCGTTACTCCAGCTTCTCGTGAGCCAAAGAAATCACGACACCGGCGTCAATGCCGATCCGCTCAATAGCGGCTACACTCGTTTGCTCGTTTCACCGGGTATCGACCTGCGCTTTAACAAGCTCAAGTTTTATGCCGACATTGAACTGCCCGTCTACCAAAGGACCAATGCGGCCTCGAGCGTGGCAATCGAGGGAACCTCGGGGCAACTGGTAGCGTCAAAGATTTACAAGATCCAAGTGGGTTACGAATTTTGACCCCAACGCGCAAAATTCCTTCGTGGTGTTCAAATTTGGCTCAGCCGCGAACTTCTTCTGAGGGGTCAGACGCAACTGAAATCGCTACGATCGGATGGCCATGAAGCTTCGCGGCGTTTTTGCACTGATCGTGTTAGCCATTGTTTGCCCGCTTGCGGACGCGGCAAAGCAAGAAAATGCGGCCACACCGGTGCTGAGCGCGGTGACTCTTGATGGTAAAAGTTTCGATCTCTCGGCCCTACGAGGCCACGTGGTACTGGTGCACTTCTGGGCCACTTGGTGCACACCTTGCATCAAAGAGATGCCAGCGCTGGAGGCCTTTTACGAGCGCTATCGTGCGCGAGGCGTCGAGGTCATTGCGATGAGCGAGGATCGCA
>CAZSOI010000078.1:0-4629 GCA_964608115.1 uncultured Burkholderiaceae bacterium | reverse complement strand
GTAATCAGCGGGTGGCCGGCGAGACTCTTCAGCTCTTTCCAGCTCAAGAACTTCTTCTCGATCAATTGGCCGTCCGGCAGCCTGGAGGGCGGCAGCAATTCGAAGAGAAAGGCTTTGAAGCGAGGCAAGTCCTGAAACGCGATATCTGTCAGCCTTGCGTAAGCGGCCTTTTTCTCCTCGAATGAGCTAAGGCTCAAAGTCTCTTCGCGGCCAAGCTCCCTGAGCGAAAGCCATGAAGAGCGCCTGATGAGGTTTTCCAGCCTCAGATGCCAAATGTCCATGGCGTGGTCAGGCGCTCCACTGACAACGTAAATGGTTGCGGGCGCCTGATGCTTTTCGAGAATAGGTAGCGCCAGAGTGAGGTTGTCGCGATATCCGTCATCGAAGGTGAGAGCCACGGCGCGGCCATCAAGGACTTTTTCTCCCGCGAGAGCCGCCGCCATATCCGACATTGAGACAAGCTTCAGGCCCAACCGGCGGAACTGCGCAAGGGTCTCATCGAGGTATGATGTGGTGACCGCGAGATGTTGATCGAGGCACTCGTTTTTGTCGCCGACCACACGATGCAGCATGAAAATTGCGCCGATACCGCCGGACACCTTTTCGATGAATCGGTACGCGCCGGATTGATAGGCGCCCGCAAGCAGTGCCTGATGTAAGTGTCGCTTCATTTGCATAACGTTTGAAGTTCCTCAAAACCGGCTTTCCCGTGGTTTGATTCTGCCATTTGCATCTACTTGCAGTACGGTGCCGAAAAACACTCTTGCCCAAGGTTCGACAAGCTTGCCATTAAGATCATTCACTGCGGCCACGTCCCGAGCCCTTCAGGGGACGAAGCCAAGGTGTAATGCTTTCGGCAGGCGCCAGACTCCAGACTTCACTATTTTGCCGGGACGATTTGCACCCCGCCTACAGGCTCCCCGGCGGGAATCATTCGTCTCATTCCCTTGAAGGAACGAATGACGATCTGTTCAGCAAGCCGCGCCGAAATATATTTTACCGCGTAGAGCGAACGACTGTATGCGGCTACGAAACGGCTTGCATTGCGGGCCTTTACAGCCTCTATAACCTCTAGCCATTGTACAATCGCGTCAATCGATTTATAGTGCGCTCTCAAAGCGGCCCGCTGAGCCTTTGTGAGTTGCGCCAGTGCTTCGATAGAGAGATCAGCGTCGCGAAACCGCTCAAAGTGCTTCTTTGAGGCACTGCTGCTGAGGGAACTCCGCCGAGTAACAGCAACGTAGCCAAGAGTTGGAACGATGAGAAACCGCGCGCCAGCGGCCAGGGAATGCGCGTAGAACGCATAATCCTCGCCGATGCGTAAACCCTCATCGTAACGAAGACCGTGCTCCGAGAGGAACGCCCTTCGCATGAGCGGCTGCAAGAAGCCGAGCTCCTTGCGATCCCTCCCTGGCTTCCAGATGTTTCCAAGAACAAAGGTTTCGAAACTGCACTGAAAGGGCTCGAAGGAGTCCCTGCCCACCGTCGGGAGGAGGACGTCGACATGACCATGATCTTCCGGGATCTGCAAAAGATTATCTGCGACGAAATCCCATCCTTCGGCGAGAGCCAACATCCTTGAAAAGCGGCCGGGCATAAAGTAGTCGTCACCATCAAGAACAGCAACCCAAGGCGCTGTACAGAGCGTGAGCGCTTTATTTCGCGCAGCCGCCGGCCCTCTGTTCTCGGGAAATCGAAAGATGATGAGGCGTGCACTACTGACGTCGGCAGCGTAAGCGCGCTCCACTGTCCTATCAGTGGATGCATCGTCCACCACGATTACCCTACGCACTTCGGTCTGTGCTAATGCGGAAGCTACGGCACGGCCTATGGTTTCCTCGCAGTTCCATGCAGCAATAATAACGTCGACACACCTCTGGTCGGGTTGGCCCAATCCGCTTCCAGTCCCAGTATTAGGCTCATTGCAGAACATTGTACCTCACAATTTGAAATTCATTTGTCGCCGGATAATAAGTTATCTTTAGACATTTTGCTGATATCCGCTGGCATGCGGCGCCACTTGGCTTCTGCGGGCACATGCCAGTACGGAGTCGGACCCGTCGTACGATCAAGACTCACGGCCTGCGGCTAGTCTCCTCGCGATGTCCCAAGCCATTCTCGGATTGCGCTTCAGCGCTTTCATCGCATTTGGGATATATCCTCTCCCGAATGGGATATAAATTCTGAGGCCAATCCCGTTCGTGCTCGCCCAGCGCAACGACTGAGACGAATTCAGTCCAAAAATTTGTTCCAATTCGCAAGAAGTGCTGGTGGTGCGCAAGCGTTCAATAGCTTCAGCGGCAAGCGTCATATCATGAGTGGCGACCGCTACGTGGCGAGCCCGGCCTGCAAGCTGCTCGATGACGTTCAGGAACCCTGCACGCATGTCGGCTCGAGGATTGTCCGGGTCTGGCCATTGGCCTTTCACCACGCGAACGGCGAATCCTCGCTCGACGGCCCAGTCGGCGTCTGACAAGCTTCGTGACCATCGTCCTGGAATGGTCGTCCCAAGGCAACCGGGGCCAACCCTGTCGCACATCGCCTGCAGCATTGCATGAGAAAGCTCGACAACCTCCGGCCCATGGGAATCGCAATGAAGCCTGACCCCCAAAGATTGCGCTATCGCGGCCAATTCCACAGCGGCTCCGGAATCGAACCGTAGAGCTGGCGGCTTTATAGAAACGTAGCTATCCAGACCGCTGCCTGACAGACGTTTAACAGCGGTGCCATAGATGTCGGTGACATGACGCTGTGTGTAATCTGCTGTATCCCAAAAGCCGAGTGTGCTGGACACATTCTGAATGGCCAGACGCCGGGCGACACATATGGCGTCATCTACGGTCTCGCCGCCAAGATAATCCTTAGCGAGATGCGAGACGACCGGCGTTACGAGATCAGAAAGCCTGCCGATTATGCCCGATTTTAGAGCGTACAGGAGAGGTTGGGCGGGCGCTTCTGGCGCAGCAGTGCTGAAAGCGCTGGGATCCAGTTCAAGTTGGTTCGAATGGCCCTTGAGCTCGGAAGTGAGTATAGATGGTGACGATTGCATTTGACTGACCTAATTCACGTACACACTAAACGCTGCTTCGCTTATCGGCCATGTTATCCTAACAAGAGTCCCAAAGGTTGGGGATTACTTTCTTTGTTTATTTCCTTTTTTAAATATTGCGCGAGTTGGAGCAACTTGGGAACGCTTTGCTTGACTACTTCCTTTGCTCGCAACTTTAGGCGCTGGCCCAAAGGCCGGCCGCCGATAGGCCCCAAAAGGCGGACATGTGTCGCATAAATCATCTTGTAGTCTTCGGCACCCTCCGAGAAGTCAAACTCGCGATGCTTCAACTTGTAGCTTTCCTCGAGCATCGCGTTCACGAGATGATGCCCGACGGAGTACTTGGCAAGCTGTGGATCATGGGTGAAGATCCAGCCAGACCAGCAGCCCTGATATATGAAGCCAATCCAGACAGCAGCGACGCGCGCGGATACGCGAAGGGTTGAACAGACGAGCAAACCCTTGCGACGGAGCACATTGAGGAACTCGGTAACCTGTGGGTCGATGATCCAGTTCTCGCTGCCGGTCTCTAAAAGCTGGCGCCCTTTCCACTGCTGCGCCAGTGGCAGGACATTGTCCAGCTCGTCATGCATTCTGAATACGGATTCGCCGAAGGTCTCAGCGAGCCGGCGTCCGCGCCGTTCCCGTTCCCGAACGAGGCCCCGGTTGCGGCTTAGAATGAATGCCTTGTAGTCGTTATAGGTAGGGAACCGGGACCAGTCGACGTATGGCGCTAACTCGAGGCCCTTGGCTGCTCCCGCCTTGCACTCCGACAGTTTCATGACGCCGAGCGCCACTGATTTGGCATATGCCGTTCCTGGGACTGCTGAGTGGATCTCAGAGTCCTGGAGCGGAACATGGTAATCCAGGAACCGGACGTTGGTGAGCAGACGCTTCTTGCCGATCACGAGAAGGCGAAGCACCCGGCCATCAATTCGTACATCGTCAATTCTCCAGGGCTTTCCTTTGCAGCAAACTTCCGCTACGCTCTCAAGGTACTCAGGGGACGCATAAAAATTCATGTTATAACACCATCCTGTAAGCTGCCGCCTCCCGGAACTGCATATGACTAAGGCGCGAGCCGATCATGACAACAAATATTTACTGTTGCATTAACTGCGCTACGATTATATCAGGATCTGAGTTATTTCTAAGCGATCTTGTCATTCAACGTTTGTTCAGGAAGTTAGCTGCACTTCTGAGGGCCGTCAGATAAACCTGGAACAAATCTTGCAGGAACCGCTTCAGCATTGATGAGCTGCTATGTGCGCCTATCGGAACCCTTAACTGATTTTTCAATGTCGGGGAATAATCTCGCCAGACAGACTTGCGTTTAGTAGAGTTGGGTGGTTTGAATGAGCTCCGAAAGCGGCATGCAGTTGGCAAATGAGTTGAAGCGCGTAATCGTATTCGGCGGCGCCGGCTTCATTGGCTCCGATTTGCTGGAAGCGCTGGCAGCAGCTAATCCGCAAATCGAGCTTTTTAGCGTAGATATTGCGGAACCGCGCTTCAAAGCGCCTGGCGTACATTACGTATCCCACGACGTCACAAAAACAGTGCCCAGCCAGCTTTGCGGAAGC
>CAZSOI010000077.1:0-2389 GCA_964608115.1 uncultured Burkholderiaceae bacterium | reverse complement strand
CGCAGTTAGCATCTTCGGAAACTGAAACATGTTCGGCGGCATCCAGCGCGCTGGCCGCTCTTTGGCGACGAGTTGGCGCTTAGTCGCAGCATGGGCGATGGCCCGCGACAGCGCATATGTGCGGCCCGCTTCATAAAGTTGGAGGACTCCTGCACGATCCATGTGGGTGAAATCGGCAAGTACAAATCGGCGTTCGGTCGGGACGACTCGGCGTTCTGACATGCTCCGCCTCGCGGAGGGTTTGAGGACAAGACTATATCGCAGGAGAGGCTTTGCAGGCAGATCGCCTCACGAAGTAAAACCTCGACCTGCCATAAAAACAAACCCCAAGCAGTCTTTGGGCGCTTGGGGTTGTTCGCAGGTTGTTACCTCAACTTAGGCTCTTCTAACCGAGCGGCTTGGGGTGTCGGGGGATGGGGTCGCCACTCGGACGGAGCCTTAATAATATTATTGTTCTCTTTTTGATAATATTATTGTTCTCTTTTTGTTCCCTAAAGTCAAGAGAGAACTCTGATGGCCGTCGAGACCACAGGCGAGGCCTATTCCCTGTTAGAGCGCGCTGCTTCGCAATGCTCTCGGAGAGGTTTGAGAAGTTGTTTCCGGTCATCATACAAACGAGAGCGGCAAAATGCGTCATCTGCAATTTATCGGAAAAATCATTGATTGAGTAAAAGATAGCTGCCGCAATCTTTTCATCGCGACACGTTGCCACTTTTGAGAACACTTCGAATAGACCGCGCTCAAGAGGTTTGCCACATAAAATCCGCGCATCTGCAGAGGGTCTGTCTCAATCATTATTGCTGTTAATTCTTGCGCCTGATTTGTCTTTGCGCTTGCCTTCGAAGCGGAGCGAAGAAACTCGGCGCGCAGTCAGTTTGGAATGCTTGCTAATCGCTTGCTACTCGCCTTTTTGACCCTGCAACCAACCAGTAATTTGATCGTAATATCAAGTCGATAGTTACGAAACCCTATTCAGTCCCCCTGACTGGTGCGTTAACCGGGCTGCGCTACGCTCCGTCGATGCGGCCGGACTATAGTAAGCGGCCTACCCAGGCACAAGCGGCCCGGCCGCAACAGGCGCTCGCGCGACGCCGCATGACAACGTAGACTGCGTTCTCTGTCGACGACTCGGACAATCGGATTCCCCTGTGAAGCGGTTTTATAGCGCGACGATCAACTCGCTGCGTGCGTTCGCGTACGGCGCCAGACACGAAGCCGCGCTGCGCGAGGAGATGATCGCGCTATTGCTCGGACTTCCCATCGGCCTCTTCATCGCGCCGAGCGCGGCTTGGTACGTCGCCATGATCGGTACGTTGCTTGTCCTGCTCGCCGTGGAACTGTTGAACACCGCGATCGAGAAGTTGGCTGACCATGTCACCCCGGATCATCATGTCGAGATCGGCCGCATCAAGGATTACGGCTCGGCGGCCGTATTCTGCGCAATCTGCCTCGCCGGACTGACGTGGGTAGCCGCGCTGCTAATGCGCGTGGGGCTGCTGCCGATCTAATGACCAGTGCCCCGTTTCCGAAGTTCGCATCATTATGCCGCACTCGTTTGCAAACTTGGAATCGAAGGACACGAGCAACGAGTGCTTTAAGTCCCGCAAATCCCGTTGAAATCGAGCTCGCCGGCGACCTTGATCTTAATCAAAGACCTCGCGAAACCGGCGATTGTACCGTGGGGCGGCAATCCGCGCCGAAACCCGTGGCGTTCAGCCCAATTGCGGGGAGTCAATGATGCAGTATCTCAATCCCAAATGCCTAGAAGCCGTCTCCAGCGAGGGATATCGAAAACAAAAACCCTACCCGTGGGTGCGTATGCAGGACACCCTGACAGAAGAAGGCTGGAACTCGCTGCGCGCGACCCTTCCCGATATCATGCAGTTTCGGCGCATGGTTGGAGTGAAACGTGCACACGGACAGGCGCCGCATAACCGCGGTATTCTACACTACCTCGACGGCATGAAGGTGGCACAGCCTTGGCGCGAATTCATCGCCGAGCTCAATGGACCAGCCTATGCCGCCTTTCTTCGTCGCATGCTTGGCTTCACGCCGCAACAAAAGTTCGTCCTCACGATGGAGTGGTACTACGCTTGGCAGGGGTGTTCGGTCTCGCCCCACTGCGACGCGCGCCGCAAGCTGGCGACCCATATTTTCTATTTCAGCACGGAAACGGAGTGGCTGACGACTTGGGGAGGCCAAATCTTGATTTTGGACGACGCGGGACGCTTCAAGGCGCACTCCGCCCCGGCCTTCGATGACTTCGCCGTCGCGGTGGCGTTAGACCCCCGAGGAAACGCCAGCTTGCTTTTCCAGCGCTCGGAACATTCCTGGCACGGGGTTCGTCCCTTGCAGAGTCCGCCAGAAATCCTACGCAAGCTCTTCATTG
>CAZSOI010000076.1:0-1676 GCA_964608115.1 uncultured Burkholderiaceae bacterium | reverse complement strand
CGTGGAGAATCTGCTTGGCACACCTGGCGATGGGGCAGATACCCCCGGTATATTCCAGCATGCACTGGCCGCACTCCTGGCAGCGTTCCCCATCGCGCCATTCTCCATGACGACCGCCCAGGGAGACAGTGTTGCAGCCGGGGTGGACCACCTTGTCCACTATCGATGCTGCAGCTTGGACGCCGATGCCGCAACACAGCATCAACAGCGAGTCGGAGTCCACGATCCTGCTCTCATGCGCCTGGAGAGTCATTCTGGTGAGCTGCTCGTTGCAGGCGAAGTCGATGAGGGAGATACCGGTAACTGTTTTGCCTTCTCCCTCCAGCCTCTGCTTCATCTCTGTCGCCTGTTGCTCTCCGCCGGTTTGACATCCCTCCGCACAACCCTTGCAGCCCACAATGAACACCTTCTCTTCGCCGCCGAGGTACGAAAGGATCTCTTCCATAGGTTTTTGTTCACTGATAAGCATGTCCATCCCTCATCTAGCCAGTTCCCTGGTCTGGAGTAATCTCTTCCAATACTATGTCGACGACATCCGGGACACGAGCACGGAGTTCTTCCGAAAGCTCGGTCCCCCATGCCACCTCCTTGGGCTCAACTCCGATAATGACTGTCTTCTCAGGCTTGTTGCCGGTAATTTCGCTCAGCTTAAGGCTATCCACGAAGCTGAGCTGGTGAATCGATCTATTCAGACGGACTTCGAAATCGACATCTTCCGGGCTGAACCGGTAGATAGCTCCAGGTTCACTGCCCCCGTAAACTGCATCGATCACCACCAACCTGCTGATCGGCTCATCCCCCTGCCAGCAATCGGGGACGGTTCCAGCTTCTATGATTTCCACCGGGGTGGTTAAGGTCCGCCCGGCAAGCTCCCGAGCCACGTGCACTCCAATCCCATCATCCTTGAGCAGCTCGTTGCCTATTCCCAGGACCACCACCCGGTCTATGCACTTTTTGCTCATTTGTCCTACCCCACGCGAAACCTGGACAGGGTCCTGCCCTTGGGTGCCATCACGTGAATGGCGCACGCCAGGCAGGGGTCGAATGACCGGACTATGCGCACCAGCTCGAAAGGATTGGCCTCGTCCCTGATCTTGGTGCCGATGAGCGCCTGTTCCAGAGGCCCCGGCTGACCCTGGTCGTCGCGCGGTGACATATTCCATGTGCTGGGAACTACGCACTGATAGCGGCTGATCCGCTTATTCTTGATCTCTATCCAATGACCCAGGGCGCCCCGGGCGCCGTCCACCAGGCCCATCCCGTTCGCCTCTTCGGGTATTTCATAAGGAGCATATACCGGTTCACCCGGTTTGAGCTGGAGCAGCCATTCCCCCATGGAATCAGCCAATACCTTCGCGCAAAGGGCCCGTGCCAGGTGTCTCCCAAGAACGGAGAACAATGACTGGGGTTGGACCCCAGCCGCGGACAGGGCAGAATCCACCAGTGCTTTTACCGCCGGCTGGCCTGAAAGGTAGCTGGCCAGCACCCTGGCCAGCGGGCCGACCTCGTAGACCATGCCGTCGTATCGCGGCGCCTTGACCCATGAATAGCCCTTCGACCAATTTTCGGTGGGCACCGTTTTCCCTTCGGCCGGCTTGAGACCGGTGGTGGAATCCTCATACCAGGAATTGGCGACATATTCGGCGATCTTGTCCGGGTCCACCGTCGCCAGCTTC
>CAZSOI010000075.1:0-2176 GCA_964608115.1 uncultured Burkholderiaceae bacterium | reverse complement strand
TGCGGATTCAACCGGTTGATGCAACGGCTAGGCTAAATCGTTCTGCCGGAGTTTGGTAGTCCAAGGTTTTTCGCGGTCGTTCGTTTAGGAGCCTGGCGAATGCGTTGAGCTTGGCCTGCGAGTAGATTGATAGATCGATTCCCTTGGGCAGGTACTGGCGCAGCAGGCCGTTGATGTTCTCGTTGGACCCGCGTTGCCAAGGGTTTTGCGGATCGCAGAAGTAAATCTTGATGTCGGTGGCCAGCGTGAAGCGCTTGTGATCGGCCATCTCCTTGCCCCGGTCCCAGGTCAGCGATTTGTAAAGCTCCTGGGGCAACTTATGAGCGTGCTTGATCAAGGCGTTGACTACGGTCTCGGTGTCCTTGCCGTCGACCTTTACCAGCATGACGTAACGGCTCTGGCGCTCCACCAGCGTAGCAATCTGGCTGTTGGCGCTACCAAAGACCAGGTCCCCCTCCCAATGCCCGGGAACCGCGCGATCGGCGACCGTGGCCGGCCGCTCGCTGATGGACACCGCATCGACGATCCTGCCGTGGTTGTCCGTCTTTTGCGTGTGATGGCGCGATCGACGCATGATCCGGGTGCGCCGCAGGTGCTCGACGAGCTCCTTCTTCAGCGCCCCACGAGCCTGTATGTACAGCGTGCGGTAAATGGTTTCGTGCGACACGTGCAACTGCTCGTCATCCGGGTAGGTGCGCTTGAGCCATCCGGCGATCTGCTCCGGCGACCACTGGCGCTGAAGCTTCTGTGCCACGACGCGGGCCAAGTCAGGATTCTTGACCAATTTGCACGCCTTGGGGCGAAGCGCTCGGTCCCAGGCAAACTGCTCGGCCGCGCTCGCGCGGTACCACTCGAGCCCGCCATTGCGCTGGATCTCTCGGCTGATCGTCGAGGGGGCCCGTCCCAGGCTCCTGGCAATCGATCGCATCGAATGACCTCCCACCATCGCGCGGGAAATCTCCTCGCGCTCGGCGATCGTCAGCGCCCTCGGGCCTCGACGCCGCTCAGCTGGTCGAATGCCGCCCGTCTCTCTCAGGATCTGTTGCACCGAAGAATGATGTCGGTCGAACATCCGGGAAATCTGTTCCAACGAATCCCCAGCGCGCCAGCGCTCCCACATCTGCGCTCGCTGACTCTCGCTGTAATAGGTCATCGGTCTGCGGGACATCGGCAACACTCCTCACGCCACTTAGGCATACAGTGTGTTGCATCCACCGATTGAAACCGCAGCGGACAGCGGCGATGGAGATTGACCGTTTAACCGATGAGCACGACCGCAGCTTAGATTTTGGGACTCACGATCGTGCATCGACATTCAGGCTCCTTGACAAATTGCTCCACTCGAAAGGGCATTGAGTGATTGCTTGTGCGGCGCTGCGAACAAGGAGCGCGTACGCTGCCTGCAAATAGCGGCCCCAATGCGATGAACCGACGTTGGGCGTCAACCTCGTGGGTAAAGCGGCGAAACGTCCACGAAAATTTGATAGTCGTTTACTCGCTCGCTGGTGCGCTCGGTAATGTTGGCGAAGGGCACGCTAACCTCCGATCCGTCGAGGCGCCGATAACGGACAGTGCCCCGGCAAATTACGGTGTTGCCAATCGTCCAATGCGTCTGTACGGTGTGCGGGAGCGCCGAGATCGAGCGGAAGAAACCTTCGACCATGGCTTCGACTGCGGCGCGGCCGCGAATGGATGGCGTGTTGCCAAACTGAAATTTCACATCTTCGGTCAAAAACTCCGTGAATCCCTTGGTGCTCATCGAGTCGATAGCACGAAAGAGTTCATTGAGCCAAATCCCGGTATCCATCAACGTTTGCTCCCGCTGTCACTCTCTGCCGCGTGTCCCGAAGCGGTGCCGACAAAACGCTCGCCCGCAATCGTGTCTTGACCAAATCTCGAAGGCAAATTACCCGAGCACCCGCGGTACCAAGATCGCCGCAATCAGTGCGATGGCGCCAAGAGCGTGGATTGCGAGGGTTTGCTCGATGCTCCGGCGAAGACGGTCGCGTTGTCCGGATGCGGGGCCAATGCCTGAGGCGGCGTGAAGTCCGCCGGCCGCTAGACCCGCGGCGAACACAACGAACCACCACGGTAGCGCACCCATCCCGACCGCGCCGAGATTCGCGGCGAAGGCCAGTGCGGTCAGACTCCGGTAGATCGATTTTGCGCGCTCGGG
>CAZSOI010000074.1:0-4569 GCA_964608115.1 uncultured Burkholderiaceae bacterium | reverse complement strand
TGAAGGCAAGCGCTTCGTTCCACTGGTTGGGCACGCAACCAAAAAAGTTTGTGCACCGAATGGAAACGACGATCTTGAACTTGTCCGCACCGATCGCCTCCTTGGTTACCCGGACGACCGGCCGCTCGTCGGAGTCACCGCCAAAGTAGGTGTCAATCAGATCGTCGTTTGCGGTCTGCACATTAAAACCCGCATGATTGAACACCCAGTGGCGCGCCGCTTCCCATTTGGCATCGCAATCCGGTCCTTTTACGCAGACAGGCCTTGTCTGCTCGATTTGTTCGCGCTTGGCAAGAAATCGCGGCGAGTCGACGCAACCGAATAACGCAAGCAACAGTGGCAACGCCGCAAGAAAACATTTGGACGTCGACATATACCCTCCGAAAAACGCAGCTTTGCCCAGCAAGTACGAAAGCGGGTGCTCAAATATCGTCAGGATCGCCCCGGTTCCCGACGGCCGGCAAAAGTCCAATTTTTGGGCACCGCAGCGCCGATAAGATAAGGATAAGAAAGTGTAGGCCGCAACGCATTGGTTAGTTTCCGTAGGGGCCCTCCTCAGGCGCTCCATGCGTGCCGGTTTGCCGCAGAGATCATTGCTATTTGCCTGCCAGTAGCAGGGTTTATCGCGTCGGTGTGCGGCGTTGCGGCCATCGCTTGGTGGGATTTCGGATCAGTGGGTCTTTCGTACAACCGTGTGCCAAACCCCATCGATCTGCGTTGTACCCAAGAATTCATGCCGCACCTTTTGTACCCATTCAGGAATATCGGCGGCCGATTCGGCGTCCTTGGACAAGACCTCGATTTCTTCACCAATGGCGACCAATTTCAAGGCGGCAATCAACTCCATCAAGGGGCCAGTGCAAGAATAGCCGCGTGCGTCAACGATTTTCCGATCTGCCATTGCTTCTCCTGGGCGGATTCTACGGCCGACCGCACAAAAAGCCCCAGCTCAGGGATACACGCCCGATTGCGCACGGCGCAAAGCCGCCAAAGGCTAACCCGCAAATGTTGGATGGCTGCGGCACGCCGAAATTCGTGAAGATCTAGTGGTGTGGAAGCAATAAGATCGCGCCGGTTCACGGGCGCTCCCAGCTAGTGGGGCAGGCGCTTAGCGAGATCGCCCGGGCCCTGCGACCGCTAGCGCGCATTCTCCTATGGCGGTACACAACTAGCCCGTGCTCCACGCTCGCGGGCGCTTCATTCCGGCGATCTTGCAAGCTTGTTTGACGTATCCGTAAGGAAATAATTCAAAAAGCCGGCTGCGGGCATCTGTGCCATAACGTTGCGACAAATGCTTGATCACGAACCGTGCATCGGCCGCGACTTGACGGGTTTGGTAAAAATCCCGCATGAAGCGGATAACGTCCCAGTGATCCTCCGATAGTTCGATGTTCTCCTTTGCGGCAACCAGTCGTGCAAACGACTCGTTCCAATCGAGCGGATCGAGCAGGTAACCCTCATCGTCCGTCGGCTGCGTTTTTGGTGTCATTTCCGCGAGCCCTTTAATTGGTACCAGGCACTAAGCTGCCACGCTGTCTGTGACTTGCATGCTTTGTTCGTTCAGTCGGCCGCGAAGCTGTTCAAGAGCCAAAGCATCGGTCGCAAAAATGTTGCTTTTGCCGATTTGCTCGGTTAGACCGCTACGATCCATGACGTCTTGCACTTGCTTCTTTAGGCTGCTGAAGGTTAGCTCGATTCCGTTACTGCGAAAGCGTTCCACCAGCTTTGCCAGGACCTCGACGCCTGAGGCGTCCAGGTCGTTGATTCCACCGCAGGTCACCAGCACGTAGCGCAGATTGGGGGTGTCGCGTTCCAACGCCAATAGCGCGTCCTCGAAAAACGATGCGTTAATAAAGTGCAGTGAGCCATCAAAGCGAATGGCGCCGAGCTGCGGGTGCAGTGGCGGCAAGCCGAAGCGGCGGGCGTCGCGCAATACACCGTCGGAGTGATACCCAAGCGTTGCGACGCGCGGGCGCATCAGGCGGTACAGCATCAGACCCAACGACAGGATGATTCCGGCCACGATTCCGTTTTGGATGTTGGGGGCAAATGCCAGGGTGGCGACAAATGTCGCTACGGCGGCGATGCCGTCATCCCGATTGGCCCGCCATGCGCCGCGCAGTGCCTGAAAGTTGAGCAGACCGACGACGGCCATGATGATGATTGCTGCCAGGACTGGCTTGGGCAGGTTGTACAGCAGCGAAGTGAAAAAAAGCAGGGTGAGCAAGACGGCACAGGCAGAAATTACCGACGAGAGTCCTGTCTTGGCGTTGGAGGCAAGGTTCAGAGCCGACCGGGAAAACGAGCCACTAACCGGCATCGACTGGACAAATGCCGCAGCCACCTTGGCTAGCCCTTGCGCGATGAGCTCGCGATTCTCGTCCCAAGGCTGACGAGTCTTGATGGCGATGACTTTGGCGCTGGACATTGCCTCCATGAAGCTGATAACGGCAATGACGAAGGAGGCTGGTAACAGGTTTACAACCGAGCTCCACTCGACCTTGGGGACGGAGAAGGTCGGCAAGCCTTGCGGGACCGTTCCCACAACCCGACCACCCATGTCGGCGTAGCCGATATAGCTGGAAACCCAGGTTAAAACGGCAACCGTCAGCAGCACACCGGGCAACTTCGGCGCGAAACGGCGAAACGCGACGAGAAGCACAATCGCTGTCAAGCCAAAGGCCAGCGATATCGCGTGGGTAGTGTCGATGCTCGCGATGACCTGCCCTGTGTCGAGCAGAAAATGCGCCGACTGACGCGAGGGAATTCCGAGTAAGGTCGGCAGCTGCGACAGTCCGATAATCAGGGCGGCAGCATTAATGAAGCCCATCAGCACGGGGAATGAGAGAAAATTCAGCAACACGCCCGCTCGAAACAGACCAAAGGCGACTTGAAATATGCCCGAGAGCAGTGCTAACAAAATGACCTGGGTGTAGAACGCATCCGTCCCTCGTAAAGCGAAGGGTGCCACGCTGGCCGCCGTCAGCAGCGATGTCATGGCGACCGGCCCCGTGGAAAGCTGACGTGAAGAGCCGAACACCGCGCCGACAATCGTCGGGATAAATGCAGCATATAGCCCGTAGTAGGCCGGCACGCCAGCCAACTGCGCGTAAGCGAGGGATTGGGGCACGGCGACTAGAGAGACCGTAATGCCCGCGAGCAGGTCGTGGCGCAGCGTGTCGGCTTCTAGGCGCAGACTCTTCCAACTAAGCCAAGACAGGCGCATCGCTGGCTCCTACGCGATTGACTGGTAGTACAAGTTCTGCGGGTGCTGAGCCTGTGCGAAAAAAAACCAACGTTCTCCAAGCAGACCCAGATACTGCAGCGCGAAGGCGAGCAAAAACGCGACCGGCGCATCCTGTGCCAGTCCCGCCGCCAGTAGTAGTAGCGGCGCCGCGAAAGCAAGCAGAGGAAAACCAAGCAAAACCGCGCGCAGTGATGTCGGACTGGCGCCATGGAAAAACTCTCGTGTGTTAAACGACCCGCCCATTGCGCCTTGGCTCTTTTGCACGATCTTCGGGTGCTTTACGCCCGTTGCGCTCTGCAGTGTGGACCTTGGTCGCAGACGCGCGTTGCGAACCAGGGAGCCGATGCGCACTACGCAGGCCAGAGCGGTGATGATCAGCGCCCACGCGCCGAGAAATCCGACCAGCGAAGGGGCGGCCTGCGCCGCAAACGCGCTGGCGAGCGTAAAACCGGAGGCACCACCGAGCAAGATGAAATTAAGCACGGTTAGCGGCGAGTGCCACTCGCGAAGAAAGGGCAGGCAGGCGTAGACCATCGCGGTGCAGACAAATAGCCCAAAAGCGAGCACGGTAGCCAAAGTCCCCAACAGTACGGTCAGATCGATTTGGCCGCCGGAGGGCAGCGTGGCAAGCACGCTCTTCCAGTCGGCCCAATGGGCTAAGCCAAACAGCGCAATCGTGCCCACGAGCGCTGGCAGCACAATGACCTCCCGCGACAGCCAGGACGTGCGCCACTGCGCCGCTGCCCGCCACGCCCGCTCGGGGTGACCCAGGTGAAAGAAGGACGCGATCAGGCCCGCAAGCAGCAGCAGCACGGCAAACAGGCTCCCGGGCGCGTAAAAGCTGCGGGGTTCGGGCGCTGGCAACAGCTGAAATAATGCATAGAGCTGCACCGTAAACAAAGCCAGGAACAAGCCCTGGCCGGCACCAATGAGCGTGGTCAGAAAAATTACCGACACGGGCGGTCGCATGCTTGTTGGTCTCCTTACCAGCCGACCGCGTCTTCGATCGTTGGTCCCGCCGCTCCTGGCTTGGGCAGTTGGGCGTCGCGTTTGCGCGGATTGTCCGAGCGCTCGAGTTCGTCGGGGTGAATTTTGATGCGCGTTTGCCGCCGCGGCAGGTAATGGTTGGCCGGCTGCGTGCTCCACTCCGGCATCAACTGATAGCCACCGCTGCCGCGTATGGCTGCCGACACCTCGGATTGCGGATCGTGTATGTCACCGAACAGACGTGCGGAGGTCGGACAGGCTTTGACACAAGCAGGTTTGCGATCGGCTTCAGACAGCGTGCGGTCGTAGATGCGATCGATGCAGAGCGTGCATTT
>CAZSOI010000073.1:0-1639 GCA_964608115.1 uncultured Burkholderiaceae bacterium | reverse complement strand
CTTGGTGTCGTCGGGCTTCTCGACATAATGGGCGCGCACGCGCTCGAAAACATCGAAAAACAAATTAAGCTGGCGATAACTGTCAGATGGCGCCGCTTTAGCAATCGAACTAGTGAACATCGTGGGTGGCTGGATCGCTATATCCGTGATCACAGCGCCGGCCATGGCCCCCAGGAGCAGTAGTGAAATCCTGCGCATTATCACGGGCCCCTCGCTCACCTGATCGTCGCCCAAAGGATGGGCAGATTCGTAATCGATGAGTGATTTCCTGGATAACGCGTCGGAAGTAAGGCTCTTCTACGCTGTCGGGGTCCATTCAGCACTCATGAGGCAGATTGGGTGGGTTGTTGTCCTCGGCCAGGATCGCATCAATGATCCCGATAAATGGGCCGAGTTTTAGCTTCACCGCCCGAATCAGGCTAAGGCTTCCTGGCTGCCGAATTTTTACTCCGGCGCAACCGAACCATTCGGTTTGCTTCCAGTGGGGGATTTTTGCTTCGGCGCTTACACCAGGTCTTTGAAAAATCAAAATTTTTTGCCTCCGCCCGCCGCCCCGATCGCGGTTTTAGTCAAACGCCTGAAATGCCGCAAATGTGGAAGCCAAAGCGTGCGGGCATTCCGCACGAATACACAGAGACGCATTAGCGGTTCATAACAGTCACTTGCGCTTTTGGTAGGTTCCCACCAGCTCAGCCTGCGCAATGACATGACCCTTGATCTGTGCCTCGAGCTTCGCCTTCGACGGTCGGCCGAGATCGGGCAATACGATGTCGAGCGCGTAAAGCTTGTGGAAGTAGCGGTGCCGGCCGATGGGCGGGCAGGGGCCGCCGTAGCCGGTTCGCTTCCAGTCGTTCACGCCTTCCAGCGTGCCCGCGGGTAGCTGTCTTGTCGCTTCCGGAAGCGCGCTTGCGCTCGGCGGGATGTTGTATAGCACCCAATGCACCCAGGTCATCTTCGGCGCGGCCGGGTCGGGCGCGTCCGGATCATCAACGATGAGCACGAGGCTTTTCGCCTCGGGCGGGACACCGGACCAAGCGAGTGGCGGCGAGACGTCATGACCATCGCAAGTGTACTTCGATGGGATTTGATCCCCGTGGGTCAAAGCTGTCGACGTCAACTTGAGGGTCATGGCGGAAACCTCCTTCGATTGAGCCAACGTGTACGCGAAGGCGAGCAGGATCGGTAAGACAAAGGGAACTCGATCTATCAATCTACCAGCGCCTGTCGCGTCCATGCGTTCGCGGACGGTTGGACTATGGACCTTGAGATCGTTTGACTCACCGCTTTGAAAGCCACCCCTACCTCTTGAAGTTGGGAGACCAGCGTCGGATCACGTATCGACACCAGTCGGACTTCACCATGGATACTCGGGACCGCAACGGGTTCAAGACGCTGGCACGAACAGGTGCCCTTGCCGAACGCGCACGGGCCGCCTGGTTACGCTTAAAGGACTGCGATCTGTGTGCCCGCTACTGTCATGTCGACCGGATTGCAACCACGCGTGGCGCGGTCTGCCGCACCGGCGAACGAGCAGTCGTCTGTTCGGCTGGCCCGCATCACGGCGAAGAGGATTGCCTTCGAGGCACGCGTGGATCGGGCACGATCTTCTTTTCGTTCTGCAATCTGCGCTGCGTCTATT
>CAZSOI010000072.1:0-8062 GCA_964608115.1 uncultured Burkholderiaceae bacterium | reverse complement strand
TGAACATCACCGACTGGCCGTACGTGGAGGGATTCACGTTCGAAGTCAACGTGGTAGTTGTCGGCGTGGGAGCGGCGCAGTTCACTACCTGCGTGAGCGAGCCGCTGCTGCCGGAATAGTTCGAGTCGCCGGAGTAGGTGGCAACCATGGCGTGGCTGCCGACTGGCAATGAGGAAGTCGTGCATTGCGCTTGGCTGGAAGCGAGCGTAACTGCCCCGCAACCGCTCAGCGTGACGCCATCGGCAGTGAACTCGAGCGCGACATCGTCGGTGGCCATCAGTGCCTCGTACTGGCGCGTGAGGCACGCGTCGGTTTGCGTCAAGATACGCTCGAAGTCCTGGGTAGTGAGTGCGTCGAGCTCGACGCGAATCGGAAAGCGCCCCTGCAATTCGGGCATCAGGTCGGAGGGTTTTGCAAAATGAAAGGCACCACTTGCGATAAACAAGATATGGTCAGTGTGCACCATGCCGTATTTGGTGTTCACCGCCGTGCCTTCGACCAGCGGCAAAAGGTCGCGCTGCACCCCTTGGCGCGAGACATCGGCGCCTTGCACTTCGGATCGGTTGGCGATTTTGTCGATTTCATCGATAAATACGATACCGTTGGACTGCACGGTCTCAATAGCTTTGAGGCGGATCTCCTCTTCGTTGAGCAGTTTCGCGGCTTCTTCGTCGGTCAGCGTTCGCAGCGCTTCGCGCACCGTGGTCTTTCTCGGCCGCCGGCGGGTAGTGCCGAGGTTCTGAAACAAGCCCTGGATCTGCTGTGAGAGCTCCTGCATGCCTGGCGGCGCGAGCACTTCCATTTGCGCCGGTGGGACAGCCACATCGATCTCGATTTCCTTCTCGTCGAGCTGTCCCTCCCGTAAGCGCTTGCGCAGGCGTTGGCGCGTCGACTGCAGCGATTCGGAGGACTCGCGGCCGGCACCCGCATCGGCCGGGGTCAGCAGCACGTCGAGCAGCCGCTCCTCGGCCGCGTCTGCGGCGGCCGCGCGCACCGCGCGCATTTGCGCTTCGCGGGTCTGTTTGACGGCGATGTCGGTGAGGTCACGGATGATCGAGTCGACATCACGGCCGACGTAACCGACTTCCGTGAACTTTGTTGCCTCGACTTTAATAAACGGTGCGTCGGCCAAACGCGCCAAGCGCCTTGCAATTTCCGTTTTGCCCACGCCGGTTGGGCCGATCATCAAAATGTTCTTGGGCGCAATCTCGCTTCGCAGGGGTTCGGTTACCCGCTGCCTGCGCCAGCGGTTGCGCAAAGCAACAGCGACCGCGCGCTTCGCCGGTTCCTGTCCGACGATGTACTTGCTGAGCTCGTGAACAATTTCCTTAGGCGTCATCATGGCCAGTGTGCAACGGCCGCTTACCCAATGGTCTCGACGACGACTACCTGGTTGGTGTAGATGCACAGCTCGCCAGCGATTGCCAGCGCCTTGCGCACGATCGGCTCGGGCGATAGCTGCGTCTCGTCGAGCAAGGCACGCGCCGCGGCATGCGCGTAGGCCCCGCCGGAGCCGATGGCGATCAGTCCGTCCTCGGGCTCAAGCACATCGCCCGTGCCTGTCAGGATCAATGAATCTTGCGGGTCGGCAACCGCAAGCATCGCTTCAAGACGGCGCAGTATGCGGTCGGTGCGCCAATCCTTGGCTAGCTCAACAGCCGAGCGCATCAAATGTCCTTGATGCTTGTCGAGCTTGGCCTCGAAGCGCTCGAACAAGGTGAACGCATCCGCCGTTGCGCCGGCAAAGCCTGCAAGAATGCGATCGTGGTAGATGCGCCGTACCTTGCGTGCGCTTTTCTTTATGACGATCGATCCGAGCGTGACCTGTCCATCGCCGCCCATCGCGACCGAAGAGCCGCGTCGCACCGAGACGATTGTTGTACCGTGAAACGTTTCCATGCTGCCGGTACACTCCGAGCTCGTGCACGCCTTAGGTGCGGCGCACGCGAACGTCGGCAACCGACGAGACGCCCAGCAGATGCCACAGGGCCACGATAAGGCAATTGACGTTGCGAAATTCCACGGAGATGCCCGCTTGCTGCAGCTTGATCAATTGGCCCAATAGTGCCGTTGCCGCCGGAAACGCCATGCGTCGCAACTGACGGCACTCCACGGACAGGCGTTTGGATTCACGAGAGGCCGCCGCCAAGCGACCCAGGTATTGCTCGCCATCGCCGAGAATCTCGCCCTTCCAATCAAGCGGATCGACCGCGCGCCCGGCGGGCGCCTCCACCGCGCCGCTCACCCGGATGTTGGCGTACGGGGGCTCCCATGAGGGGGGTGAGACTTCATAGGTAATGCAGTACTGGATGCCGGTCTCCTCAAAATCGGCCTGCCGGTCCAGCAGGCGCTGCAACTCCAGCATCAGCATCCAAGCAGCATCGGACGGATCACGTCGTCCGGGCTCGACCGCCGAACGCAAGGCAAGGAGCAGCTGCTCGGCGCCGCGAACCGTCAATTCATGGCTTGCGCGCTTAAATGCATTAAACACACGCAACAGCAGCTCGGCGCCCACCAGATCGATTTGCCGCGTTGCGCTGACATCGAGCGTAAGGGCCGGATGTGTCGTTGCCAGCGTCTTGAATTCTTCTAAGCCCTTCACAATTCCCGCGTCGATGGACTCGGGCAATTGCACTACCGGCATGCCGCTGCGCGCCGCCGCAGGGCGCTTTTCGGCCTCGCCATAGTTGATCCAGCCAGGGGCCGGCACATCAAAGCGCGCGCCAAACTGCGCCGCAAGCTGATCAAAGGCCGCGCGATCACCGCGCTGTTGCAAAAGCTCCAGCATCATGAGCCAACCGCGGTCGGTCATCGGACCTAGCGCGTCGGCCACGAGGGCCGAGCGCAGCCCGTTTTCGGCCACCTGATCCTGGCGGTTGGCAAACAAGATCGCGGTCTCATCCAGGACCGAAGAGGCACTGCCATTGACCTCGATTGCGTCAATGCTGCCGCCCAAAATCTCGCTTCCCGGATCAAAGCCGTCGTCCTCGGCGGAGCCCCGCGAGCGCGAGCTCGCCGCGAGGGTCGGTACCCCTTCAGGTGCTGACGCGGCCGGCGCCGCTACGATCGGCTCGGCCTCGCCGGGCTGCCCGGTAGGAGCATCGCCGGCAGACTTGCGCGGGCGCAGAAAATCGCGGGCCATCTCCGACTCGATCGCGTCGATCTTGGCAGCCGTAGCCATTGCGAGAGAGCGCGCCATCTCGCGATCGGGCAAGGCATTTTCGGTGACCGCAAATCCGCCACTGCTAGTTGGCTCGGCGCCGCTGGGCCGGTTTAACGAACGATTGATGGTGCCAGTGATCGGACGGGCGAGTGGACGCTGCTCAGGGCGACCCGCAGCGCGGGCAGCACCACGAGTGCCCGCTCGATCGGTACCGGATTTGGTGTCCTTCGGATCTTTTTTAAAGAAAGAAAAAACCACGTAGTGTCCTGAACCCTGAACTGGTCACGAACGCAAATGCCGAGCGCAACTACGGTCCCGTCGCCACGCCTACTGGTACGTACACGCACCAGTGCCTCCTGCGCCTGCGGTCGCGAGATTGCACGTAAACGCATGCCGAATTGATGGCGAGCCCGCAAAAGCCGCAAACGCTCGCGTCAAAATCGGCAAGCCCACTATATCAATTTTCACGGCTCTTAAGCCAAGAAGGTGCGCCCCATCCGCCCCCCCGTTTTTGGGCTTTCGTCCTAGCCCAAACGTCCGGACGCTGGCCACCGGTGAAGCCCATGGCCACGCTCGGCTAAAATACCGCATTCGGACCCAGGAAGCCGGGGATAAGGCATGAACTCAGCAGCTACGACGGTAGGCACCTACTTGCGGGATTTGCCACCAGATCGCAGGGTTGCGATGGCTCGCGTTTGCAGCATGATTCGAAGGTCGGCGCGTGGTGTTCGGGAGAGCATGCGCTACGGTTTGGCCTTTTACGAACTTGACGGACCGCTTTTTGCCCTGGAATCGGGGCGGCGCCACATGTCGCTTTACGTTGCAGAGCAAGATGTCGTCGTCAAGCACAAGGAGTCCTTGCCAGGCGTTAATACGGCGCGCAGCTACGTCAAGTTTTCCGACCTGAACCGCCTGCCGCTGGACGTTGTCGAGAAAATTGTTCGCGACTCGGTGGCCGCCCGGCGCACGCGTGCGCAGCAAGGCTCGCTGCCAACCCAGGCGGAGCTGCTAAAGCTGTGGGCAATCAAGGAAGAGGCGGTGCAGGTGCCCGCGCCGGTCGCCAAGGCGACCGCGCCTGCTGCAAAGAGCAAGGCACTAAAGAGCGTCGTGCAAAAAAGCAAGTCCGTGCGTGCCCTCGCCGCGGCAAAAACCAGCCGATCTGCGGCAAAGTCCGGCGGACGGACCGCGGTTGGCCTATCTGCAAAAAAAGCCGGCGCGGGCCGCTGAGAGCTGGCGCAGAGCTAGCAGCGGCGTGCCCGATTAGGCAGACCCCGCGTGCGTAGGACACTGCGTTTTGCCATTGCTTTACTGGGGATATTTGGCGCAAGCGCAAATGGCCTCGCGCAGGGCAAAGTTTCCTTGCAATGGTACGGCCACTCTGCCGTGCGCATCACGTCGCCGGCTGGCAAGGTTCTGCTGATTGATCCATATCTGACCGAAAACCCCAAAACCCCCTCAAAGTTTAAGAATCTTGAGGCAATTGGCCCCATTGACCTGATTTTGGTCACCCATGCGCATGCCGATCACCTCGGGGATGCGCCCGCCCTGGCACGTACGTACAACGTCCCGATCATTGCGCCCGCCGGGCTTGCCAGTTCTCTGGCTGCGCTGGAGATCGTCCCGCCCGAGCTTGCGCCGCGCATGAACAAAGGCGGAACGGTCGCACCCCTGGGGCCGGGGATCCGCATCACGATGCTCCACGCCGAGCACAGCTCGGAACTCCTTTGGCGCAACCCGGCTACCGGCAAAAACGAAGTGCACGTCGGTGGCGAGCCCGTGGGCTTTCTTATCGAGTTGGAAAACGGCTTTCGCATCTACCACATGGGCGACACGAGCCTGTTTTCCGATATGCGGTTTATCGCCGAGCACTACCACCCGGACTTGGTTCTCGTTCCCATTGGCGGGCATTTTGTAATGGATCCGCAGGACGCGGCATTTGCGATCCGCGAGTGGTTCAAACCTGCGTACGTGCTGCCCATCCATTTCGGCACCTTTCCCGTGCTCAAGGGCACGCCCGCGCAGTTCCGGGCGGCGCTGGGGGAAAGCCAAACACACGTCCTCTCGCTTGAGCCAGGCGATAGCATTGCCTTCTAAAAAACACCCGCGCCGCACAGGGGTGCGGCGCGGGCTAAGCGAGTAAACGACACTTGCGAACTATTCGCCGACTATGCTGCCATTGAGCGTGGCGCTGGTCGTGCTGCGCAAATCAATAAAGCCATCCAAGGGTACGATCAGCCGCGTTGCCTTCCCATGGCCCGTTTCCCATAGGCGCACGTAGGCGTAGTAGAACGCGCCTGGGACTGGCGTCGTCGAGTCGCCCGCGGGCACACCGGTCAGCGTGAAGTTGCCGCTGTTGCTGCCACCGTTCGTGCTCAAGAAGCTGCTGCAGTTATAGGTGTCAATGATGCTCGCAAAGCGCGCCAGCACCAGCTCGCAGTTGTTCTCGATACTGATGTTGCTAAAGTCCAGTGTCACGTTAATCGTGCCCGATTGCACGCCGTTATCGAGCGCCGGCGCCGCAGGCGAGAAGTACTTTGTAGCCCCCGTAGCCGCCGGCAACATGACGCCAGCCGAGGCAAGCGTGTAGTAGGCCACCTCGTTGTCGGCAACCGAAAAGCCTCCGTTGCCCTCCACCGGGGATTGTGGAGAAAACGTGAAATTCGTGTAGCTTGCGACCTGTAGCTGGGAGGATGCGCCCTGCAGCGCGATCGGGTTGCGGAACTCGCCCGTGAACGGATCCGTGTTGCGCCACCGAACTTCGTAGGGCACGCCGCCCGAGAGCGTCTGCTGGAAAATCGCGTAGCCGCCAGAAAGCGGACTTAGTGCCGAGGCAAATTGCCCAAAGTATTCGTCACTATTTAGGACCGGGGTGACGGTTGCGGGCAGCGGGGTGGGAGCCGTAGCGTCGGTACCGGTGGGGTTTGTGCCCGCCTTGACTGGCACACCCGTGACCAACATGGTCTCCATCTCTCGGCCGCGAATCAGCACGTCGTAAGAGGAGATGGTGTTGCCGTTGGCATCCTTGGTTGCAAGGGGATAGAGCGTGAAGGCTCCCGTCGCCGGATCGACCGTCGTCTGGCGAGCAACGAAGTGCCGCTGACCGTCGGGTGCAAGCAATTCAGCCTTGACAATGAGGTTGTAGGCGCACGCTGTGGCCTGGCTTACGGCCGCCGTAACACTCTGGCAAAGCTCGGCCGTACTGATCGTGCCGGTGATGGCCCCGACCTGCGTCATGTCGTAGTACTGCAAGTTCGGCCGCATAGTGAAGTACGTCATGCCGTCGTGATTAAACGGAACGATGTCGTGCTCCAAATCAAAATCAACCGCAACCGAAATTGTTCCGTTTTGCGGAACAACGAAGGTCCCTACGAGTTGGATGCCTTGTGTTGGGTAGGCGATCTCTAGCGGAGCCTCGAGCAGCGTGGTGCTGCCGTTAGCCAGATACTCGACTTGGTCATTCCATTGCAGCGGCGTGCCGTTGGAGTCATCTGTAGCCAGGGCCGACGCATCCAGCGGCGCGTCGGGGCCATCGAGCAAAAAGCGCACCTGCCGATAAGTTCCCGACGCAAGGTTTAGTCCCATGAACAGGTTGTTCAATGAGCCATTGTTGAGCGTTGCCAAGTTGATAGTCTGTGGACTCGATAGCTTGATCACCTGCCAAGTCGCATCGGCGGGGTTCCACTGCGCACTCGGATCCGTGTGAAACGCAATGGCAGTGAAGGTCACCCAGACGTTTTGGAACTCGTCGCTTGGGCCGTCGGTAACTTGCACGTTGACCGTTCCCGTCGGCGTGTTGCTAGTGCCACTGCCGCCTCCACAGGCCGCGAGAGCAAGCCCCACAGCAGCCGCAAGAGCGGTTAACTGGTACGCATGTTTTCTCATTGCAAACTCCCTGTTTCCGTTCGTCGGGTTGCGAGGTTCGTCCGGCGGCGTTGCCAAGCTGCAAGCCCGATTCCCAAGCGCGGCGCCAGTCTGGCAGCCGATGCACCGCGCATCTAGGCAGATAACTGCAAGATGCGTAACAGACTGTGTGGAGTTCGGAACTTTTTCGCGCGCATTGCGACGCGGCTATTCGGAAGCTGTTCAGAAAACTTTCGTAACGAGCTTGTCTGCGCAGGTAGACTCGCGATCTTCGTTGTAACCACGCGTAACCGCGCTTCAAATGTCTATGCATGCTCGCTGTCCGATCCAACGCTTCGTGCCAACGCACGCTGTCATCGACTGGCGAAAACATTCGCCCACTTCTGGCGCAGCGCCTCGCGTCGGCGCGCTATGCGTGGTCTTCGTGCTTGGCAGCTGCAGCTCGCAATCAACTACCGCGCCGCGTCAAGCCGTCGAGGCGGCGCTATCGCGTATCGAACACGTGGTGGTGATCTACGGCGAAAACCGCAGCTTCGATAATCTGTACGGAAGCTTTCCAGGGGCTAACGGCATTGCCCAGGCGAGCGCGAGAAGCAAGACACAACTTGATCTCGATGGCAGAGCTCTGCCATTTCTCCCACCCGTATGGACGGGTTCCGATGAAGAGGCGGAGCCTGCATTTGGTCGCAGCCTGCCCAACGGTCCCTTTGCCATCGACCAGGCGCCCGTGAACCTGCCTCTTTCGGTGCCAACGCGTGACCTCGTGCATCGCTACTATCAAAGCATCGAGCAGATCGACGCAGGGCGCAACGACCGCTTCGTTGCGTTCTCCGACGCTGGCGCACTCACAATGGGCCACTATGACGGCAGCAAGCTGGCGCTTTGGCAACTCGCTCGCGAATTCACGCTTGCCGATAACTTTTTCATGGGAACATTTGGCGGCTCGTTCATGAACCACATTTGGTTCGCCTGTGGCTGCGTCGCGCGTTTTCCCAACGCCCCAGAGGCTCTGAAGAGCAAATTTGACGCCGATGGCAA
>CAZSOI010000071.1:0-14876 GCA_964608115.1 uncultured Burkholderiaceae bacterium | reverse complement strand
CCCGGCAGGCCATCGGGCGTGGCAAAGTGCACCGAATGCCCGCGGGCGGTAAGCACCTTCCAGGGAACGACGGTTTCCGTGGGATCAAAATCGCGCGCGGCAAGAGGCATGAGCACCGTAGCCAAAGCAATCTCCCGGGGGCTGCATCGGGACAAGCCTTTACTGCACATTGAGGACCCGCGGTTCGCTGCCACAGACCCACGACGCACTTGTAGTGCGCGGGTCAGGCCAAGGGCGAACGAAACCTACGTAGCGAAATACTGCGCAAGCGAGCAACTAGTAACTCGGATGATGCGCCTTGTCCTTCTGATTGCGCCCATGGTTACCGTAATGTCTTTCCGACAAACTGGCTGCCTTTGCCGAGCGTCGTTCGCGCGTCCATGACTTTTGCCGCGTCGGTGTGTCTGGCTCAAGCTGTGCGAACGGACGATCCTTCAGCGCTATTTCGAAGTTTCGAGCAGTACACCGAGCGCTGCCTGCACGCGCCCGACGCATTACAGCACAAACTCTGCGTGGCTTTCATGCGGACTTCAGGTCCACATTGGGCATAATCCTATGGTGAAACTTTGTTACTTTAGGCGCCGTGCCGATTGCGCAGTTGCGAACCTGCGCCACATCGACATGGAGATTGTATAGGTCGCGGCTGTCGAATTTGATGTGCAACGGCGTTTGACGGCTGCATCTGATCGATCAGATGCGCCGTGTTGCCGTGTCGGGCCGTTGCAGCCAATCGGGCGACGGGAGCGAGCGCAAAGGTCGATGCGATGAATTCGAATAACCGTCAGGTGATTTATCCGTTTGACGACTATCCGAAAGCGGGCCGGACGACTGAGGTGGCGCCGGGCGTCCATTGGTTAAGTACCCCGCTGCCTTTTCGGCTTCGTGCGATCAATCTATATCTCTTGGAGGACGATGACGGTTGGACCGTCGTCGATTGCGGTTATGGGCGCCAGGAAGTTCGCGATCAGTGGGAACAGGTATGGAGCAACACGCTTGCACGATCGCGGGTTAGGCGTTTGATCGTTACCCATTTTCACCCCGATCATGCGGGTAATGCGGCCTGGATCTGCGAGCGCTGGAATGTTCGTCCCTGGATGACCCAAGCTGAATGGTTAACGGCAAATCTGGCGATACTTGAGCAGGGTTTTGACGACATCAGGCATCGAGGGCAGTTTTACGCCGCCAATGGCCTGGACAAGGATCAACTAGGGGTATTTGATAGCGGTGTGGTGCGCTATTCGGCCGGAGTTCGGCTGCCGGAGTCCTTTAACCGTATCAGCGACGGCGAACACTTGCGCATTGGGGGTCGGACCTGGAAGGTCATCGTTGGACGGGGGCATTCGCCGGAACATGCATCGCTTTACTGCGATGAGATCAAGGTACTCATAGCGGGTGACCAGTTACTTCCCGAGATCACCACCAACGTCAGTGTCTGGCCAAGTGAACCGGAAGCCGATTCACTTAGCTGGTTTTTGCAAAGCCTTGATCGGTTTGCTGATTTACTGCCCGCCGAGACCTTGGTCTTGCCTTCACATCGCCGACCGTTCCGCGGTGCGCATGCGCGAATCGAGCAAATCAAGGCCCATCACCGCGAACGCGTCCAACAAATCTTGGATCTTGCCGCAAAAGGGCCTGTAAGCGCCGGCGGACTGCTGACCCATTTATTTGCCCCTGGGTTGGACGGGCACCAGATCGGTTTTGCCATGGGTGAGGCCTTGGCGCACCTAAATTTTCTGGTTACTACCGGGGCCTTGCGGCGGGAAAGCAGCGCAGGCATCGTTCGGTTCGCGCGCACCACTCCAGTGGCGGCGTAGATCAGTGTCGATTGGGCCGGTCGCGTCCTAAACGATGCTCTTTTCCTGCAGCGACGACCTGCGGGCGGTGAGTTCCTGTTCCTTCGCATATGCCAGAGCATTGAGTTTTTCAAAGGTTTCTTGCGCTTCGGCGGTCCGATCCATCGCCCTGCGCAGTTCATCGCCAGTCAATCCCCTTTGTGCGTGCACTTGTGCGATGTAAGCTGCCATTGCGTGGTCCTTCGCCCGGTTGAGGCCGTCGAGCTCGGCGCAGAGAAGCAAAAGATCCTCATCCCGCTCTTCGGCAAACTCGGTGCAAGTCAACATAACTAGTTCCTTAGGATGTTGCATTGCACAATAGTACTACAAATAAATAGGATATGGCTAACATATTGAATATGAACGATAATTTTGTCTGGGGGGTTCTCTCCTTCGAAATAAAAAGCCGGACCGCCACAAACCGGGGCCCAACTTCATAGGGGCCGCGATCGCACGGAGCTGGCCGCACGAAGGGGTGAGAAACCGCCCCGCCATTGACCAAGGAGCCCCAATGCCACTGTCGCACCACCCGGTTGCCGCCTCCTTGCGTGCCACCGATACCGGAAAAATCGTCTCCGCGCGGGAGGCTGTGCGACTTATTCGCGATGGCGACACGGTGGCCACTTCGGGTTTTGTCGGCATTGGCTTTCCCGAAAACATTGCCGTCGCGATTCAAGAGCTGTTTTTGGAACGGGCGGCAGCCGATCCGCACGGTCTTGGAAGTCCGCGCAATCTGACGCTGGTGTATGCCGCGGGGCAAGGTGACGGAAAGGACCGAGGCCTGAACCATCTGGGTCATGAGGGACTCGTCGCCCGTGTCATCGGTGGACATTGGGGGTTGGTGCCCAAACTGCAAGAACTGGCGACGGCCAATCGAATTGAGGCCTACAACCTTCCCCAGGGGGTCATTTCGCATCTGTTTCGCGACATCGCCGCGGGCAAACCGGGGACGCTCACGCGGGTGGGCTTGGGAACCTTTGTTGACCCGCAATTTGGTGGAGGAAAACTTAACGAACGCACCCGCACCGATCTAGTGCGCAGGATGCAGATCGACGGCGAAGACTTTCTTTTTTACAAAGCCTTTCCGATCCATGTTGGCGTGATACGCGGCACCACGGCCGACCCTGACGGCAATATCACGATGGAGAAAGAGGCTCTTACGCTCGAAGCACAGGCGATCGCGATGGCCGCGCACAACTGCGGTGGCATCGTGATTGCGCAGGTGGAGCGTATTGCGGATCGTGGCACGCTCAGCTCGCGGCAGGTCAAGGTTCCCGGTGTCCTCGTGAACTGCGTCGTGGTGGCGGAAAAACCGGAATACCACATGCAGACTTTCATCGAGCAGTACAACGCTTCCTTCTCCGGCGAACTGCGTGTACCTATGTCGGCAATTCCAACGATGCCGATGAGCGAACGCAAGATCATCGCTCGCCGGGCAGCGTTGGAACTGCGTGCCAATGCCGTGGTGAATTTGGGCATCGGTATGCCCGAAGGGATATCCTCCGTCGCGGCAGAAGAAAAAGTGATCGACTTGGTAACGATGACGGCCGAACCAGGTGTCATCGGAGGCATTCCCGCGGGTGGGCTCAATTTTGGAGCCGCCGTCAATACGCAGGCGATCATCGATCAGCCAAGTCAGTTCGATTTCTACGATGGCGGTGGCTTGGATATCGCGTTCCTTGGACTGGCCCAAGCCGATCGCGAAGGAAATCTGAACGTCTCGAAATTCGGTGCACGCTTAGCTGGTGCGGGCGGCTTTATAAACATCAGTCAGAACGCAAAGAAGGTCGTTTTTGTCGGAACGTTTACTGCGGGCAATCTGGAAATCGGCGTTCGCGAGGGTCAAGTCGTGATTCTCAACGAAGGTGGCGCTATCAAATTCGTCAACCAGGTCGAACATCGCACCTTTAGCGGCCCCGAGGCGCTGCGACGCGGAACGACGGTGCTTTACGTTACCGAGCGCTGCGTGTTCCGGCTTTGCCCGCAGGGACTGGAGTTGGTCGAGATAGCGCCCGGAATGAATTTGGAGCGCGACATTCTTGCCCACATGCAGTTTCGACCGGTGTTGAATTCGGAGCCCGCATTGATGGACGAACGCATCTTTGACGACGCACCGATGAACCTGCGACCAGACCTGTTGGATCGGCCGCTTGAAGAGCGCCTGACTTACGATCCGGATGCAAACGTTTTCTTCGTGAATTTCGAAGGTCTCGCAGTGCGCAGCAAGGCAGACATCGATCGCATCCAAACCGCCGTAGAGGAAAAGCTGCGAGGCACCGGACACAAGGTCTATGCGGTGGTCAACTATGACCGCTTCAGCATTTCGCCCGAACTTACCGATGAATATATCGCTATGGTCAAGGCTTTGATGGATCGCTACTACCTGAACGTCACTCGATACACGTCGAATACCTTTCAGCGACTCAGGCTAGGCGAAGCGCTTACGCGAGGGCACATTGCGCCGCACCTGTACTCGAATGTCTTAGAAGCCCAAAAGGGTCTGCGGGTGCCGTGAACGCGAAAAAAGGGGGGAGATCCCCCTTTGATTATCGACGGTACCTTAAACCGCGGTGCGAGAATTCCAACCAAGCAATCGGACCCATTCATGCAAGAGCAAACTTCTGCCGTCCAAGCTGGGCAACATGCTGATCCTGTGGTCGCTAAGAGCAAGGTCCTGACACTTTATACGAGGGCGCTCGATGTCATCGTAGGAATTTTGGTCTTTGTGCTGCTGCTCACACTTATCGGCGCCTTGATCGGGCTTGCGCTGGATTTCGCCTCTGCGGCAACCGCGCTGCGCACGGGTGTGACGACACACAGCTTGGCACACGGCGTTGTCGACGCTATCGACAGAGAGCTTGTAATCGACGTTTTGTCGGTCTTTGTGCTTATCGAACTTTTTCGCACCTTTACAGACTATCTGGAATTTCACCGCGTCCGACTCAGGGTGCTGGCTGAAGTTGGCATTGCCTTTATTTTGCGTGAAATCTTCATTGGTCTGTACGACCGCGGAATCAGCTGGCTCGATATTCTGGCGCTTGCGACCCTTCTCGCGGTGCTAGTTGCCGCCCGCATTGCCGCCGTGCAGTTTCCGCCGCGGCGCGCGGCCGAGTAGCGCTTTGCAGCTTTGAACGCAGAAGGTCGAGCGATGAATCCGCAGGATGACTTTTACGCGCAGGTTGGGCGCCAATTGCAGGAAATCCGAGATGCCGGACTGTATAAGTCCGAGCGCGTCATAACAAGCGCGCAAGGCGCCGTTGTGCGACTTGCGCAGGGCCGCGAAGCCATCAACCTGTGCGCAAACAACTACCTTGGACTTTCCTCCCATCCGGCCGTGATTGAGGCCGCACATGAGGCCCTGCGCACCCACGGCTATGGGATGAGCTCCGTGCGCTTTATCTGCGGGACTCAAGATCTTCACAAAACACTCGAGCAGCGACTCGCGCGCTTTCTAGGCGCCGAGGACGCGATCTTGTATGCCGCCGCGTTCGACGCCAACGGCGGGCTGTTTGAGCCGTTACTGGGCGAGGAAGACGCGGTCATCAGTGACGAGCTCAATCACGCATCCATCATCGATGGCATTCGCCTGAGTAAGGCCAAGCGCTACCGGTACAAGCACAACGATATGGACGATCTGGAGCGTTGCCTGCGTCTTGCAATTACCGAAGGCGCTCGGTACCGCTTGGTCTTTAGCGATGGCGTGTTTTCAATGGATGGAACCGTGGCCCAGCTCGACCAGATGCGCATGATTTGCGACCGTCATGGCGCACTGCTCGGTATAGATGATTGCCACGCCAGTGGATTTTTGGGGCGCACGGGCCGAGGCACACACGAGTACCGGGGTGTGTATGGCAAGGTCGACATCATCACAGGAACGCTGGGCAAGGCGCTTGGCGGAGCCTCGGGAGGATTTACCGCGGGCCGCCGAGAACTCGTGGACTTGCTGCGTCAGCGTTCGCGCCCGTATTTGTTTTCCAATACTTTGGCCCCACCCATCGTTGGCGCATCGATTGCAGTGCTCGACCTGTTGGAGGCATCGACACAGTTGCGCGACCGGCTGGAGAACAACGCACGCTATTTCCGGCAGGCGATCGCGCAAGCCGGATTCGAAATAAAACCGGGCGAGCATCCAATCGTGCCGATTATGGTCTACGAGGCTGGCACCGCTCAGGCCTTGGCCGCGCGCTTGCTTGAACTTGGGGTGTACGTTGTGGGATTTTTTTACCCGGTGGTGCCCAAGGGGCAAGCGCGTATCCGCGTTCAACTGAGCGCGGTGCACGAACGCGAGCATCTGGAGCGTGGTGTCGCCGCGTTCGCACAGGCCGGGCGGGAGCTCGGACTTTTGAAATGAGCGCGCCGCGGATTTTGATCATTGGTGCCAACGGTCAGGTCGGCACCGAGCTTGGCGAATTGCTGGTTGCGCGGTACGGCGCCCGCGCGGTGGTCACGGCAGATGTCGTAGCACACGGGCGATTATCGGACGTAGTGCACGAGAAGCTTGACGTAATGGACATGGCGGCGCTCACGGAGTTGGTCCTTCGCCATCGCGTTCAACACATCTATCATCTGGCCGCGCTGCTTTCTGCCAACGGCGAGCAACACCCCACCAAGACGTGGAATCTGAACATGGGAGGACTGCTCAATGTCCTCGAGCTGGCGCGCCAGCAGCGTATTGAGCGCGTATTTTGGCCAAGCTCCATCGCAGCCTTTGGTCCAAGAACTCCGGCGGATATGACGCCACAGTACACGGTTATGGATCCCACCACCGTGTACGGCATCAGCAAGCTTGCGGGCGAGCGCTGGTGCGCTTGGTATCACGCGCGACACGCGGTGGATGTGCGCAGCCTGCGCTTTCCGGGCCTTATCAGCTGGAAGGCGCGACCCGGTGGTGGTACGACCGATTACGCAATCGAGATCTTTCATGCGGCGCTGCGCGACGGTCATTACACCTGTTATCTCGAGGCAGATCAGTCCCTGCCCATGATGTACATGCCCGATGCGATGCGCGCCACGCTCGAGCTGATGGAGGCACCGGCCGCAAAGATTACCGAGCGCGGCAGCTATAACCTTGCGGGCTTGAGCTTTACGCCGCGAGAAATCGCCGAGGCAATCGGCCGCCGTATTAGCGATTTCACTATGGCTTGCGAGCCAGATTTCCGGCAGACAATCGCCGCAACTTGGCCGCGCTCAATCGATGACAGTTTGGCGCGCCGTGATTGGGGCTGGCAACCGCGCTTTGATCTTGCGGCAATGGTCGATGACATGCTGGAGAACCTTCGGCAAGCGCAGAAAGTGGACTGATTGCCAAACCCGGGGGAGAAGGGGCGTTGCTCTGACCAGGCCGTACAACATCCGGGCCCTACGCGCCAAGAGAGATTGCCTTGCGCGGAAAAAAAAGTCCTTGGTGCTGCACTTGTTGCGGGCGCTAGCCGAAAGCCAGTTGGTAGGAGCCGCTGACTCGGTAACGGAAAGCTTGCGCCGACAGCAAGTTCCGGGGGCCAGGCTCTGCATTAGCGTAATTCGCTTGCTTTGCGCGGTGACGACCGTGCATTGCGCCATGCGCACGGTTGGGTAATTTGCGACACGCCGTGCGAAAACTGGCAATCAACTTTGCATGTACTCAAGCGCGGGCACGCGCTCCGAACCGATGAAAAATTCGTGTTCCTGAAATTCACGTCGCGCGACGATGAGTGCGTTAGTTTGGCTGCTCGCCCGCCCTGCACAAGCGAAAAAACGATTGCAAGCAAATCACCTTTGAAATTCGATCTCCTTCTAAGGTAGAGCAAATTGAGCGCCAGGCGATCCGCTGGGGATTTTCGCAACGCGTTTGTGGCGAGTTGAGCACGCGTCGCGACGGCGTTGCGGCGCCAGGCGAGCAACGTCGGGCTAGGCATGCACAGCTCTTGCGCCTGGCTGCGACTCAAAGGGAAGGGTGGGTCGAGCCCGCGTAGGTGTGTTCGTAGGCGCGTTGGCAAGGCTGGCAGCGCTTGCAAGTCGGATAGGCCTTGAGCCGCTCCAGGTCGATTTCGCGGCGGCAATCCACGCAAAAGCCGTAGCTTCCCTGATTCATCCGTTCGAGTGCAGCTTCAAGGTCACGCACCTCCGTGACATTGTGGCCGATTACGGCGTTCTCCAATCCTGCGAGCTCAGCTCCGATCGCCTCGTCGCCGGAATCCGTAACCTCTCCGGAAATGTCCCGGTAGTGCTCAGTCATTTCGTTTTTGAGCTCCGATGTAAGTTGCAGCCGTAAGACTTTGAGCTGCTCCTGCATGAGCGCACGCAGGTCCTTCAAATCGTCTTCGCTGGGCATTTTCGTACACCTCCAAGGCAACTATACGTGGTCAAAAACGCCAACGCTTGATAATGGGCAAAGCATCGCGGATTGCTGACCCTGCCCGCACGCGCACAAGTGTGCTTTGAGAAGGAAGTCGCAAGCGGCAAGGGTGCCTGCTCGCAGGGGCCTCGTCCTTGACTACCAGGCCCCGCGCACGCGGCCGTCGTAGTGGGCGTTTCGTTGATTTTGTCGGCTCAGCGTCGGCCGAGCGCTCCTGTGGCCGCGCTACCCTAATTTCCCATCGCGTCGCACCGGATGAGGATCCATTTTGAGCGAGCCGCGAGGCGGCGCAGCGTTCAGAATTTGCACTACTCGGTGCGTTACTCGGTTTTGCGCGGACGATGCGATGGTGCGCGAAAAATTCGACGCGAAGCGCCGAGCGCTCCGACAAGACCACACGATTGCATTGCTCGCAGCCGCGACCGATGCAGTGCAACGTGCGAGAAAGCGCAGGCTACGCAGGCGCCGGCGCAAGGTCCGCGCACCATACGAGTTCGCGCTGCGGATTCAGAAACGATCGAATGTTCTAGTTATAACAATATGGTCGCCATCCCGAGCAGAACGATGAAAAATCCTCGCTTCGCCTAACACAGTCCGAAGCAAATTCACAGATTTTTCGCGATCGATCTTTCGTATGAGGGAACCATCCGAACGTCTGATCTAAATCGATTGAAAGGACTCCCGTATACGAAGTAGATGGGGACTGTCCATCCCATCAATACGTTGTTATAAAGATTGCAAGAGATCTGTCGCGACCAGCCGCGGCGGATTTACCTGGGGTTTGAGATGACGAGCTTTCGGCTTGCCGAAAGAGCGGAGACAGTTTGGCCGCTCTTGAAGCAGACAATCTGTTGGCCAATTGCCACGGCTGCAATTCGCAGGAGCGCTGTCGCTGCTCCTTTGCGGTGCATTTCGGACGGTCCTGGCGGTAAGTGCGCTCGTAGCTCTTTCGTGGCAGCGCGGCACTCGCGCACGGATACACCGAGTTCGTCAAAAGAAGATCGGCAATTTGCGCGTTTCGTGGCCTACGCCAGGAGCTATTCATGCTAGCCGGACTTCGGAGCGCGGCTCGACGCGCGTTCGGTGCCACCGAGGCAGGCGTGGAGTTGCGGGCGCCCGGGGCTTGGTACAGCCGCGAAGAAGCCATCATGGGCACTGCGATTCGCGTGGAGCTCTGGAGCGGGGATCGCGCCAGCGCGGAGTCCGCCATGCGTGCGGTGATGGATGTGATGCACCACGTTGACGAGACGATGAGTCCGTATAAGCCCGAGTCGGAGCTCTCGCGCATCAACCGCGAGGCAGCCAGTCATCCTGTGAGCGTGAGCCAAGAGATGTTTGACTTGCTTTCGCGCTCGCTTGATTTTTCACGTCTATCGGAGGGCGCATTCGACATTACTTTTGCGAGTGCAGGGCACCTGTATGACTATCGTCAGGGCATCCGTCCCAGCGAGAGCGACCTCGCGCGGGCGTGCAAGGCCATCGGCTACAAGAATTTGGTGCTTGATCGCGCAACGCATAGTGTGCGGTTTGCCTGCCCCGGCGTTCGCATCGATTTGGGTGGATTTGCTAAGGGATATGCGGTCGATGCGGGTGCGGCGCTATTAAAAAGCCGCGGTATTGCCAACGCGATAGTCACCGCAGGAGGCGACAGCCACATTCTGGGCGATCGCCTCGGGCGTCCCTGGACGATCGGTATTCGCGATCCGCGCCGCGCCGGTGAACTCGTCGCAGTGTTGCCGCTAAAAGATGTCGCCGTATCAACATCGGGCGACTATGAGCGCTACTTCGAAGAAGGTGGTGTGCGCTATCACCACGTTCTCGATCCCCGAACCGGCAAGTCGCCAAGCAGCGTGCGCAGTGTGACTATTGTCGCCCCGGACGGACTGACGTCGGAAGGGCTGTCGAAGATGGTGTTCGTGCTGGGCGTGCAAAAGGGGATGCAGCTCATCGAGACGCAAAAGGACGTGGACGCGGTGGTGGTCGACGCCGATGGTGTATTGCATTACTCCTCGGGGCTGCGGCAACAACGTCCCGAGAAGACGCAGTAAAGCATCTGTTTTTGTGCAGTGAACGCAAGCAAACGTACGACTTAGCAGGAGCCAGCGATGACAACCCTGAATCCAACCAGCGCGAAGATGCTTGTGGGCGCCATGGTGCCGCTCAGCCTTGTCTTGGTGGCTTGTAGCGGATCCGGCGGCGATCCGACCACGGTAAACGGCAATGTCCCCTTTGCCTACGTGCAGCGGGTGAACTCGGTCGGGTTAAATCCGACCAGCGCCGCGCCCACAGCGTCGGGCGGCGACTTGATGATCCAAGCCGTATCCTCGCCCAGCGCACCGGCGGCGTACAACGTAACGCAGTCCATCACCCAGGGCGTGGGCGACGTTTCTGATCCGACCGTCTCGTTTGATGGTCAGAAGATCGTCTTTGCTATGAACTGCCCGACGTCCAATACCTCCAAGACAGTGGTAAATGGCCAGACCGTGAACGCATGTACGGGCCACTGGAATCTGTGGGAATACGACATGAGCCAGGGCGGTTTTACCGGCGGAACCTTGCGCCGTATCACGGACGGGACATGCACCATTCCTGGCGGCTGTGACGATGTGGGCCCGGCGTATCTGCCCGCGGGACAAGGATTTGTCTTTTCTTCCAATCGCCAAGCGGCCGAGTATGCGACGCAGTTTGTCGATTACAGCCTAAATCCGAGTTCGCCCACGACGCACACATATCAGGCCCTGGATGAGTACGAGCGCCAGCAGGTCTTTAACCTGCATACGAGCGACATCAACGGGGGCAGCATCACGCAAATCTCCTTTAACCAGAGCCACGATCGCAACCCAACGATCCGTCCCGACGGCTCGATCATGTTTTCGCGCTGGGAGCACGTGGCTGATCGCAATCGCTTCACGGTCTTTACGGTCAAGCAAGACGGCACGGGTATGTTCGTGCTGTACGGTGCGCATGCCGACGGCAACAGCTTTCTGCATCCGCAGGACATGGATCCGAACGGGCCGTACGCAGGCTACATCAGCTCGGATCTGATGCCACTTGACCGCACCCATGCCGGCGGTGCGCTGATGATCATCGATGCCAAGGACTACACCGATCAGAACACGCCCGTGAGTCCGTCCGTTCCTGCGCAGGGCGGACAAGTGCAGGCAACTGCCCAGCAGCTGAATACCGGCACCGGCCCGTCCATGTATGGGCGCGTTACCACACCGAAGCCGCTGTGGGATGGAACCAATCGTTTCCTGGTCGCATACACGCCGTGCGAAGTGACCAACGCCGGAGCGGTGGTTTCGTGCGCTACCTTATCGTCGGCCGAACTTTCGGCGCTAGATGATCCGAACCGTTTGACAACGCAAATTGCCGCAGACCCGGTGCAGGACAATGTTCCGCCATCCTATGCGATCTACATGTTTGATCCGGCCGCACAAACCTGGTTGCAGGTTGCCGCGCCCCCGGCAGGGTACATGCTGACCAATCCGGTGCCGTTGCAGGCGCGCGCGGAGCCTAGCGGCTTCACACCCCAGGTCGACAACCCGACGCTGGCCGCACAAGGTCTTGCCACATTAACGGTCGCGAGCGTCTATGACACGGACCTGCTCGATCGCATGGGGCTGTCGATGCTCTCCCCGGCCGACCTGCCCAGCAACTGCACAACCGGAATTCCTCAGACTGCGCCGCTCGATCCCCAAGACACACGTCCGACAGTGGCCAATATCAACGCGATCAAGGATCCTTCGAACCCCGCGTATTTGTGTGCTCCGCTGCGCTTTATACGCGCTGTTCGCGCCATTGCGCCACCGTTGGGTACCACGGGTGAACGCCAGGCGATTGGCGACACGAACTTTGAGCAAAACGAGATTCTCGGTTATGCGGTTGTCGAACCCGATGGATCCTTTCAGATCAATATCCCCGCTAATACGCCGGTCGGTTTCTCGGTAATAGACCAGCAAGGCAGAGCCTTCCAGGTGCACACGAATTGGATTCAGGCTCGTCCCGGCGAGGTTCGCAGCTGTGATGGATGTCACAGCCCGCGCAAAGGAGCGGCGATTAACTCGGGTGCGATCGTCAATACGATTTCTACAGGATGGAACACGACGATCGCGAGTTACCATCAAACGGGCGATACGATGGCACTGACCCACGCAAACTACGTGGCTGCCACCGTGCCGGGAACGACGATCGTAAATAACCCGGTGTTCACGCTGCAGCCCAACATGACTTACACCGACGTGTGGGCCGCTGCCGGATTGACGCCGCGCCCTGCCATCCAACTTGACTACACGCAGCTAACGACTCTGGCCCCGAAATCGGGTCCGGCAGTACCGATCGTCATTAATTATCCGGACCACATCCAGCCCATCTGGTCGGCTGCGCGCTCGGTAAATAGCGTCCCTGCGACCTGCACAAACTGCCATAACGCCAACGATGCGAATCTGAATCTGACGAGTTCGATCGCTGGAACGGGCCGCATGGTCTCTTACGAAAACCTGATGGTCGGTCCGCCGGTGCTCGACGCCAACGGCAATCCGGTATTGATCGTCGAAGATGGCGTGCAGGTTGTCGAAACCGGTCCGGCCCTTGTTTACAACACCGCGAGTGAAAGCCAGGCAACGGGTTTGGCGCGATCGAGCCGGCTCGTTGAAATTCTGGCGGGACAGACGCTGATGTCCAGCGCCGATGTCCAGAGCGCGTATCCGACGCCCGCGATTACCGCGACAGTGCCCGATCACTCTTTGATGCTCAATTCCTCGGAAAAGCGTCTGATAGCGGAGTGGGTAGACATTGGTGGTAAGTACTACAACGATCCGTTTGTCAGCGCGCTCGGAGCAAACGTCACCCAGATCTCTTCGCTGAGCGAGACCGTTTTCGCATCAACCGTATACCCGATTTTGCTGTCGACTTGTGCCGCCAACTGCCATATGGCCCGCGGCAGCAACACGACCGTGCCCCCCGGTACAACGTTTGTCGACAACAAATTCGTCCTCACGGGCGACCCCACGGGAGACTACAACAACACCTTGACGATGATTTCCGATACCTGCCATCCGACCGCTCCGGCCAACTACCTGCTAAGCAAACCCTCGACCAAACCGCATCCGACCGGGGCAACGGGGCAGACGGTCGCAGTATTGCCTGCTGGCAGTGCCAACTACAACACTATCGCAAACTGGATCGCATCAGGTTGTCCGCCATCATGATGAAGTTTGTACATCGACCAATACGGGGGATTTTGCTTGCCGCCACCTTCTTGATTGGACTGGGCGGGTGCGGAGGGTCGGGCGATCCGCTCGACAATCCGCCCGACGTGGGCAATACTGGAGCAGGAGGTGGTCAAAATCTCTCTTTTGCGTATTATCAGCAGTGCATTTTCCCCATCTTCCTGGCAGCCCTGCCCAACCCCTTGAATGGAGGCGCGACAACCAACACATGCGCAAGCTCCGGTTGTCATGATGATGCGACGGGACGCGGCGCCGCATTTCGCATCGTCCCTACGGCATCGGCGATTCCAACGGCTGCAAATCAGCCGTGGAACTTAAGTGAGGCAACGGCACAGATCCAGGCCTCCGACATGTACAAGAATTTCATTTCGACTGTTGGAGTAGTAATTGTCGGTAGTCCGGCGCAAAGCCTGCTCATCAACAAACCATTGCTGCGCGGTGTGTTGCACGGTGGCGGCTTGATTTTCGCAAGCGCCCAGGATCCGAACGTGCAGCAGATGGAGTTTTGGATCTCAAATCCCATGCCCGCAGGCCAGGATGAATTCAGCCAGGCAGCCAGCAGTCTTTTCGCCGCCGGCGGCAGTTGCCAGCAGTTCTGATGATGCGTTGGATGTCGAGGTGGCGTTTCTGGCGCGGCACACGGATACCAACCCTTGCAGTGTCGCTATGGATGCTGCTTGGAATGTGCGCTCATGCTGCGCAGGAGGCCGGGGAACGCGTTCAGGTGACAGATCCGTACATCGAACTGCACACCGGGCCCGGACGTGGGTTTCCCATTTTTTATGTCGTCGATCGCAATGAATGGATCGAAATTGAGCTGCGTCACGCCGATTGGTTCAAGGTGCGCGCACCGGGGGGACAGGAAGGGTGGGTTGACCGAAAGCAGCTCGAGAGCACGCTGACCGAGGCTGGGAGCAAGAAAACATTCCGCGATGTTTTGCTGGACGACTACCTGCACCGTCGTTTGGAGTTTGGTGCAGGCTGGGGACACTTTGAGTCCGATCCTGTGCTCAAGCTCTGGGCCGCATACAGTCTCGTCGACACGTTGGCACTGGAGGCGACGGCGGGTCAAGTCGAGGGCCGCTATTCCGGCACGAACTTCTGGCATTTCAATCTGCTTGCCCAACCCTGGTCGGATTGGCGGCTAGAGCCTTTCTTTGGCATCGGCGTCGGACGGATTTACTACAGTCCGAACGCGAGTCTGATCAGTGCGTTTCCTGCGCATTCGGACATGGCCGACGCAATGATTGGCTTGCGCTACCACGTCACGGACCGGTTGATCGTGCGTTGTGACTGGAGCGCGTACACCGCCTTCATTTCCAACAGTCAGACCCAGCAGTACCGAGCCATTACTGCTGGCCTTTCCTTCTTCTTTTAGGCGTCTTCGAGCTACTCATGCGCATACCAGGTCTGGCGATTCCGCTATCGGTCGTTTTGTTGGGTGTTTGCGCGCCGGTCGCGCGCGCAGCCGATGAGCCA
>CAZSOI010000070.1:0-6919 GCA_964608115.1 uncultured Burkholderiaceae bacterium | reverse complement strand
ACGTCGATGGGAAAGAGCGTTTCATTAGCTTTTGATATTGGTTCTTGCCTTGGTGCGCCTAGTAAGCCTCCCGGGAGTCGAACCAGGCACCAATGGATTATGAAAACATGGCAGGGCGGATACCGCTGATAAAACAAAATTATTAAAGCGAAAAATTCGCGGTTCGCGGCAAAGTGTGCAACAAAACCAGGGCTTCAAAACTCCAACCGGCGCCGTTGTCCATTGTGCCTCACCGACGTTGTGCCGTTAACGACCGTAATCCCTTAACTTTTGTGGTGGTGCCGAGGTCCTCAGCCTCGATGATGTATTGGAGGCCGGCGTATTCGTGGCCCAAAGACGCGCCGTTTCCGTGCATCGAATCCACCGGACCGACCTGAGCGTGCCGGTCGAGCGCTTGCCGCTCAACGAGCGTGTCAACGCCACCTGGGCGCAGACTCTCGCGCTACGCAAGCGGCGTTGCCGATTTCGTCTCGAAATTAGAAGTTAGAAATGCCAAAGGATGTCCCCGGACAAGATCACTTCGCTGGACCTATCGGGGGGAATGCCGGCCTTCGAATTGCCGTTAAATGCTGGCCCATTGAACGAGTGGTAGAACGCGATTTCCGGACGCACCTCGACCTGCGGCGACCACCAGTGCTGCCAGCCGAAGGCAAGGTTGCCATAACGCGTGGGGATGCCGGTGCGCTGGCCCTGCAAGTCCGCGTAGAACTCCGGCCTAAGGGAGAAATTGTTCAGGGGTTCCGGGGAATAGTTCAGATAGGCCACGGAACCGTATGACCCGGCCGTGCATTTCAATACGGCGGGGTTGGAGCAATACGCCTCATTCGGATTGTTGAACAGGATGCCCTGCAGCGACGAGAATGGCGTACCCCCGTCGGGACCGAATTGGCTATTGAGGCTGCGAACAAGCGGGTTGTACAGATTCGGCACATCTCTCTCCGACTCGTGATAGGCCTCGAAGGAAATGTGCCATCTGTCGTTGAACCGATGGTACGCGGTCAGCCCATACCACTGAAGGTTGTTATAGCCCCATTCGCCCGTGTTGATCTCGTCGGCGCAGACATAAAGGTCGTCGCCGCCATCGGTGGAGTTCCAACGTGCGCACGCCGTGTAGGAGGGCATCGAACCCGGATCAACTTTCATCGTTGCCTGCGGAAAGAGCGGGTTGGCGATCTGCCTGCCGTTGTAATCGAAGGTTTGGACCGGATTGCCAGTCGTGGCGCGCATGTGCGTGAATGATGCCTCAGTGCCGTTGCTAACGCCAAATTGGACGAAGAACTGCTTGCTAAGCGCCAGTGTGCCCAGCAGACCCGTGGTCGAATAGTTATCGAAGGCGTACGTCATCGAGTGCGAGTACATGTAGTCATTGGGAGCGAGTTGTGCTTCGATGTCGGGCAAGGTTATGAATCGCCCGGCACGCAGCATCAGGCCCTCCTCGACGCGGGGAAAGAATAGTTCGCCATACAGCATTGGAAAGTCGTACCCATTGATACGGTCGCGGGTCAAAAGCTGCCAGCTGTCTAGGCCGTAGGCGGTCGTGTAGCGGTAATTTTCGCCGTACATCGCCGACAGACGCATACCCCAGTCGATATGGTCCTTCTGCACGGTGTCGGGAAAGCGATCTAGATAAATCACCACCTGATCCAGCGTAACGGTATCGGGTGTGTACATGTCCGCTGCCGGCGCATTTCCGCGGGGCTTGGTCGTGCTCGAACTGACATTGGCACCGATGTCGATCCAACCGTACAGCTGTAGGCCGACATTGCCCATCCATGTGCCGATCCCCGTATCAGCGATGGCTTGCATGAAAGGACTGTCTGCCGATCCAGTTCGCGTCACGCCCAACGACGTGGCACCGCCGTAGGGCCATTCGGTGAACGGCATCGGCGGCGTTGACTGCGGAGTGGCCGGCCAGTCGTCGCGGCGTGATGCCGGTGCATTGGAGTCGCTGGGCGGGCTCGACTGGCCCCACTCTAGGGCATAGTAGTTGCGCAGCCGTTCCCAGAAACCCGTGCCCAGCAAACTGTCTAAACAGCTGAAGTTCTTGTACGGATCGCATGGCGCCGCAAGGTTCGCCTCCACTGGCGCGGATGCAACCGCAGGAGTTGACTGCTGGCCAAACACGCTCTGTCCGACACCAAAGGCGAGCATCGTCAAAAGATGGCCAATCCTTCGACGCGGGGCTGGCGCGCGCATGGAGCTTCGTCTATGAAAAAACGACATGATCTAACCTATGCTTGGCTCGGCTGGGATCTGTCGCTTCTTTTTTTTCTTCGCTTAAATGTCCCGCGACGAGGCCTCTGCGCAGGAACACATTTTCTTAGTAGGGTTATTCTCGGGAAACAAACGTAGTGCTGTCAATAGTCAGCGGACTTTTCACCGATGCTGCGGGAGCTCTGTAGCAAAGTGTCTAAGAAAGGACAAACTCGCAACAATTTTCTGTTTGACTCTTCGTTAGTGCCTTCGTAGTTCGTCTCCGCATACATCAACTTCGCTTTAGTTTCTTGGTATTGCTTTTTGCGGCCGAACCGAGAAGATTTCTAGCAACCAGCTCCGCGCACTCGACATCCGCTTTCTAAGAGAGCTTGTTGATTGGATAGCCTGACGTTGCCTGGCACTGATCGGTCAGGAAAGATCCGCCTTCAGTGAATGTCCCTCTCTCTTAAAACGCGCTTGACCAATGCCGCAATATTGCTCGCCACGAGCTGACACCCTGCGGCCGTCATGTGGCCCCCGCCCCTGTTGGCTGACCCGCGCCATGTGTCGAACTGGTAATGCTCCGCATCCCGCGACACACCTTTGTTCCAGCGACCGTAGTAATACGCGTGGTGCTTGCCCGCCATCTCCGCCGCCTCCTCGTTCGTTTGGATCTGGGCGTTCGATGCGTAAATGGCCGGCAGCCCGCGATCCTCAAGAAAAGAAAGAATCTTTTCCGAATATTCGACATTAAGGCTACTTCGGTCGTTTGCACCGGGCTCGAAGATCACGAGTCGCGTGTCAGGATGCAGCGCCGCTTCCAGCCGCCGCTGCATAAAGCGCGGCTCGTCGCCGTCCACGCCGCCATTGATCACAGCGACGTCAAAACCGTCCGCGCGCAGGATTTCCTGAAGCCTCACGGTGAAGATCTTATCTCGCTCCACACCGCGGCAATTCGTCGCGCTAGTACCCAGCGCGAAGATCTCGAATGCGACAACCGGTTCGCTCACGAATAGGCAAACAAAGACCGATACGATCGGAAAACGAAGCCGCATCGCGAGGAACCTCCCTTAAAAAGCGAGTGTAAGCGCGGTCCGACCCTGGTCGGCACCCCGCAAGCAATCATGCGCAGCGCGCAGTCCAAGGAAGGATGTTGATTTGCCTACGGAACTTAGCCGGCGTTCAGTGCGTTACGACGGACGGCTTTGAAATTGGTGGGCCTGCCTGGAGTCGAACCAGACACCAACGGACTATAAGAAGAACTGCCTTCGCTAGCCGCTTGAATTAATTCGACAATCTTTCAACGGCATCCAAGTGTGCAGCAAAGTGTGCAAGCATGATTCGCGGCCGTAAAAAGACGCCATTTGCCAGCACGGGAAGGAACGAAGAAAAAGCAGGGGGCGGTTGACTGAACGCCGCTACGAACCAGGGTGCGGTCCGTCCATGCGGAAGGCGGCGGTTTCCACCAGAAATCGCAGGATTTCCTTCCACGCATGTCGACTCTCCTCTAGCCACGGCAGTGTCAGCGGCCAGTCGTGCTGCATGCCTTCGCCGATAAGGAGGCGAACCTCAACCCCACTGGATCGGGCACGTTCGGCCACGCGCCTCGCGTCGTCGAGCAAAAGCTCGTCCTCGCCGACGAGGAGCATCAGCGGAGGCAGTCCGGCGTAGTCTCCGAACACCGGCGAGACTTGGGGCGAGCGCGCGTCTGCGTGGCCAACGTAGTAAGGCGTCCACGTTTCGAGATGCCCGCGCGTGAACCACAGATCGCGGCCGCGATTGCGTTCCACAGACGCACCCGACACCGTGAGATCGGTCCATGGCGAAAGCGCAAACAGGCCGTCGGGCATGGCTTGGCCAGCATCGCGAATCTTGAGCAACAAGCTGAGGCTGAGGCCCCCACCGGCAGAGTCCCCGGCGACGAAGATCGGTTGATCCGGTCGCAGCGCCCGCACGAACTTCCACGCTGCAAACGCATCTTCAAGAGCCGCAGGAAAAGCATGCTCCGGGGCCAAGCGATACGCGGGAACGAAGACCTCGGCTTGGCAGCGGTAGCTCACGCGCATGGCGCGTTCCCGGTACGAATCGAGCGAACCCATGAAGAACGCGCCGCCATGAAGATAGAGGATTACCCGCGCGGGCGCCTGCACCGCACATACCGATTCGATTCGCAGCCTTTCGACCGAGTAATCACCGAATACCAGCGCTGGAAACCTGCGCAGCAGGGTCTCCCGTGCGACCCGGCTCAAGGATTCGAAGCGGTAACGCATCTTCAGGGGTGGCGTCCTTGCGCCGAACAGCGTGCTGGTGACAATTCCATAGCCGCGCAGCGATAGCCAACGCTTCCAGCGCCTCGCCGCTGGTAGGCGTGGCCGAGGCGTAACAACGTCCACGTTTTCCATTTGAATCTCCCTCATCCCAGGGCGATCGGTCCGGCAAGTCGCCTCATTTGACGGCCGCGCGATGGCGGCGCATCCGGACCAAGCGAGGAAGCAGCATTCCGACCTGCTCGCGGTACAGGCGATAGCGCTCGCCGAATTGATCAATCAGGTCGCGCTCCTCGAAGAAGATGCCAAGGAGGATATAGCCCGTCGTGGCAACGGCAAAAAGCAAGTGACCTGCGGTCATGGTAGGTGCCGCCCAGAACGCAAGCAGAAAACCGAGATAGATCGGGTGGCGCACGTAGCGGTAGAAAACTGGTGTCTTGAAGGTGGGCGCTGGCAGCGGGCGGTTCAACAGTCGAGCGAAGACCTGCTGCAATCCAAACATCTCGAAGTGGTTGATCAGGAACGTGCTCACCAGCAGGATGGACCATCCCATCCAAAACACACCCTCGAGCAACGTGGCGCTCGCGGAATCCCTGACCTGCCACACGATGTTCGCGATCGGCCGCCACTGCCAGAGAAGCAGGGCCAACGCCAGGCTCGCAGCGAGCACGAACGTGCTGCGCTGAACCGCCACAGGAATGAATCGCGCCGACCAGCGCTTGAAACCGCGGCGCGCCATCACGCTGTGCTGGACGGCGAAAAGCCCAAGCAGCAGCGTATTTACGAGCAGCGCTTGGGCGAGCCCAGCGTCACCGCCGACATCGACTGACTTCGGCACGAAGACGTTGCCGACAAACCCGATCGCGTACACAAACGTACAGAGGAAGAATGCGTAACAGCCCAGACCATATGCGACAGAAAGCAGCGCGTTCATCATGCCCTCCTGGTAGACGCTCGAACGGTCGGCAACGGGGACGGCCGGCCTTGCGAGCAACCATTCCAGCAGCGAGCCGAATTCCTGTCGCGGGACCACGGTCCCGCTCGGGCAGTGCGACAGCATGCAACCGGGTTTGAAGGGATGGGACTGCAGCCCCAAAGGGCTTGCTTAATGACCGAGACCCGCGTCGCGAGCACGCACGATCGCCTGCGCGCGGTTTTCTACCGCGATCTTTTCGAAGACCCGCGTGATGTGGTTGCGAACCGTCTTCTCCGCCAGATCAAGGTGTGCGGCAATTTGCGCGTTGTCCAGCCCCCGCGCGATGAGCTCGAGCACCTCCAACTCGCGCCGAGTCAAGTCGCCGAATGCTGCGCCATCAAGGGCCGCACGAGGCAAGAAATCCTTTATCAGTTCCAAGGCACGCTCGAATGCGGGTTCACCCTGGAGCGGAACATGGTTGGCGCTTTCGAGCGGCTCCAGGCACGCGCCCCGTATCGACGCGGCAATGAAGCGTCCTTCCTCGAACGAACTGACGGCGTCGCCCCGGCAGTGCAGCACCAGCGTCGGGCAAGCGATACGTGCCAAACAAGGGGTCGCATCCAATTGAACCAGCGCGCGAAGGATGCGCGCCGCGTGGCTAGGCGATGTGGACTTGTGTTGGATCATGTTGAACGCGCGCGTCTGCTCCGGCGATGCCTGAGGAAAGAAAAGGTTGGTGAACAATTGGACAAAAGCCGAATTCGGTCGACCCCAACCCACCTCGATCAGTTGGATCATCGCGTCAATGGCGGCGCGCCGTTGGGGACTCGGATCGCGCCGTAGCGCGCCCCGCGCGAAGGCGCCGCACAACACGATGTGGCTGACGCGGTCCGGATGCCTGGCCGTATAGGCAAGTGAAATCGCGCCGCCTTGCGACATTCCGAGGAGCGCGAAACGATCGATTCCTGCCGTATCGACGACAGCTTCCAGATCGGCCACCAGGTCCTCAAGAGTGAAGGAGGAAACACTCCGGTCCGAAAGCCCGCATCCCCGCGAGTCGCAGCGCGTCAATCGGAAATTCGCGCACAGCCGCTCGATCCATGGCAGCCATACTGGAGTCTGCCAGTCGAACTCGAGATGCCCAAGCCAATGCGCAGCATTGACCAGGGGGTAGCCGCTGCCCATGGTGGCAAATGCGATGCGCACGCCATCCGCCGATCGCGCGAAGCGAATTTCTTGTTTCAGAGGCATAGTGCACGGACTCGATGGATGCGAAATATTATGGACCTGGCTCCGTGCGCGCGCGCAATTTGCTCGGGCACAGACACGCATTCTGCCGCCACGCAAATAGTCCCTACCGAACATGGTGGCAAGATTGACGGTTGCCGACTTCTTGGTGATTTGTCTGTCGAGCCCGGTTTTCGAGGATTCCTAGGCTTAATTGCTCGGAGGCTCGAGGGCTAGGCCCAGCGGCGGTTCGCGAAGAAAGCCTGTCCTCAGAGAGTTCTAGAACGGTTTTGTTGGTGGGCCTCCCTGGAGT
>CAZSOI010000069.1:0-1707 GCA_964608115.1 uncultured Burkholderiaceae bacterium | reverse complement strand
CACTGCTAACGCCGTCCATTATGGAGAAGAAGCTTAACTTCCGGCTTTCGCTGGAATTGCTGAAGGAGCTTGACGATCTGCGGCGCGCTGAGCCGGACCTTCCTTCGCGTGGTGAGATGCTGCGGCGCTTAATCCAAAGGGCTGTAGCAGCAGCGAAGGCGATCAAGAAGAAGGGGGTTTAAGCGGTCTTAAAAATCGGGGAGAGCCTCGATCGCGGCCCAGCTCGCGGGCAGAACGCCAAACTCGGCGAGGTCATTGCGCTTCAACGCCGCTCGTGCCGCGTCGGTCGCGTCGAGCATTTCACGAGTCACAATGTTCCGGCTCTTGACTCCAGGCGTCTTGGCGTCGGGCCTCACTCGCTTCATTTGATAAGCGCCAAGCGCCTCCAAGCGTAGCCTTAGCAGGTGGCCTTTGATCGCCTGCACTAAGCCTGCCTTCGTGGCGCAAAAGGAGGTATCGCGCCAAGTTTTGGGTCCGCGCACCTGCATGATCCATTGTCGATCACTTTCGACGACTCGAAGGTCCGGTAAAAGGTCGATATCGGCCTTTGCAGTGGCTTGTACAGCCTCGGAAGCGAGGTCGCCTGTAGGGGTCCAGGCGTTCAAGGTCCTGGGAAGAGGTCTTCTCGGTCATCATAAATTACTTACTCACTTAGGTAGGCGCCGCCTATTTTTCGGCGCCCGGCTTCCGCACGTGACTCGGAGGTCGGGGGCGAGGTCGGCGATAACGTCGCCCGTGGGGCCTTGGCTGCTGCTGCCAGGCGGGGGAACGGACTCGGCTTGGGGGTCGGAGGGGTCGAGGTCTTCGTGGCTGTGAGGGCTTCTATCGTCGGAATCTAACTATCTAACTATATATCTATCTAGCCTCAAGGGCGCCGGGCGCCCGGCGCTGGGCGGCGCCGAAAGCGACTGCTGCCCGTCCGATATACTCTGCATAAGCAGGAGGAATGGCTTCCGACATTTCGCCCAAGGTCATCCAGTCAATCCCAAGCGCCTTGGAAGCTGCCGCCTTATGTCCGCCTTCCCATGTGTCCCGTGTGCGGCGCCCTCCTGCCGAAGCCGCTCGGCGCCGGGCATGGCCGCCGTATACGCCAATCACGGGGCGGCTGTCGTGTCGGCATCGGGGCTGTGCCACCGGGAAATTGCACTCGAACAGGCGATGTCTCTGTGTCTGGCATCCTTGGGCGCCAAGACCAAACATCGAACCGCATAGCACGATCGGATTGCGCATAGCCCAAGCGGCGGCTTCGACGTTTTCGATGCACCATAGAACGTCCGCAGCTTCCAGATGCTCTCGAATTTCTGCAATCAACATGGGCGCTCCTTTGGCGCCAGGAGCGTGACGCATGGCCGTGTAGCCTTGACATGGCGGACTTGCCCAGATGAACGGGTAGCCGTCCAATGGATAAGTAAGCGCGTCAGCCTGCTGAAACTTGAACGGATACCGTGGTTGGCGCCTAATATCGACGCCGGTAAGTTCAAATCCGGCGCGGTGAAGACCCATGGAGGCACCGCCGGCACCGCAAAAAAGATCGAGAGCCTTTATTCCGCTCATTCGCAAGCATCTTGCTTCACCTTCGCGCGGTAGTTGACGGGGCCGCCGCGCTTCAAGTTCGCGAGCAATGCTTCAATCTCATGGCGGTACCAGCCAATGCGGCCTTCGCTTATTTCGACGGATTGCGGGAATCTCGGCGGCTTCATCTTCATC
>CAZSOI010000068.1:0-11678 GCA_964608115.1 uncultured Burkholderiaceae bacterium | reverse complement strand
CTCGCCCGGTGGGAGCTCTCGTTGGTGTGCGTGCCGACGGACAGGTTGTCGGTTCGGTCTCCGGAGGATGCATTGAAGATGACCTCATCGAGCGGGTCCGCTCCGGCGCGCTGTTGATCGATCGCCCGCAGCGCGTCAAGTACGGAGTAAGCGCCGAAGAGGCAACACGATTTGGCTTGCCTTGCGGGGGCACGATCGAGTTGGTGCTCGAGCCGCTAGGCAAACAAACCAAGATCGATGACTTGCTCGAGCGGGTTGCAGCCGGTCAGCAAACGGCGCGACGCCTGGACTTGCGCAGCGGCGAGGTCACTTTAAGCGACGGTCAAGGCTTTACCACGCTATCGGTCGATGATTCGGTGTTAGTGAGCGTGCACGGTCCGACATGGCGCTTGCTAATCATCGGTGCCGGACAGCTCACGCAGTACCTTGCGGAGATGGCGTTGGCGCTCGATTACCAGGTAATTGTCTGCGATCCGCGCGAAGAATATGCCGACACGTGGTCAATGCCGGGAACAACGCTCGTTCGCACCATGCCCGATGACACCGTCCTGGAGTTTCATCCCGATCGACACACGGCGATCATTGCCCTCACGCACGATCCCAAGCTCGACGATCTGGCGCTTATGGAGGCGCTGCGCTCGCCCGCGTTTTACGTCGGCGCCATCGGATCGCGCAAAAATCAGGAAAAGCGCAAGGAGCGCCTGAAGGAGTTCGGCGTCACGGACAGCGAGCTTGATCGGCTGTTTGGGCCCGTTGGACTAAAGAACGGCGCGCGCACGCCCTCGGAGATTGCCGTCTCCATTTTGGCGGAATTAACCGCCATCAAGTACGGCTACCGCATTCCGCAGCCCGTCGCTGCCGCGGCCGCATCTGCGGTCGAATCGGGTTGCACAACTGCGTAGTTGGGCTTCAAGTATTGGAGACTTTGATCGCCGGGATCTTCGCCGACAGATCGCGCGCGCGCTCGGCGATGCGGATCGCCACCCGGCGCGCAATTGCCTTGTAGGTTCGTGCGATGTCGCCCTCGGGATCAGCCACCACGGTAGGATTTCCGCCGTCGGCGTGCTCGCGGATTCGAATATCCAGCGGCAAGGATCCGAGCACCTCGACCGAGAACTGCTGCGCCATCTTCGCCGCCCCGCCGGAGCCGAAGATATGCTCCTCGTGACCACAGCGCGAACAAATGTGCGTTGCCATGTTCTCGACAATGCCAAGAATGGGAACCCCCACTTTCTCGAACATGCGCAATCCCTTGGCGGCGTCGAGTAGCGCGATGTCCTGGGGCGTTGTCACGATGACCGCTCCAGTAACAGGAACTTGCTGCGCCAAAGTCAACTGAATATCTCCCGTTCCGGGCGGCATGTCGATTACCAGATAGTCCAGGTCGCGCCAGTTGGTCAGGGTCAGCAGCTGCTGCAGTGCCGAGGTCACCATCGGGCCGCGCCAAATCATCGGTTGGGTCGGATCAATTAAAAACCCGATGGAGCTGGCCTGAATTCCGTGACCCTCGAGGGGATCAAAGGTCTTGCCATCTTGACTCGTAGGCTGGCCAGCGATGCCGAGCATGGTTGGCTGGCTGGGGCCGTAAATATCGGCATCGAGCATGCCAACGCGCGCCCCCTCGGCAGCCAAGGCTAGTGCCAGGTTCGCGGCCACGGTGCTCTTGCCCACGCCCCCCTTGCCGGAAGCCACGGCAATGATGTTGCGCACATTCGGAAGGACCTTAAGTCCCCGCTGCACCGTATGCGCGACGATCTTGAAGTGCACTTCGACCTGCACCTCGCCTGCGCCCGCGGATCGCAACGCCTCGATGATGCGCGCGCGCATCGGCTCGATTTGACTTGCCGCCGGATAACCGAGCTCCACGCTAACTCGCACCACACCGCCCGAGACGTCCACCTTGGACAGTTCGCGTGAGCTAACCAAGTCCTTGCCGGTATTCGGGTCAACGACCCCTGCCAACACTGTTTTGACTTCTTCGAGTTCCATTGCCATGCTGCCGCCGCAAAACGCGCTCCCTTGTACACAATCGAAGAACGCAAGCATACGGCACCGCTGCCGGCCAAAACCCCACCGACTGATAGACTGCGCGTTTGACGGCCACAAGGGGCACTCGCGCGCAATTGGCGATGCGCGCAGCCCATCGAAAGCCCGCCTTTACCCGCGATACGTCGCAAATGACGCAACGAGAACTTTTTGTGACCACGGCGCTGCCCTATGCCAACGGAGCGCTGCACATCGGCCATGTCATGGAATACATCCAGGCCGACATCTGGGTGCGCTTTCAACGTCTGCAAGGTCACAAGGTGCATTTCGTCTGTGCCGACGACGCACACGGTGCGCCAATCATGATCGCCGCAGAAAAAGCCGGCACTACGCCGCAGCAGTTCGTCGCTGCAATTTCCGCGGCACGCAAACCCTACCTTGATGGGTTCTTGATTGATTTTGACCACTGGCACTCGACCGAATCACCGGAGAACGTCGAGCTGTCGCAAGACATCTACCGTCGGCTGCGCGCTGCCGGCCTCATCGCCACCCGTGCGATCGAGCAGTTCTACGATCCGGTCAAGCAAATGTTTTTGCCGGACCGCTATATCCGGGGCCAATGCCCGCGCTGCGGTGCCCAGGACCAGTTCGGCGATGCCTGCGAGGTGTGTGGCGCGGTCTATGCCGCGACCGAGCTACGTGACCCGAAGTCCGCGCTCTCGGGCGCCGTGCCCGAGCTGCGCAGCTCCGAGCATTACTTCTTTCGCCTATCCGATGAGCGCTGCCGCGAGTTTTTGCGCGCGTGGATCACCGGCGGGCGGCTGCAAAGCGAGGTGGCCAACAAGGCCCGGGAGTGGCTCGATGGCGACACGGGCCTGGCAGATTGGGACATCTCGCGCGATGCACCCTATTTCGGTATCGCCATTCCGGACGCGCCGGGCAAATTCTTTTATGTCTGGCTTGATGCTCCGATCGGCTACTTGGCTTCGCTCAAAGCGTATTGCGCGCGCCGCAAGATCGATTTCGAAGCCCTGCTGCAAAATCCGAACACCGAGCAGATTCACTTCATCGGCAAGGACATCATCTATTTTCACACGCTGTTTTGGCCTGCGATGTTGCATTTTGCCGGCCAACCCTACAAAGTGCCCGACCGCGTCTACGTGCATGGATTTATCACCGTAAGCGGTGAGAAGATGTCCAAGAGCCGGGGTACGGGAATCGATCCGCTGCGCTATCTGCAACTGGGGATGAACCCGGAGTGGCTGCGTTATTACATCGCCGCCAAGCTCAACGCGCATGTCGAAGACCTGGATTTTCACCCCGACGATTTTCTGCAGCGGGTCAACAGCGATCTGATCGGCAAGTACGTCAATATCGCAAGCCGCGCCGCGACCTTCATTACCCGGCATTTTGACGGACGGATGCTTGAATCAAAGGCTGGGTCCGACGCAGTGGCCTCGGCAGCCGCGGGAATCGACGCCGAGATCGCCGAGGCCTATGAGGGACGCGAATTTGGCAAGGTGGTGCGTCTGGCGATGACATTTGCCGATGAGCTGAACCGGCAGTTCGATGCGGCACGCCCTTGGGAGCTCGTGAAGGATGCATCCCAGCGCGAGGCGCTGCAGCGCATTTGCTCGCAATGCCTGCGGGGCTTTCAGTTCTTAACGCTATGGCTCAAACCGATATTGCCCGCCTTGGCGCGCGCCGCTGAAGAATTTCTGGACTGCGGCAGACTCAGCTGGCAAGGCAAATTAGCGCCGCTGCGACGCATTGGCACCTACACCCATCTGATGGGGCGCGTCGAAAGACGACAGCTCGACGCCTTGTTCGCACCCGCCGAGGTCAGTGCCGCAGCTGTGTCGGGCGAAGTGGCTGCGGTCGCGACCAATGTGGCGCCGGAAGGCGCCAGCGGTTTGCCGGCAACGATCTCGATCGATGAATTTGCGCGGGTGGATCTGCGTGTTGCACGCATCCTCGCGGCTGAGCAAGTGCAGGGCAGCGACAAGCTCCTGCGGCTTACGCTCGATGTCGGGGAGCCGCGGACACGCGAAGTGCTTGCGGGAATACGCTTGGCCTACAAACCCGAGGAGCTCGTCGGCAAGCTCACCGTCGTAGTGGCCAATTTGGCACCGCGCAAGATGAAATTTGGAATGAGCGAAGGCATGGTACTGGCCGCAAGTGCCCAGGCGGGTGAGCAACCTGCCGGCATTTACCTGCTCGAGCCCGACAGCGGGGCGCGGCCCGGGATGCGAGTGAAATGATCGCCGCTGCGCGCAGGGGTACGGAGGACTCATGGCAAGATACGAATCCGAATTAACAACGTTTTTGCGCGGCTTGCGCAACACGCATCCGGGCCTGGAGCACCGGCAGCAGGAAGGCCGTGCGCTTTGGTGGGACCGAAATCTGGATCCGGACACTCTGCGGCGCTGGCGCGAATCGCGCGTGCCACAGCCGGCGTACGTCTATTACGAACCGATCAAACCGGCTGCAGACTCATGAGTGTTGCATTACCGCCGGCCGCAGCGGTATTGGTCGTCACCACCTGTTCGGCGACCAGCCGGTCAAGCGCATAGCGGCCCTGCACCGAACGCAGCAGTGCCACGCGCGCTCCGGGGCGCTGCGCCAGCTCACGACGCAACGCGCGCGCGAACTGCTCATCGCCGCCCGCAAGCAGGGCCACATCGAACGCTTGTTTGCGCCACTCCGGGGTCCAATCAATGCACGCCCGCACGGACTGCGGCAAAACACTAAGAGCGGCCTGTAGAGCGGAGTCTTCAGGCAGCAAGGCACGGTTTGCGCTCGCCACAACAGCCGCAAGCTGGCTGAGCAAGGACGGAAGATCGATTTTGGCATCGGCGCCCAGGCAAAGCACGCGGCCGCGCGGCCGGTACTGGAGAATATTGGATTCGCCCGTGGGCCCGGGCAGATCAAACCGGCAGCCAATCGGTGTTTCGATGATATAGGCCCGGCAAATGCGCAGCAGCGCTTCGTCGCCACGCTCCAGCAGCCAGCCCTCCAGATCAGCCAGCGCGGTCGGCGGTGGGGCGGTTCGTTTGGCGCCAAGTAACTTCGGCGCGAGCGCTTGCAAGGTCGGCCCGCGTCGCAAACGTGGCACCGTCCACGGGCCACCGGCCTTGGGACCGGTTCCGGACAGGCCTTGGCCGCCAAAGGGTTGCACGCCGACCACCGCGCCGATCATGTTGCGATTAACGTAGACGTTGCCCGCACGAATACGCGAAACGACAAATTCGATCGTTTCGTCGATACGGCTGTGGATTCCACAAGTCAACGCATAGCCTGTCGCATTGATCGCTTCGATGAGCTCGGGCAACTGCTCGCGGCGATAGCGCAAAACGTGCAGCACGGGACCGAAGACTTCCCGCTGCAACTGGCCAATAGCGTTGATCTGCACAATTGCTGGGGCAACAAAGGTGCCCTGGGCACACTGCGGCGAAAGCGGTGTGCGCGCCAGAAGGTTCGACTCGGCTGCGCCTGCAATGTGCGCTTCGATGGCCTGGCGCGCGGTATCGTCGATGACGGGGCCCAGATCGGTTCGGCGCTCGATCGGATCGCCCACACGAAGCTCGGCTGCCGCGCCGATGAGCATCTCCAAAATCGCGTCGGCGACTTCTTCTTGCAAGCACAAGACCCTAAGAGCGGAGCAGCGCTGGCCCGCGCTATTAAAAGCCGAAGTGAGCACGTCTTGCACGACTTGCTCGGGTTGTGCGCTCGAATCGACGATCATTGCATTTTGCCCGCCCGTTTCGGCCACCAGGAGCGTGTCGCTGCCTGCGGGCCGATCGGCCAGCGCACGGTCGATGAGCGAGGCCACTTCCGTGGAGCCGGTAAAGAGCACCGCGCCAACGCGTGCATCGGCCGCGAGCATCGCCCCCACGGACCCATCCCCCGGCAATAGTTGCAAGCTCGCGCGCGGAACCCCGGCCGAATGCATCAGACGCACTGCCAACGCGGCAATAAGCGGCGTCTGCTCCGCGGGTTTGGCCAAAACCGTATTGCCCGCGGCGAGCGCCGCACTGATTTGTCCCGTAAAGATGGCTAAGGGAAAATTCCATGGCGAAATGGCTACGACCAATCCCATGGGTTCGTCGCGTCCGGGCCGTAGCGCGCGTGCCTGCTGGGCGTAGTAGCGGCAAAAATCGATCGCTTCGCGCACTTCGGCTGCCGCGTCCGACAGACTCTTGCCCGCTTCGGACACGGCAAGCCACATCAGGTCATCGCGACGCGCTTGGAACGCATCAGCAATGGCTTCGAGTACGGACGCGCGGGCCGCGCCGGGCATTTTTGCCCAGACCTCGGCGTTGCCCGTGGCCAGGGCCGATTGCACGTCGCGCGAGGAGGCGGGCTGCACCGTACCCACGATGTGCGTGCGCCGTGCGGGGTTGTAGATTGGCTCGGGATTGTCTTGGTCCGGATCGAATCGATCCGACGCTAGTATGGGGTAGGCAGTCCACGCGCGCGCAGCGGCCGCGTGGAAAGATTCGTTTAGCTCTTCAATGCTGCGCTCGTCGTGCAAGTCGATGCCCGTCGAATTGCGCCGTGCCGGCAAATACAAATCCGCAGGCAAGGCGATCGCCGGGTGCGGGCGTCCGCCGGAGCGTGTGCAAGCCACGAAAGGATCCTCGAGCAACTCATCGATCGCCACGCTTTCGTCGACGACGCGGTTGACAAACGAGGAGTTGGCGCCGTTTTCCAAAAGCCGCCGCACCAGATAGGCAAGTAGCGTGTCGTGGCTGCCCACCGGCGCGTAGATGCGACAGGCAAGATTCAAGTGTTCGGGACCAACGAGCATGTCGTAGAGCGTCTCTCCCATGCCGTGCAGACATTGCAGTTCGAAGCGTGAAACGCCCGCGGCCTCGACGAGTTGCAATACCGCCGCAACGGTCAGGGCGTTGTGGGTCGCAAACTGCGCAAAAATGCGATCGGCGTGCGCTAAGAGGCGGGCCGCACAGGTAAGGTAGGCCGCGTCGGTGTGCACCTTGCGCGTGTAGACCGGAAAATCCGCATGCGCTTCGACCTGGGCACGCTTGATCTCGCTGTCCCAGTAGGCACCCTTGACCAGACGAACCGTTATGCGCCGGCGCGATTGCGCGGCGGCTTGCGCGAGCCAATCCACCAGCGGCAGGGCGCGCTTTTGGTAGGCCTGAACAACGATACCCAGCCCGTCCCAATCTGACAGGCCCGGATCCGTTGCCAGACGCGCGAATAGCTCCAGCGTTATTTCAAGGCGCTCGCTTTCCTCCGCGTCGATGTTAAACCCGATGCCCGCGGCGCGTGCCAAGCGGCATAGTTCCTGCAGCCGTGGCAACAGTTCCGCCATCACCCGCTCGCTCTGCAGCGAAGTAAAGCGCGGGTGCAGAGCCGAAAGCTTGACTGAAATTCCCGGTCGAGCGCTCAAATCCGCTTCGGGGCTCGCTGTCTCGCCCGACGTCGAAGCGCCCACCGCTTCGATCGCGTGCGCATAGGAGGCAAAGTAGCGCAGTGCATCGCCGGCCGTCAGTGCAGCCTCGCCCAGCATGTCGTAAGAGTGACGATAGCCGTGCCGCTGGGTGTCGCGCGCGCGTGCCAGCGCCTGTTCGATCGTGCGTCCCAGAACAAATTGCTGTCCCAGCAGTCGCATGGCGATGTCAACGCCCGCGCGTATGAGCGGCTCGCCACCGCGCGCGATCATGCGACTGAGCGCCGCGCTCAAACCGGCATCGCTGTGGGTTGCGACCAGCCCACCGGTGATCATGAGTCCCCAAGCCGCGGCGTTGACAAAAATCGAGCGGCTTGTGCCGATATGGGCGCGCCAGTCGCCCTGCGCGAGCTTGTCGCGAATCAGGGCGTCGGCCGTGGCGCGGTCCGGTATGCGCGCCAGCGCCTCGGCAAGACACATCAGCGCTACGCCCTCCTGGCTGGAGAGCGAGAACTCGCGCATGAGTGCATCAACCCCGCTGCCGCGGCTGCGCTGCCCGCGCAGTGCACTGATCCAAAATCGTGCCTGACGCTGCGCCGCCTGCCAGCGCTGGGGCGACAGCGGAACGTGTCGCAGCACGTTGGCGACGCTCTCGGCCTCGGCAAGCCGCGTTTGGCTGCGCACGCCCGCAAGCGAAGGCACAGATGGCAAGTCGTTTAAAATGGCCTTTTCCTCCTCAAGATCCATTTTATTGGCTTGCGTGACGGCGCTTTGACCGATGGCGAACGGGCCAAAGCCGGGCAAATCCTCGTCGGATCACAGGCAGTTCGATGACTACCGAAGAACGCGTAAACGAAATGGCCGCGCCGCCTGTCGACGTGCCGCTGCTTGTGCCCGACCGCCGCCTACGCGATCCGCAAGCACCGATGACACCGCAGGTGGTGGATGGTGTTGCGCTCGCACGCCTGTACGGAGAGCCGCTCTTTGACTTACCGCAGGACCTGTACATACCGCCCGATGCGCTGGAGGTTTTCTTAGAAGCCTTCGAGGGACCGCTGGATCTGCTGCTGTATCTCATCCGGCGTCAGCATTTCAATGTGCTCGACATCCCGATGGCGCAGTTAACCCAACAATACCTCGCCTATATCGAACAGATCCGTGCGCGAAACCTCGAACTGGCGGCCGAATATCTGCTGATGGCAGCATTGCTGATCGAGATCAAGTCCCGCATGCTGCTACCCGTGCGCAAGGCCGACACCGGGGAAGAAGTCGAAGACCCCCGCGCCGAGCTGGTGCGTCGACTGGTAGAGTACGAACGCATCAAGCTGGCCGCGGTGCAACTCGATGAGCAGCCGCGGATCGGGCGGGACTTCCTGCGTGCCATCGTCGCAATCGAGCAGTCGATTGTTCCCCGCTACCCCACGGTGGTTATCGCCGATCTGCAAACCGCCTGGCGCGACATTTTGCGCCGCTCGCGACTGCACGCGCATCACCACATCGCGCGCGAGGAGCTTTCGGTTCGCGAGCACATGAGCTTGATACTCAAGCGTCTGCAGGGAACGCGGTTTGTCGAGTTCGCGGAGCTCTTCGACCCACGCCAGGGAACCGCGGTGGCAGTCGTGCACTTTCTCGCCTTGCTCGAGCTCACGCGGGAAGGTCTGGTTGAAATCACGCAGGCGGTACCGTTTGCTCCGATGTACGTGCGGCTCTCCTTCACGCCCAGCTAGTACTTCGCGCGACGCTGCCCCTGCACGCGAGGCGCCTGATGTATATCCCATCGCACTTTGAAGAACAACGCCCGGAGGTACTGCACGCTCTCATGCGTGCCTATCCGCTGGCAACGATCATCACCTTGACGTCAAGCGGCATCGTCGCCAATCACGTTCCGTTGCACCTGCACGTGGATGCGACCGGCAACGCGGCGCTGCGCGGTCATGTCGCGCGGGCCAACCCGTTGTGGAGCGATTTTGTGGACGGCACGCAGGCACTGGCAGTTTTTCAGGGGCCGGACGGCTACATTTCGCCGACGTGGTACCCGACCAAGAAAGAGCACGGCAAGGTCGTGCCAACCTGGAATTACTGTGCGGTGCACGCCTACGGCGCTTTGAAGATCCACCAGGACACCGTCTGGATCCGCGCGCAGGTCCAGGCACTGACAGCCTGGCAAGAGAGCGCTTCGCCACAGCCCTGGGCCGTGACGGACGCCCCGCAGGAGTTTGTCGATTCGATGCTGCAGCAAATCGTCGGAATCGAGATCGCCATCACGCGACTGTATGGCAAATGGAAGGTGAGCCAAAACCAGCCCGAACGCAATCGTGCGGGTGTAATCGAAGGTCTTGCCAAGCGCGATGACCTGCGCGCAGCACAGTTGTATGCACTGATGCGCGAGCGCGAACCGCGCTAATTGCAAATTCGCTCAGTTGTCCTGTAATACAACGAGCTGCAGCGCCGAATTAGGCGCAGTGGAGCAAATACCGCTGCTCGGATATTGGCAACCGGCGACAACCAGCGTCTGAACCGAGCCCGCCGTCAGATCCAGCACCACTCCGGAGGCAGTAGGCAGCACGGGCGATTGGAGATTGCTTGGGACCAGCGCCACCGTGTACGAACCCGCGGGTAAAGACAGATACTGCGAAGCGCCGGTGTACGCAAGACTGCTAACTAACGGCGGCGAAGTCGGCGTCCCCGATTCATCAAGTGCCACTACATCGACCAGATTGGTGCCCCCATTGTTTATGTCCGGTGCCAGTTGCACCACGCGCAGCTTGGCCATACCGCTGGCGGGCGCTTGCAAATTGTCTTGCAAGGCGAGCAGCTGCAAATTATTTGGCGCAACTTGGCCGGCTAGGCCAACAGCAAAGATGCTCATCGCGGTGCTAGACGCAAGCGCCAGGTCGCTGCCCAGACCGCTAATTTCCGTCGCCTGACCGCTCGCGGTGAAGGAGATACGGTACGCCGCCGGCAGCACGTCTTGGTAGGCGCTCGCTGCGCCCAGTGCCATGGAGGAGTTAAGCAAGGTTCCACTGGAGCCCGATGAGCCTTGGGCATCCAGATACGCATCGACCGAACCGAGCGCCGGCGCAAAATTCCCCACTCGAACCTGCACCCGCTGATCCAAGATCTGATAGACGTTGCTGTTATCGTCCAGCGAGAGCAGCGAAAAACTGGCCGCCGAGCCGCTGGTCGGGATAATTGCGAGCAGCAGGTCGGCGCCAGAGTCCAGGCTGATCCGCCCTGAATCAAAGACAACGGTCTGCGTCACATCGCCCGAGACAATGGCCCGTATCCGATAGTCACCCGCATTGACCACCAACGGCACCGGCGCGACGGTCGCCCCGTCACCGGCATAGGAGACTGCTGGCAGGGTGGCGGTGGCAGGCAAGGCGGCCGTAGGCGTGGTGACAAAAAAATCCAAGCTACCCACGGTCGGCGTTGCGCCAACCAGTGTGAGCCGCGCCTGAGCTGAGGGCACTGCCGAGTTGGTCTGGCCGACCACGAGCGAAGTCAGTCCCGCTTGACCCTCGACTACGAACACCGAATAGTTATAACCGTCACTAGCGTCAAAATTGCTGCTTACCGCAACGGTCGTGGTGCCAGTAGGCTCGAACTGAACGCTGGTGCTGCCCGAAGGAACGGTCTGAAACACTGAGGCCTGCAAAAAACCCATGTCGGTTACGGTGCTCGCCGAATTTACCAAGACGTCGAAGTTGTACGGCGCACCATAGGCCGCATTGACGACGCGCAGTCCAGGCGAACCGGAGCCGCCGCTGCCGCCGCAAGAGCTCAACACGAACGCAAGAAGCGCGACGGCAAGGCCCGCCACACGCAACAAACACCGCATGGGTCCATGCTACCTCAGCGCGGGTGATCACTTTTGCGCATCTGCTCCCTAATAGGTGGCGGTGGCAGACACATCGAAGCGCCGAGTTGTAACGGTTTGTTATTCCGTCGTAAAAAATCCCTTCATTTTGTCCATGAAGGACTTGGCCTGGGGCGAGTGCTTGGCACCGCCCTCTTTGATCGACTGGTCAAATTCGCGCAGCAATTTTTTTTGCTTCTCGGTCAGCCGCACGGGCGTCTCGACCCGCACATGGCAATACAGGTCGCCGGGGTAGCTGGAACGTACCCCCTTGATGCCCTTTCCGCGCAGTCGGAAGGTCTTGCCGCTTTGAGTGCCCTCGGGTATCGCAATACTGACTTTTTCTTTAAGCGTACCGACCTCGATATCTCCGCCGAGCACCGCTGAGGCCATCGAAATGGGAACCTCGCAATGCAG
>CAZSOI010000067.1:0-2028 GCA_964608115.1 uncultured Burkholderiaceae bacterium | reverse complement strand
CATCCGGCCCCCGGAATGCCGGCCAAGCCGGGTCCGCCGCCCACGCGGGAATCAAGGAGAAACCCAGGAGGATCGCGCACCGCTGAAAAATACCCATGTGGTGATTCTACCTGCTTTGGCGTCCCCGCGATCTAGCTGGCCTTGCGTAAGGCTATTCCATGTTGACGCGAGGATCTCGTACCGATCCGAGTTTGTTGCCGACAGCAGAGGGGATTCCTGGCTTGCGGGCGCAAATCTCTTCACCGTGCTGGCGGAGATACCGCGCCGAGGGCCGAATCGCGCGCTACGGCCACGATTCGACGACCTCGATCTGCACGATCGAGCTGGACAGGTTGACGACTGTTCCTAAACCTGAATCCGCCGCCTGCGTGTCGGGATTCACCGCGATGCCCACGCTCTCGCCGGCGGACAGACTGCCGCTCCAGGTAAAGGTCGCCGTGTTGTACGAAGGTAACGCGCCTAGGAGTCCCTCGATGTTCGACGCGTTATTCAGAAGATCCAGGAAATTGGTAAGTGCCTGTTCGCCCTCCGTAGCCGCGTCGCCCGCGCCAAAGACCGGGATGGAAACCGAAAAAGTGCTTAGACAACTGGCCAGCGTATCCGTATGCCGTCCGCTGAAGTCGTTCTCGTATATATACAAAGGCGCGCAACTGACGCCGACGCCAGAGACTCCGCCCGTCTCATCCTCAGTGTAAACAGTGGCGGTAACCAGGACGGTCGAGGTGACGTCCGATGGCGCCTGGGATTTATAGGAAGCGCCCAACCACCCATTGGCGTCGGCCGTCGCGATCCCGAAGGCCGCGGTGCTCTCCAAGATTACGCCGGAATTCGCGTTGTAGTTTGCCCAGGCCGAAGCGCTGCCCAGACAGATGTTGACACCGAACGGGGCAATCCCCACGTAATGACAGTTGTCATCCGTTGAGGTGGTGACTCCCGAGTTCATGTTGAGGGGGTTGGCGCCGTACCCGTAGTACGTAGTGACATAGCCTGACGGTGGCTGCGATCCTCCGCCACCCCCACACCCGGGTGATCCACAAGTAATGGTTATGGTGTTTGGCCTCACGCCGCGGCCGATTGGTGGACCGCCCTGCACCGAGATGCCCCCGTGATCCTGTGGGAGCAAGCTCCCGGTTTTTTGCCTGTTGAGAATTTCCCGCTTCCGAATCCCTAGGTACGACAGGGCCTGCGCCTTTTGGCCCGGAGTGAGCGACTGATACGCCTGAAGATTGTCCACAAAGAGTTGCTCGCCGTTTTCAAACACGAGAGTCAATGAGGCTTTGGAAGCCGTCTGTCCAACCGAGATGGGCACTGCACACGCACAAATCAGCAGCACTGGAAACAACCGTTTCATTTTCATTCTCCTTTCTGAGACAGCCGATGTTGTAGACTTCCGGAGGCGCCAACATTCCGCCACCCGCGCTTCTTTTTTTGGGAAATTCGCGCCTGGCTTGAGTCTCGCTCGCAACTGCAATCCGAACAATAGACCGGACCTGTAATGGTGCTTTACCGGTCCTGTATTGCCAGTTCGGAAATGGAGTACGAGTCGACGAGTGCGATCCGATGGTTGACCGCGCCTGTAGCGCTGCTTTATTACTCCTGTGCTGCTAACCGATTGAAAATCCGGGCGTCTCGGAAGCAAAGCTGTTCTTGCGGTGCCGTCCCCCCGGCGGACGCCCCGCATAAAACTCCTGCTTCCAAATCGTTTTGCCCGTCTGGATATCGAGACAATACAGGAAGTAGTGCAGCATCACTTCCTTCGGCAGCTCGATATCGCGGGCCGTCACCCGCGCGATCACTTCCTTCTCGCTCAACCCCTGCTTGGTGAGCTCCGCGATGTACTCGTCGCTGTATTCGGTGCCAATTTGCGGCGGCTTCGACTTCCCCTCGGTCGTAACCGTGGTAACAAACACCCGGGACCCGGACACGATCGGCGACGACCATCCGCGCCCGGGCATCTCCGCCACCCACTCGACGTTCTCGGTCTTCGACCACTTCTCCGGCAACTTCGCGTTGGACGCCACCGGGTTC
>CAZSOI010000066.1:0-7041 GCA_964608115.1 uncultured Burkholderiaceae bacterium | reverse complement strand
CATTGTGTTCTTAGCGCCGTTGCTCAGCGGGGCGCAAGAGAAGGTAACAATTCCCTCTCGGACACCGACAACTTGGGCCGAGTACGTTCACGGTCAAGGTGCCACAGTAACGGTTGCTGGTTATCTATATCTACCAACTGGCGCAAAAGGGCCCGTACCGGCAATGATCTTGAAGCACGGAAGTGGCGGGCTCGATGGGCCGCAGGGCGAGAATATCCGCAAGTGGGCCAAGAGCTTGAACGAGTGGGGAGTAGCCGCCTTGATCGTTGACAGTTTTGCCCCGCGTGGCATCGGATCAAGCGCGAGCGACCAGAGCAACCCCAGGAGTCTTGCCGACTCTTTTGCAGCCCTGAGAGTACTGGGGGCTGACCCGCGAATCGACTCCGGCCGTATCGGCATCATCGGGTGGTCGCGCGGAGGGGCAATCGCCATGGAGTCGGCTCTGGAGAGTGCCAGGCTCGGCGTTTTGGCAGCCACTGATCCGAAGTTCGCCGCTCACGTGGTGTTTTACGGAATGGCTTCGCCGCAGTACCACGACACCGCAACCGAGCACGCGCCGATGCTATTTTTCCATGGCGATGCCGACGATCTGGTGCCGGTTGGCCCGGCCCGAGAGTTCGCGGAGTGGATCCAGACACAGGGCAATGCGGTCACTTTCCAAACCTATGCGGGTGTTTACTACGACTTTGACGTGGAGGGAGGCACCGATGGGTCAGTGGCTCTCGTAGAGACAGGGCGCAACTGTGACGTACTCATCGATTTCTCCACGGGCCAGGTCGTGCGAATGAACCACAAACCGGTGACCGGTGTTTCCGGGCTCGCCCTGATCCACTACATGCGAGGATGCATGCAGCATGGGGCGCAGCTACACCCCAACCGCGCGGCGCGCGCCGATGCCGTGGAGAAGCTTCACGCGTTCCTCGTGCAGAGCTTTCATCTGTCGGGGTAAGGGAAATAAAATCCCCTTGCCCCTTGCGGAACTGGTCGGCGACTTAATCGGATATGCGTTCGTGGCGACCAGGTGGCTAAAGCACTAATGCGCTGTGCATCGCGAAAATCACCGGACCCGACCCGTGCGTCGCGGTACGGTCAAACCCAGGTTGGCGGCGGCAAGTCCCTATCCTCTTGCCTACCGTCGGCAGGTACGGGAAGCGCAAAGACAATGGGCCGGGCGTGTGCACGGCAACCGGGCACAGCGCCTAGCGGTTCGACCAAATTTGTTCGTCTGTAGCCGCTCAGTGGGTCATTACGAGGCCGACTTCGACTTCTTTGCGCGTGGCGGTCCCGGCGAGCTTCTCAACTAATGCAAGCGCAAATGCGACTGACGTGCCTGCGCCGCGCGAGGTGACAATATTTCCGTCGACGACAACGGGGTCCTCGCTGTAGCTCACGCCTTCGATCGCGACCTGATCACGGAAATTCGGGTTGCTTGTCGCTTTCCTTCCCGTAAGGTGGCCATAAGCGGCAAGCACGGAGGGTGCAGCACAGATCGCACCCGTACTCCGGTCAGATTGCGTATAACGCTGCAGCAGTTTTCTGATCCGCGGATCTTCGCGCAGGTTTTTCACTCCCGGCATTCCGCCAGGAAGCACCAACATATCAAAATCCTGCTCCATTACGTCGTCCAATACTGCGTCTGGGACCAGTACGGTTTCGCGCGAACCCTTGACGGGACCACGATGAAGCCCCGCAACGACAACTTTGATGCGGGCGCGGCGTAGAACGTCGATGATGGCGACGGCCTCCAGTTCCTCAAAACCCTCCGCCAGGGGTACCAAAACATCTGGCATGCCAGTTCCTTCAGGGCAAAACAGTCGACCGCATCAAATCGCTAGGTCGCGCGCGAGGCCAAGATTGGATGGCGAATATCCGCGATGAATCGCAGGACGGCCATCAAGCGTTCATTGTAAACGCCGATCCATCGAAAGAGTCACAAAGGTAAGTCGCTTTGATATGCGTGCACGCCCGCAACCAAATCAGCGCTCTGTTGCCATTCCTTTCCTTTCAGGCGGAACAACTCGAGGCCGCTGCTCCGGTTTTTCGTCGCAATGCGTCTGCCCACAAAACCAAAGGCAAGTTCCAGCCGGTTCTGCCAGCTTCTGTGGACCAGCGCAATATCTGCGAGCGATCACGCCATCTCCACCGGATTGGAAGTGCAGGTTGCTGTCGCGTTGTTCCCTTTATTTCCCATTTCACTGAGCAAGGACTTAGGCGGCAATATGCAAAGAGCTTAACGGTGCACCCAGCCCTCAGTTTGTGGGCGTGAACCGAAAGTCGCACCGAAATGAATCGGCATGGATTACGGACAGGCACCCGGCGCAGCTACGGCTTGTCGAATTCTCGAATCGCAACGCGAGGCGCAATGTGGCAGAAGCTCACAGGCGGTCTAAATTTCCATGACCGCCACAGGGTTCTAGCGTCCTTTAGCTGCGAGCGGCCGTCGGGATGCCTCGCAAACCTCTTCGCGCGGCTTGCGGCGTGGAAATTTTGAGCGCGCAGTCTTTGGCGATGTGCAAGAATTCGTTATTAAGGCAACGTGAGACGGTCGCGAATGAAGCGAGTTTTGTTTAGCCTCTTGACCTTAGGCCTTGCACATGGGGCACACGCCGACCCAGTAAAAGCGGCGGCTGTTCAGAGCCAACGCGCCCTTGGCACGCAGTTGCGGGTGGCTGATGGCGGATGGGGAAGTGTCAGTGCGCAGGAGGTCGAGCGCGTCCTCGCATCGGTCATTCAAGAGTTCGGTGGCGCGGCGCATGATGTGCCTTTGCCTCCCGTATTGGTACGGCACCACTTTGGCTCGCCGTTGATTTCCTACGATCGTGCGCTCGACGGAGCGTATGTTATCTGGCTATCGGCCCGCAACGATCGCTGGTACCAATATGTGTATCAGTTCTCGCACGAATTGTGTCACTTGCTCTCGCGCTTTGATCTGAAGGAACATGACGGCGAAGTCGTGCGCGAGAATCAGTGGTTCGAGGAATCGCTGTGTGAAACCGCTTCTCTGTACGCTCTGCGCCGTCTGGCTGCTAATTGGGCGCAATCGGACGCGGACCAGGATCTGCAGCAGGCAGCGCCCTTGCTTGCGAAGTACGCCGATACGCTGCTTGCGCAACCACATCGCGAGCTGCCCGCAGGTCTTAGCATGTCGGCCTGGTTTGCGCAAAACGAAGATCAACTGCGCCGCGAACCCTACCTGCGCGAGTTAAATGAATTGGTCGCGGCCCAGATTCTGCCGCTATTTGAACGCAACCCCGAGCTATGGCGCGCTTTGGCCTACTTGAACGTGAGCGCAGCGCCCGCTCACAGCCAGTTCTACGACTATCTGGCTTTATGGCGAGCGGCTGCGCCGCAGGAGTTCAAACCCTTTGTCGCTGAACTCGAATCGCTTTTCGGAGTTGGCGCTCCAGTAGAGCATTTAGCGTCGCTACCGGGGATCAAAAGCCGGTAGATTCGCTGGCTTCGCGCAGCACCTGTAGACGGAAGTTCAGCTCCTCTACATATCGGTCAAAGCGAACCGATCCGCTTTCTGCTTCCATCGCGGGGCCCGCCGAGCCCGCGTCCGCATGTATGCGCTGTCCGAGGCAGCGCAGATAGCCGTTAAATGTCCGCAGCGGTTCCACGTCATCGCGGGCCATCAATACGGTCTCAGTTAGTCCCGGACCACCCGCGCCCTCGCCGATTGCCGCGAGGTAGCGCTCGTATGCATCCGAATCGACCAGAGTGCTGATCCAGTAACTGCCGTTATCGATCCGCTGCAGTCGTAGTGCAAGATCGGACACGTACTTATTAAATGCATCAGAGCCGGTGTCGGCCATCGCCACGGCAGTCAGACCAATCATCGCTGACAATGCGATCAGGCTTCTCCCAATCCAAGACGAAGAGCAATCCATGGCGTTCTCCTCGTAGCAGTAAGCACAAATTGCAAGGCGAAATGGTTTTCGTTCGCAGTCTCTTTCTAGACCGATGACTTTGGGCTGTCAATGACCAACGAAGAAATTCAACTTTTTGCCGCAGCAAGCAAGGCCGCTCCGAGCGCGTCGTCTCAATGAAAATAACCACTGCGAGAAAACAAAGATCTGCGCCGTGGTTATTGCTAATCGATTGGTTCGTCGAGAAACTTTTTTCGCGAGCGCAGAGTCCGTCGAGCTATCGCTTGCTCAGGGCCGGCAACTTTACAAGGGCGGCGCCTGCCGAAACGATGCCAAGGCGCTGCAACTAAAACGCGCATGTGAGCAATGCATCCGCGCGGCGATCCAAGACGTTGATTTTGCGGATCTTGCCAATCGATGCTCAAGCAGGCGGAGTTTTTGCCTCACCTGTGCATGCGTGGCCTCTTGCTTGGGAGTTCGGCAAATTGCGCACTTTGGGCGCGCCCTAGGTACTATCGCGCACCTGATCGAGCCCTGTCGATGCGTCGGCTTTGCTCTAGGCGAATTTTTTGCCAGGTGGTGCAGAACGATCATCAGGCTTTGCCCATTGGCACGGAAACTGCTTTGCCGCTGGAGGCGCTTCAAAGCCAGTAAGACGTAATAAAAAGACGAGACAAAGCCGACCGACGTGTCTGGCTGCTTGGAGGGGAGGAAGACGCGATATGCGCCGAAATTGTGCAACCGGCTGGTGGTGGATGCCGGCACGGCATCTGTTCGGGACAGCATGGCTCTTGTGCGGCCTTGCCCCGCTGGCAGCCATGGCGCAGTCTGCCCAAGGCGAGCCCAACGAAGAAACAATTGTCGTCTCCGCCACGAGGACCCCGATACCGATCTTCGATGTGCCTGCATCGATTTCCTCCGTTGACGGCGACACCGTTCGCGATTCTCAGCTGGGCGTGAATTTCTCCGAGAGCGTGGGTGAGGTACCAGGACTGGTTGCGCGCAACCGCCAAAATTACGCGCAAGATGAGCAGGTATCGATCCGCGGCTTTGGCGCACGTTCCTCGTTTGGACTGCGTGGCGTGCGCGTTTACGTCGATGGCATACCCTCGACACTTCCCGACGGCCAAGGCTGGGTTTCCAACATTGACCTGGATTCGGTCGATCACATCGAAGTGCTACGAGGGCCGTACTCCGCCCTTTACGGAAACTCCTCTGGTGGTGTGATTCAGATCTTCTCACAGCGCGGAAGTGCACCGCCGGCGGTTTCGGCAGATGTTGTTGCCGGCGGTTTTGGACAAGTGCGCGAGTCGACACGCGCAACCGGCTCCAACGGCACGGTGGGCTATGACGTGGATCTGACGCACTTTGCCACTGACGGCTATCGACCGCATAGCGCCGCTGACCGAAACTTTGCCAACATTTACATCGATGCTCCGCTTGATCCGGACAGCCACGTGACCTTGGTTCTGAACAGCGTAGCATCGCCGACCGCCCAGGATCCGTTGGGATTAAAACGTGCGCAGTTTGAGACAAATCCACGCAGCGTCGATCCGGCAGCAGTGCAGTTCAACACGCGCAAGACCTTTGATCAGACGCAGGTCGGCACCGTTTACGAACGCGAAATCGACGCGGCCGACGCTCTGGAGATTTACCTCTATGCTGGTCATCGTAACGCCGAGCAATTTCAGGCGATCCCTAGTACGACCCAGAGTGCACTTACGAGTCCCGGAGGCGTCATCGACCTGGGGCGCGAATACGAAGGCGTCGATCTGCGCTGGACCCGGCGGATGCTTGTCGCCGAAGGCCCGCTGACCGCTACGGTCGGCGTGACCTATGACGAACTGCAGGAAGCGCGTGAGGGATTTTTGAATTTCATTGGCACCGTCGTCAATCCGCAGTACGGAATTGCCGGCCAAATGCGCCGCAACCAGGCTAACACGGTAGGTGACTTTGATCAGTATGCTCAGCTGTTATGGCAGTTCCTTCCTTCTTGGAGTGCAATGGCCGGTATCCGCCATAGTCTGGTCAAGTTCAACTCGACCGACAACCCGATTCCAGGGGTAAGCAGCGGAGACAACAATTCGGTCGACTATGCCGCCAGTCTTCCCGTGGTCGGACTCGCGTTTGCGGTTACGGCGGACTTGCGCGTGTACGTCAATGCTGGTCGCGGGTTTGAAACACCTACACTTAACGAGCTCGCATATCGACCCAGCGGAGCGCCCGGTATTAACACGGCGCTTAATGCCGACCATAGTGACAACTATGAGCTGGGAATTGAGACACGCAATGGCCCATTGGGCCGCGCCCAAGCGACGCTGTTTCACATCATCACCGCAGAGGAGATCGTGACCCAGACCAACACCGGCGGTCGTGCGGTGTACCAGAATGCAGGTCACACGGGTCGCGACGGTGTCGAACTGTCTTGGAGCAAGACTCTTGCGCAAGACACGGTCGCAAAGCTTGCCTACACCTACGTGAATGCTCGCTACACGGATGCCTACTTCTCGTGTAGCACCACGCCTTGTCCCGCACCCAACGTTTTGGTTGGCAGGGGCAACGCGATTCCGTCGATTGCGCGCTCGACGCTGTACGCGGACTTGGGCTGGAAACCGGACACGGGCTGGCAGGCGGGCATGGAAGTGCTAGCTGCCTCGCAGATGTACGCTGACGACATCAATTCACAGGCGGCGCCGGGCTACGGTATCGTGGGTTTGAGGACGGGTTACCGATTTGCATTCGGCAATTTGGCGCTCCATGCCTTTGCCCGGGTCGATAATCTGCTCAATCGACAATACGCGGGCTCGGTAATTGTCGACGAGACCAGCCTGCGCTTTTACGAGCCGGCGCCTGGTCGAAGCTACTTGGCCGGAGTTGGCTTGAAATATACGTTTTGAGCAACTCGTCGTTAGCTGGCGCCCGCGCCTTTAGCTTCTCGCCTGGGACATCAGCCGCCGGTAAATCGTATTGCGAGAGATCCCCAGCAATCGAGCGGTGGCCGAAACATTGCCCCCGTTGCGTTGTAGCGCTTCTTGGATTGCGCGCCATTCCATGTCCTGCAGATTCGTCGGCGGGCTACTCGCGGCCGAGGCGGCCAGCGCGGGCTCGGTGCGCACTGCTTCGCCTGCCCTTTTGTCTTCCGCGGGGAAGCGATCGAGGAAGTCCTCAGGTA
>CAZSOI010000065.1:0-3818 GCA_964608115.1 uncultured Burkholderiaceae bacterium | reverse complement strand
TGAAGGTCCGCTTCACTCCAACAAACGGAGATGAAACGGAAAGGGCAGGGCGCCAGAATTTCCCTGATCGTGATCAGTTTTCCCTGTTCACTCCTCCAAAATTCCCTGTTTTGAATCTCAGGGCAATTAATTAGAAGGGCCCGCGATTAGGGCCTTTCTTGACGTAAACGACTGACGCCGAGGGCAATCCGCGTGAATTTCCCTGTATTTTTCCCTGTTAGCAGGGAGTTTAAGGCGGAGACCGGTTGTATACGCACTGCGTCCTCAGCCAGCCAATCTGATGTTCCGACACTCTCTCAGTCGGGTCACCGAAAGCCCGCAATTTCGGCCTCTTTGTGCGTGTAATTCGGTCTCCGCATTCCCGCTTTCCGGAGATTGCGGAGACAGCGGCGGAAAATCTCCGGCGCCAATTTGAAATATTCCTAAATTTTAGATCAGGTGGCGAGGGACCTATGGCGAACATCGCCGAAATGGCGAACGCGACCCTTGAGACATCGGCCTGCCCACTAAATTCCTGTTCACTGTGACTTCGTGGCAACAACGCCGGGACCTCGAATTAGGTATCATTACGCGCGACGATTGGGCGGGGGCGCCACCAAATGAAAAAATCAGTACTCGGCCTGATTGCCATTGGCGTGCTGATCGCAGCGCCTGCCATGGCGGCTGACATCGGACTGCCCCTGAAAGCGCCACCTCTGCCGCCAGCGCCGGTTGCCAGCTGGACCGGGTGCTATGTCAATGCCGGCGCCGGATACGGTATGTATAGTCAAAACCATCAGCTTACAGAACTCGGCGTTCCGTTGGGCGTAAATCATACCAATGGCGGCGAAGGCTGGCTTGGCTTGGTTGGCGGCGGCTGTGACTATCAGTTCTCCACTGGTAGTTTGGGCAGTTGGGTCGTCGGCGCCTTCGCCGATTATGATTTCATGGACCTCCACGGCGACTTTACCGAAGCCAATAGCTTGGTAGGTAGCGAGAAGGAGAGTGGCGCCTGGGCAGTAGGCGGGCGGATCGGTTATTTGGTGACTCCCGCAATCCTCACCTACTTTAACGGCGGATGGACCGGCGCGCGCTTCGATGGCGTAAATTTCGTTGAATCCTTCAACGGACAACCGAGCGGAACCGTTCTCGGCGCGAATACCTTTAGTGGTTGGTTCATTGGCGGCGGTACCGAAATAGCAGTGCAGGCATGGCCGGGCCTGTATTGGCGAAACGAATATCGCTATTCGGGCTACGGGGCAGCCAATGTTCCCGCGGGCCCTATCATTGCAGAGCAGGAAACAAAACACGTGCAGACGATCACAACTTCGCTCGTCTGGAAACTGCCGGCGCCGGCGGGCGTGCCGGCCTATAAGGCTGCACCGTCACCACCACTCCCCGCCGTTTCAACCTGGACCGGATGCTATGTCAATGCCGGCGCCGGATACGGTATGTACAGTCAAAACCACCAGCTTACAGAACTCGGCGTTCCGTTTAGTGTAAATCAGACCAATGGCGGCGAAGGCTGGCTTGGCGTGGCTGGCGGCGGCTGTGACTATCAGTTCTCCACCGGTCAGTTGGGCAACTGGGTCGTCGGCGCCTTCGCCGATTATGATTTCATGGACCTCCACGGCGACTTTACCGAAGCCAACTTTGGCTTTGGAGGCAGCGAAACGGAGAGTGGCGCCTGGGCAGTAGGCGGGCGGATCGGTTATCTAGTCACTCCCGCAATCCTCACCTACCTTAACGGCGGATGGACTGACGCACATTTCAATAGCGTTAATATTGTTGAATTCAACGGGGCGCCGAGTGGAGAGTTTCTTCCGGCGAACACTTTTAGTGGTTGGTTCATCGGCGGCGGTACCGAAATAGCGGTGCAGGCATGGCCGGGCCTGTATTGGCGAAACGAATATCGCTATTCTGGCTACGGGGCAGCCGATCTTGCATACAGCGGAAGTGGCGGCGTCGAGGTAGAACACGAAACCAAACATGTGCAGACGATCACAAGCTCGCTCGTCTGGAAATTCAACTGGGGGCATTAGGCTCGAAAGGTAGCTAGACAGCCGGCAATCGCCGCCGTTTTTCTTGTATCGAGTTCAACGATTCCCTCACGTCGGCAGGGTGATGACTTTCTGGTGGACAACACTCGCGAAGGCCCGCCTTTTGCTGCGTGGTACCTCCTCGGCAGCATCATGGATAATCCGAACGCTGTCTGCCTCACCCCTTTCTACGTTGAGGGCGCTCTCCGCGAGGTTGGGCTCGACGTCGAAGGGACAGAAATTATGCTTCCGGGCATTACCATGCTGACCAGGGCCAGCAAAGCGACCAACAGCTAGACACCCGGGTGTCCACGTTGGCTCCTCTGTCAATTCATATGTCTCCTTGTGGCACATCGCCGACAACGCCCAAGTTCGCTTCAATGTCGGCTTTGAGGAGTAAAGCGGAAATCGTTATGAACAGTCGTTGTGACCAGAGAACATCCAAAGCCGACCGCTACCGGGCCCGTCTTGCCAGCCAGATCGGCCGATACCGTACTCATCCATAAATCGCGCCTGGCGGTGAGAGTTCTCCTCGGGCTTTTGCTGGCATTGCCAATCGGGAGCTTCGTCACCGCCCTGTTTGCGGCCGGCATAAGCAACCCGCGCTTACTTCCCTCGGCAAAAGTCATTCCGGCCAACCTCACTAAAGCGCAGAATAACGCGCTCGATGCCTACAACGGTGGGCTCACACGATTTACTTCGATCCTAAGAGAACGCCGCGCACAGATCGAGGCCAATCAACCGCTGCCGAACTTGCCGGGACAGGCGCTTTATCAGGCTCGGATCAATGTGATGAGTGCGTACAAAGATCTCACCGACCTAGTGCCGTCGCTGATCGGCCGACCCAACAAATTCGGGGTTCCACCGCAGTATTTTGACGCTGACATCGAGCCGCTTCTCGATGAATACAAAGCCCTTTTTTCGGCCATGCAGGCGCCGCCAGAAGACTCGCAAAATTCCCGCACACCGTTTCGCGACGTCGTCGACCTAGCTACCGCTATCGCAAGCGCCATGGGCCTCGATGCGGCAAACGCGGAAATCGCCGGTCGCCTTGCCCTCGGAATTTTCTTTGCAGAGACCGACGGCAACCAAAACATCGGCAATGCACGCTCCAACAAATACAAGGGCAGTTTTCAAACCGGAACGTCGGAGGATTGGAATGGCCGAAAGAAATGGGCGACCATCAGAAAAATGATTGCTGCCTTCAATCCTGCATTGATTGCCCGCGACGACGCCGAAGAAGCTCGTGCCAGCAAGTTGGATCATCGATTCAATCACTGGACCGCCACGCGGGACGGACTGATGAACGCGCAGGCTGACCTTTTCCCGCAAATACCGGCGGTCGTGCAAACCCTGCCTGACGCAATTGACCAAATGAAATTATTCGAGCTTATCCAAATCATCCCGACGCCGACCAAATCCGCGCTGGCATCTGGTATGCTCAGTGATTATGTGATCTCCGAACCGAAAGTCATGGGATATCTGCGCAACAACAGCATTTTCGCTTTTGGCCAAGCGGACCGGGCAAAGATGTCTGCGACCTTCCGCGAAATCCTCAACGCGATGTGGCTCTTCAACGACAAGTTCGAACGGGCCCTAGTCAAGTACGACGCGATCAAGGCCGAGCGGCATGACTGAATGGTGCTAGCAGGTAGGAAGTCGATCTGGTAAGGCGCCCGAAGGCGCCCAGCACATTTTAGTGAGGCTGAAATGAAAGCAATTTTGGTTCGAGAGTTTGGCGGTCCCGAGGTGTTACGGCTTGAAGAGGTGCCGACACCAAGACCTGCAGCCGGACAAGTT
>CAZSOI010000064.1:0-1632 GCA_964608115.1 uncultured Burkholderiaceae bacterium | reverse complement strand
GGAAGGCTTTTTGTCGCGCTTGCGCACATGCTCGTCGTCGATTACCACGTCGCAATTGTAGGTGACGCCGTCGATGCGGATTGAACCAAACGAAAATGCCTCAAAACGCATAGTTACCTTGCTCCAGAACGGCCGTTTTGTTCTTGGCGCTCTTCGTGTTCTGAGGATTGCTACTCTCCAGCATGGCTGAGGTTACTCGAGACTTTCAGTGAAAACCATCGGCCGCGCTCGCTCTCAATAGTGTGCACGACAAAAGCCCGGTATCCATGTCAAGCCGACTGAGCACGATCGCATCTTCCAACGCCCAACTAGCCGACCCACCGGATGACCGGTTCTTTTCGTGGCACGGGAGTTGGCGCGACCTTGGGTTTGCCGACAATGATCGGAGCAACAGGTACCCACTCGCCCGGAATGCCCAGCATGTTTTTGCCTTCGGCGGTGTTCAGGAAGGTCTGTGCGAAACCAATCCAGCATGTGCCTAGGCCATGACCGTACGCGCTGAGCATGAGGTTTTGGGCAGCCATAGCGCAATCCTCAACGATCCAGGGTCCGGCTTCAGAAGCCGATATCACGAGTAACACCGGTGCGTGATAGAAGATCTGGAATTTTTCGTTGCCGAGAAGCAACCGCAAATGCTCCGCGTGGGGGCCGGGGGGCATCGTCTCGCGCATGTAGGCCTTGGCCCGGGCCGAAATGCGGTCAAGCAACGCTTGGTCTCGCACGACGGTGAAGGTCCAAGGTTGGACATTGACTGCGCTCGGCGCCATTATGGCGGCGTTAATCAGTTCGCGGATCGTTTTTTCGCTAACTGTCTCGGTCGCATATTCCCGAACCGCACGGCGACCGGCAATAGCACTGTCTAGGTCCATGGCGATGCCTCCGAGAGTCATCCGTAGGTTGATGCAAAGACTACCGGGCTGCGAACTGACCGGCGTTGACCGCGCGCAAACCAGGCGCGTCGAACCGACGTCCAATTCCAGCGGCCTAGGGGCGTCACGGGTAAAAAGGTGACCATAATGCGCTGGGTCACACAATCCAATGCTCCCGCCGTTTTTTTTTGAGCCGGGACCACTTTCCAGCTTCGAATGATCTGGCAACCTACGCCTGCGGTCCCAGCCATCCCAAGTCATCGAGCTTGAATCGCCGATGCATCGCAGCAATCCCAAGCGACCGACCTTCTTCTTCACTGGCGGCGGCATGACGAAAAGCAATACGGTCTTCGAGGCGCAGGGTATCAAGACAGTTGGAAATGAAGTCACGCATGGGGCGGACCTGCAGAGCCATCAAAAGACGGGAGAGATCGATCATGGAGACGCAAAACAAGGCGACGGCGGAGTCATCAAGAGCGGTGGTGGTCGGTCGGAACGACCCTGCTGTCGATGTGCCAGCGCTCCAGAGTGCGGTGGAGCGGGGTGGGACAGTTCAGTTACAAGGGATTTTTGACTTCGGGAAAAAGGGGAACGTGACGATTACGAGGGATGTACGGATCGTCGGAGAAGTGGACAGCGGCGGTGCTCTTCGTACGACGATCAAGGGCGGACAGTCGACGCTGAGACGTCTGCGTCCTGCTGCGGCCGGTACTCCTGGTCCCAAGGTCACAATTCAGCAGATTCATTATGACGGTGCGACTTG
>CAZSOI010000063.1:0-2351 GCA_964608115.1 uncultured Burkholderiaceae bacterium | reverse complement strand
CCATTTTTTCGCCAACGGCAGCAAGTCCTTTCCGAAGGAGCGGCTGGAGGTGTTTGCTCTCGGTCGAGTCTTGAAATTGGACAATTTTCGTCAGCTGACCGGTTTTGGCTGGCCGCGTTTCTCCAAAAAGAACCTATGGCGCCAAGACAAGGGGCAAAAAGCGTGCGCAGCGGCGTTCGTCAGAGCAATTCAGTCCGGCGGTACGGCACCCATTCCATTTGACGAGATATTGGAAGTGAGCCGCCTGAGTATTGAATTGCAGAGGTTAGACGGTGAAATGCATTGACATCATCGCGGGCGCCCGCCCGAACTTCATGAAGATCGCGCCGATTATCCGAGCCCTTGAGACGAAAAAAGGGGTTGGTGGCGCGCTTGACTATCGCTTGGTGCACACCGGGCAGCATTACGATGCGCGTATGTCGGGCGATTTCTTCACCCAACTGGATGTCCCTGCGCCGGACGTGAATCTTGAAGTGGGCTCCGGCACGCAGGCAGAACAGACGGCCGCTATCATGGTTCGCTACGAAAAACTGCTGATGGAGCAGCGCAGCGATCTTTGTCTGGTAGTCGGCGATGTAACGTCGACGATGGCCTGCGCGATCGCAGCACAGAAGCTCGGGGTAAAGGTCGCGCATGTCGAAGCCGGCATTCGCTCCGGCGACTGGTCCATGCCCGAGGAGATCAACCGTATGGTCACGGACTCGATTTCCAATTGGTTTTTCACGACCAGCGAAGGTGCGACTCGCAACATTCGCCAATTAGGGGTGGCGGATGAGCGAATCTTTTTCGTCGGAAACACGATGATCGATACTTTGTTCTCAAATATGAGCCGCTTGCGCGCGCCGCTATTCTGGAAGCAATTTAGCCTGGCACCGGGAGAGTATTTTGTATTGACCCTTCATCGACCTGCGAACGTCGACGAGGTCAAAGTGTTTTCGGATATGCTGGGAGCGATTTGCGACGGCACTCGAGGTATGTTGGTGGTGTTTCCGTTGCATCCGCGTACCGCCAAGACGTTGCAGGCCTTGGACAAGTTGCCTGCGAACCTCAAAATTGTCGAGGCGCAGCCGTATCTGGAATTCAATTATCTCGTGCGGCACGCTAAAGCAGTCATCACCGATTCCGGTGGAATTACGGAAGAGGCTACCGTGATGGGCGTGCCGTGCATCACGCTGCGCAATACGACCGAGCGACCGGAGACGGTTACGATCGGCACCAACGAATTAGTGGGCGCTGACCCTGTTGCATTGCGTTCAGCGTTGGACCGCTTGTTTGCAGGTGAATGGAAAAAAGGTGGGATTCCGGAATTATGGGATGGCCACACGGGTGAGCGCATCGTAGCGGCGTTGGAGCGCCTGTTGGCCAATTGAACGTGGTGCTTGCAGCAGCTGCGAGCTCAGCAGCCTAGATCTCCCAGAACTCCGCCTCCCTCAGACTCACACTTGATTTACAGGTATTGGCACACGCTTCGTTACCTGAAACCTGTCCAGGTCTATGGACGGGTTTGGCGCCAGCTGTCTCGCCCGCGGCCGGATTTGCGTCCTGCACCGCCACTGCGGCCGAAGCCTGGCCGATGGGTCGCCGAGGCAATGCGCCGGCAGAGCCTGACCGGGCCAACGTCATTTAGATTTCTCAATGAGGAACGGCTACTCGATGACGTCGGTTGGGATGATGCAAGCTTGCCAAAGTTGTGGCGTTACAACCTGCACTATTTCGATGATTTAATTTCCAGTGGGGCTGAATCCCGATCGGGCTGGCATCGTGCGCTCATGTTACGCTGGGTGCACGATAACCCGCCTGGGTCGGGCACGGCCTGGGAGCCCTACCCCACCTCCGTGCGCATCGTCAATTGGTGTAAATGGGCACTTAGCGGAAACGAACTGCCGCCGGAGTGCATTGATAGCCTCGCGGTCCAGGTGCGATGGCTTGCCAAGCGATTGGAATGGCATCTATTGGGCAATCATCTCTTTGCCAATGCCAAAGCGATGGTGTTTGCAGGTTTGATTTTTGACGGGCCGGAAGCCGATGCCTGGCGAGCAGCCGGGTTGCGGATCTTGGCGGACCAAGTGCCGGAGCAAATTCAATCGGACGGCGGACAGTACGAGCGCAGTCCGATGTACCACGCGTTGGCGCTGGAGGACCTGCTCGATCTGTGCAACATTTCGTCCGTGTTCTCCAATGCATTACCTGAGAAGACCACCGTGTCGTGGCGCGAGACTATCGAGCGCATGCGTCGCTGGCTGGCAGTCATGTGCCACCCTGACGGCGACATAGCGTTTTTCAATGATGCAGCGATTGGTGTCGCGCCATCACCTACCGCGCTGGAGAGATATGCGAAGCGGCTGGGTTTT
>CAZSOI010000062.1:0-6107 GCA_964608115.1 uncultured Burkholderiaceae bacterium | reverse complement strand
GTATTTCGCTCACTTTGGATCGCGCGCATCAACGCCGCAGTGCGCGAGCACAACCTGTCTTATAGCTCCTTCATTAGCGGCTTGCGCAAAGCGCATATCGATTTGGATCGCAAAGTGCTTGCCGACATGGCGGTGCTCGATAAACCGGCATTTGCGGCCATCGTCGAGCAAGTCAAGACGAACCTGGCCCGTTAGGCTCGCTCACACGCACCGACGCCACGAGCCTGGCGCTTTCGGGCAATTAGCGCGCGCGCGATATTTCTCTTGCGAGTCACGCCATGGATCCGCTCGATATCCTCATTAGCGATGCACAGCGCGCTTTTGCGGCGGCAACGCAGCCAGCGGCGCTGGAAAACGAGAAGGCACGCTTTCTTGGCAAGGGCGGCTCGCTGACGGAGCTGCTCAGGGGATTGAGCCAGCTCGATCCCGAGCAGCGGCGCACGAAAGGCGCCCGTATCAACGCGGCCAAGCAGCGTATTGAGGAGTTGCTGCACGAGCGCCGCGAACAGCTGCGCCAACTTGAGCTCGATGCACGTTTGGCCGCCGAGTCGGTCGATGTGACCTTGCCCGGGCGCGGTCGCAGTGCGGGTGGAATCCACCCCATCACGCGAACCTGGGTTCGGATCGAGGAGATTTTCTCGTCCATCGGTTTTGATATCGCCGACGGACCGGAGATCGAAACCGACTGGTACAACTTTACGGCGCTAAATAATCCTGAAAATCACCCTGCGCGTTCAATGCAGGACACGTTTTACGTTGACGTTAACGATCAAGAAGGAAAGCCCCTATTACTTCGCACTCATACCTCAGCGATTCAGGTGCGCTACGCGCAGCGAACCGCACCGCCATTGCGCCTGATTGCGTCGGGGCGCACCTATCGCGTCGATAGCGACGCGACGCATTCACCGATGTTTCACCAGGCGGAGGGCCTCTGGATCGACGAAAACGTCAGTTTTGCTGATCTCAAAGGTGTCTACACGGACTTTCTGCGACGCTTTTTTGAGAGCGACGAACTCAAAGTGCGATTTCGGCCGTCCTATTTTCCCTTTACGGAGCCCTCGGCGGAAATCGACATGATGTTCACCAGTGGCCCTCGCAAAGGCCGATGGCTGGAGATCTCCGGCGCCGGGCAGGTGCATCCGCACGTAGTGCGCAACTTTGGCGTAGATCCCGAGCGCTATATCGGCTTCGCCTTTGGCACGGGACTCGAGCGACTAACCATGCTGCGCTATGGGATTAGTGATCTTCGCTTGTTCTTCGAGGGCGATTTGCGGTTTTTGGAACAATTCAATCGCTGAGCCACTATGAAGATAGCGCTCGAGTGGTTGCGTGAGTTCTTTCCGACGCAGGAGGATCCCGCGGCGCTTGCCGAACGACTGACTATGGGTGGGCTAGAGGTCGAGGAACCGGATCATGTGCCCACCTTTTCCGGGGTTGTCGTCGCACATGTCGTTGAGGTTGGGCCTCACCCAGACGCAGACCGGCTTTCGGTTTGCCGGGTCGATACGGGCGAGCCCACGCTACGTACGGTTGTTTGCGGCGCGCCAAATGTTGTCACCGGTCTTACAGTGCCCTGTGCTCTACCTCAAGCGCGCTTGCCAGGAGACATTGCCATCAAAGTGTCAACGGTTCGAGGGGTACGGTCCGAGGGTATGTTGTGCTCTGCACGTGAGCTCGGACTGTCTGCGGAGGCCGAGGGATTATTGATGCTTGACGATGCATTGATGCCGGGCGTTGACCTGCGGTTGGCGTTGGGGCTAGATGAACCAATTTTTGAAGTCAAGGCCACACCCAATCGTGGCGACTGTCTAAGCGTCCTTGGAGTTGCGCGAGAGTTGGCGGCGCTAAGTGGCCAGACGTTGCATTCGCGGCCGTCAGAGCAAATCGCAGTGAATTCGCACGAAAAGCTGGCGGTGCGGATTGACGCTCCCGAGTTGTGTGGTCGCTTCTCAGGACGCGTGATTCGCGGCGTTAACGCGCGTGCGGTGACACCAAACTGGATGAAACGGCGACTCGAACAGGCTGGACAGCGACCTATTTCGGCGCTGGTAGACATTTCCAACTATGTGATGCTCGAGCTCGGGCAGCCGTCGCACGTTTTCGATTTGGCGAAGCTCGACGGCGACTTGCACGTGCGGTGGGCCCTGCCAGGGGAGACGATCACCTTACTCAACGAACAGACCGTCGACCTTGACCCTCAAATGGGTGTCGTCGCCGATAACTGCGGACCTCAGGCAATCGCAGGAATCATGGGCGGGTTGTCGAGCTCTGTGTCGCTGGACACCGCGGATATTTACCTGGAGGCCGCGTTCTGGTGGCCGGAGGCCATTCAAGGACGCCCGCGCCGTCTCGCGCTTTCCTCCGAGGCAGCACACCGATTCGAGCGAGGTGTGGATTTCGCGGGCACGACAAACGCGCTCGAACGGCTTGCGCAGCTCATCATGCAAATTTGCGGCACGCCGCAAACGCGAATCGGTCCGGTAGGCGACATCACAGCCCGACTACCGCGGCGTGATCCGGTCGTCTTACGTCTGACACAGCTGCAGCGCATCTTGGGTATCGCGCTCACCGCGGCGCAGGTCAAGAAATATTTTGCGCGCCTGGGATTGGCGTGCACGAGTGAAAGGGAAACCTTTCACGTCACTCCTCCGAGCTTTCGCTTTGACCTGCAGCTAGAAGTTGACCTGGTGGAGGAGATCGCCCGCGTGCATGGCTATGAACGCATTCCTGCTGAACCCCCGCTTGCACGCGCTCGCATGCGCGTGCGGCGCGAAGGCATTCGCAGTGCACATGATTTGCGCAAAGCGATCGCGCAGGCCGGCTTTCAAGAGCAAATTAACTTTAGTTTCGTGCCTGAGTCGTGGGAAACGGATTTCGGCACGCCTTCAGCGGACCTGATACGAGTTCTAAATCCGATCGCTAATCAATACGGCGTGATGCGCACTAATTTGCTGGCGAGCCTCGTTGCGAACCTACGCTACAACCTCAATCGTCAGGCTAGCAGGGTGCGTATTTTTGAGCTCGCGAGCGTCTATGGACGAGGGAGCGTTTGGCCGAATGCTGCGCAGCCGGTTGCTGGCGTGGCCGAACCGCTGCATCTGGCGGCGCTGGCCTCTGGGCCGGCCGATGACGAACAGTGGGGGTTGCCGGAACGTGTAGCAGACTTTTTTGATATCAAAGCTGATATCGAACGCTTACTGTTTCCGGCACAAGCGCAATTTGTAGCAGCCGAACGCGCAGATCGCCTGTGCGAGGCGTTTCATCCCGGGCGCTGCGCTCAGGTGCTCCTGCGTGGTACCGACATTGGATGCGTCGGAGAGTTGCATCCGGCTCTGTGCAAGAAGTTCGATTTGGATGCGGCACCGGTGTTATTTGAACTTGCCGTTGCCCCGATGCTGGACATCGGCCTGCCCACCCTTGTTCCGGTACCACGATTCCCTGCTTTGGTGCGAGATATCGCGATCTGGGTCGGAGGCGAGGTCCGCGCCGGCGAAGTTTTGCAGGACTTGCGCAGCTTGGCCTCGAGCAATCCCAGGCTAGTTAGCGTACGTGCAGTCCGATTGTTCGATGTTTTTCGCCCCACTTCCGCCTCTAATCAGGCAGTTTCGCCAAAAGAAGCTAGCGGCTTGTTAAATAAGGAGAAAAGCCTTGCGTTCCGGGTAGTTCTGCAAGATACTCATCGCTCGCTGGCGGAAGCGGATGCCGATGCGGCGCGTGCCGCAATCGTCGAGCACTTGTCACAGCGCTGGGGTGCAAGGGTGCGCCAATAAAGGGCTCCCGGCGATCAAAAAAACATATTGCGGCGGCAAGCTACATCGTCCCATGACGTCTTTTAAATCTCCCAACGTGGCGGCCGCAACTAAGGCTGCGACCAACTCTGCGCCAACCGATCCGGAGCGCGAACCCCGCACGATGACCAAGGCCGAGATTGCCGATGCCTTATTCGAGCGCCTGGGCCTGAACAAGCGGGAAGCCAAAGATATGGTTGACGGTTTTTTCGACGAAATTTGCCAGGCTCTTGCACGCGGTGAAGCTGTGAAATTGTCGGGCTTTGGTAATTTTCAACTGCGTGATAAGCCAACGCGGCCGGGACGCAATCCCAAGACCGGCGAGGAAATCGCGATCACGGCGCGTCGCGTGGTGACTTTTCATGCAAGTCAAAAACTCAAGGCGACCGTGACGCGCAACTACGGCCGCTAAATCAGTTGCAATTGACACGCAAGTTTGCACCTGGAGCTGCGCATCGATGTCCAAGTCTGCCGGAGTCGAACCCGACTCGACGGATTCCTTGCCGTCAATTCCGGCAAAGCGCTACTTCACGATCGGTGAGGTGAGCGACCTGTGCGCCGTCAAACCACACGTTCTGCGATATTGGGAGCAGGAATTCACCCAGCTCAAACCAATCAAGCGACGTGGCAATCGGCGCTATTACCAACATCATGAGGTTTTGCTCATTCGACGCATACGGGAATTGCTCTACGAGGAAGGATTTACGATCAATGGCGCGCGAAACCGCCTCGATGGCAATGACACTGGTTCTTCTGCGCGTCGCCGCCCCGGCCGCGACACAGCCACCACGACCGACGTTCTGCGTAGCCGGATGAAGAACAAATTCGATGCGCAGACAAAATCAACGCGAACGAGCAGCGTTGATGCGTTGGACTTCGTGCGCGCAGAACTCGAGTCGATCCGTGCTCTGCTTTCGCGGCAGACCTCGGATACCGCGCAACAGTAAAGTTGACCGCGAGCTCTGACGTGTACAATTCGTCTCCTTCGGGGCGTAGCGCAGCCTGGTAGCGCACTTGCATGGGGTGCAAGGGGTCGCGAGTTCGAATCCCGCCGCCCCGACCAGTATCCAAGCGGCACTCAGAGATAGCGTACACTAACCAAAAGCGCTCTGAGTACCAACGTGAGTACCAATTTGTGATACCGACGGAGCTGGCACTTTCTCTTCTAAGAGAATGTTGCAGATAACGCGCAATCAAAATCCGCCGCGCGCTACGTTCCTCCACCTGGTCAGTTAGTCCTGCAATCCCTGGTAGCTGCGCAGACGAATTGCCGAATATTCACATTACGATCGCCAAGTAGACGTGCTTAACTGTTTGTCGGACTTTGCAACGGAGCGCGGGCGATTGGACACATCCCAAAACGAAAACTCGCCTCGGATTCGTGAACAACGCAGGTCAATGCGTTTCGCGATCGTGCGGCGCTTCAGTGAAATGCCCGGTGACGCATTTGTCTCGCCTGCAGTTACCGCGTGCATTGAGGATTGCAGCCTGCCGACGTTTTTCTTGGACCGGTCGCGGCGGGTTTGCTTCCAGCGCCAAATAAAGTTGGCGGATCGAACCGTGCGGGAGTGGGAGAGTAGTGGCGCGTTTGCGCAGCGCCGGAGGCGTCAAGGCGTAGCGGCCGACAGGGCGTTGGAGTATGAGAATTCTTGGTGGACCGTCCTGCAAGACGTACCATGCGTCGGTCTCGGCAGAGGTACGCGAATTCCATGGGCGCCGATCGCGGTTAAAAACGAAGGACTTTCCTGCGCCACGAATGCGAGTTCCTCCAGCGTGGATGCGCGCCCCAGTATTCGCGTGCGGTCCGGGTGTATTCCGAATCGATCGATAATCCCCTTGTTCCGGGACTCGTATTCGAGATCGGGCTTGATTCCCAATTCAGTGAACAACTTAACCGCCCACTCGTGGATCACCGCCAATTCGCAGTGCATGAACGGCACGTAAAGGAATACTCGCTGCTCTTTGCGCAATGGTCGGTGGGCGCCGATGCGTACGGCGACGTGCGCTACGCACGGAGCTATTGGATCGAAAGCGAAACTGCGCGGATCACCGCGGTAGATGTTCATCGATTTTGTTCCCGGGAACAAAACCGACGTTAATGAAGCGAAAAGTGCCGCGTTAGAGCAGGGTGACTTAAGAGCGCAGCTAACCTGTGGCGACTTCGGATCGCGGAGTTCGATGGGAATTTTGCCGCGAGGAAGCTGTCGGGCGGCAATGTCGAATATTCACATGGACGTTTTCGTGCGCACGTGTTTTACTTCACTTCCGCTCTTGTCGGAGGGAGCTATGCCCTACAACGAAAACTCACCGCTTATTCGG
>CAZSOI010000061.1:0-18018 GCA_964608115.1 uncultured Burkholderiaceae bacterium | reverse complement strand
GAGATGTCGGCCGGCGCCAAAGGCGTGAGCTTCTTTTTTCCGACCGCGCGCACGATTGTTGACGTCGGCGCCGAGGAGGGCCGCGGCATTAAGACCGATGGCACGGGACGCGCGACGGATTTTGCTGGCAATGAGAAATGTGCCGCTGGCGCAGGGTCGTTCGCTGAGGCAATGAGCCGCGCGCTGCAGCTTTCGCTTAAGGAATTCGGCGAGGCGAGCTTGCGTTCGGAAAAATCGATTCCGATGAACGCGCAATGCACAGTGTTTGCGGAGTCCGAGGTCGTGTCCTTGATTCATTCGTCCACGCCGAAGGAGGACATCGCCAAAGCGGTGCTCGACGCCGTCGCCAGTCGGGTCTGCGCCATGGTGCGACGGGTTGGAATCGAAAACGACGTCGTGCTCATCGGCGGCATGGTCCATAACGCCGGTTTTGTGCAATCGCTCAGGGCGGCAATGGACGTGGGCGAGATCAAGCTGCCCGAAATGCCCGAATACGTAAGCGCGCTCGGTTGTGCGCTGCTTGCCGCAGAAGGTGTTCAATAAATTTTTTGACCAAGGCGCAAAAGGAGCCAGACGATATGAACGTAGCTGCCGAGTTGATGCCCGCGGCCGCGGAGGCAAAACCTGAATTCTGGCGCTGGCAGGAGAACTGCTGGGCCGACGAGAAAGTGGACTGGCGCAGCGCCAAGACAATCGCCGTTGGCATCGACGTCGGGTCGGTGAGTTCCCAGTGCGTCGTTACCGCGGATGGAAAGCTTTATGCCTATAGTTCGATGCGTACCGGAAGCAATTCTCCGGATTCGGCCCACAATGTCTTTAACGCGGTGGCGGAAAAAACGGGCTTGAGCCTAAACGACGTGCACTTTGTCGTCGGCACCGGGTATGGACGTGTCAACGTCCCGTTTTCGCACAAGGCCATAACGGAGATTGCTTGCCACGCGCGCGGTGCCAACTACATGGGCGGTAACAAGGTGCGCACGATTCTGGACATGGGCGGGCAGGACTGCAAGGCAATTCACTGCGACGACAAAGGCAAAGTAACGAACTTCTTGATGAACGATAAATGCGCGGCGGGCACTGGTCGTGGCATGGAGGTCATCTCGGACCTCATGCAGATACCGATCGCAGAGCTAGGGCAACGCTCTTTCGATATCGATCAGGAGCCCGAGGCGGTGTCGTCAGTTTGCGTCGTGTTCGCCAAGTCGGAGGCGCTGGCGCTGCTTAAGGCGGGCTACACCAAAAACAAGGTGATTGCCGCCTACTGTCAGGCAATGGCCGAACGCGTGGTGTCGTTGCTCGAGCGAATCGGCGTAGAAGAAGGTTTCTTTATTACGGGTGGCATCGCCAAGAATGCAGGCGTGGTCAAACGTATTGAGAAGATTTTGGGCATACAGGCAATGAAAACCGAAATCGACAGCCAGATCGCCGGTGCGCTGGGGGGCGCGCTGTTCGGTCACACTTTGGTGCAAAAGCAGGGGCCAGCAAAACCGATCGTCAGCTGAGTATCGGTTGATGCGAAGGAGCAAGGCGTGATTGCAAACTATGGCTATAAGGATGGCTCCGGCGAGTATTACATCAGCATTAACACGGACAAGTGCATCAATTGCCCGGTCGACCGTGCTTGCATTACGGCCTGTCCAAAGTCGATGTTCGAAGCCATGACGGACGACTACGACGACGAGGTGGTGTGGATCAAGCCAGCCTTTCGGCGCAGTCTGGCCTACGACTGCTCGGGCTGCAAACCCTCCGGAGGTCGCGCAAGCCTGCCTTGCACCAGCGCCTGCACGCCGGGGGCGATCGTGCATTCTTGGTAAAGCGACGATGGCAAGACGAAAGGTGATTCCGATTGGCGTAGGGCGTGCCGGGACAAAGTCCGATGACGCCGGTTGGCGTCGCCTGACGACGCTTGCAGAGCCACGCCTTACGGAGATGGCGCAAAACTACCGTGCGCTGGGCTACGAGGTTGAAATTCGGGACGTGCAAGAGGCGCAAGAAAGTGACTGTACGACTTGCTTTGATGCCGGCGCGTCGATGGGGCGAGTCTACGGCACGCTGTACGTGCGTCGCGCCAGCGCCGTGGGCGGGGACGACGAATTATTTGATTGACGCTACGGCCTGGCGACCAATGGGTTTGCAAAAAACCGCGGCACCGGCCGACAACAATTAGGGGAGTGCAACATGGCGGTCCAACGGCTGATGCGTGTTCTGAGGAGGTCGGACCTGGACGCGATCGTCGGAATCGATGAACAAACCAGCAGGCAGAACCGCCGTCCGTATTACGAGCGTAAGCTAGCCGAGATCACCGACCCATCGCGCGGCATCAATTCATCGATCGTGGCGGAGGTCGACGGCAAGGTGGTCGGGTTCATCATGGGCGACATCTATTCGGGCGAATTCGGCATCCCGGAGACCACCGCGACTATTGACTCGCTGGGTGTGCTGCCGGCGATGCAAAACCGCGGACTGGCAAGCGAGTTGCTCGATCAGTTCCTGATGAACATGAAAGTGGCCGGAGTCAGCAAAGTCTATACGCTGGTTAATTGGGACGACTTCGCGTTAGAGAAGTTCTTCTCACATCACAAGTTCGTGCCTTCCAAGCGCATCAACCTCGAATACCAACTGCCTTAAAACGAAGTTGGTCGACACCATGTGGATCGATTGCCATTGTCATACGAAATATTCCAACGACAATTGGCTCGAACCCGTTGACCTCGTGCGCCGCGCCAAGCGGCTTGGTCTCGACGGTCTGATCGTAACGGAGCATCACTCGGTTGAGGCCTCCGAGCCGGTAGAGCGCATCGGCAAACAGGAAGGTTTACTTGTGCTCCGGGGCGTAGAGATTTCGACGGACCGAGGCCATCTGCTGGCATTTGGTTTGCACGACGATGGCTGGAACGTCTGGGGTCGCGACAACTACATTCCGCTGCGGGAGCTGATCGAGCGTGCAAATACGCTCGGTGCGATTTGCGTGCCCGCCCATCCCTATCGGGATATCGGATTGGGCAGTCTGCTCGAGGGGCTGTTGGATCTACAGGGCATCGCGGCGATTGAGACGCACAACGGCGGCAACCCGGACTACATCAACGACCTGGCTGTAGCCTCGTGCGAAATCATGCACCTGCCCAGCATGGGCGGCAGCGACTGTCACAAGCTAAGTGCAGTGGGCCGTTGCGCGACCGAGTTTTCGCAACCAGTAAGCGATATGGCTGGCCTCATCTCCGCGGTACGTGCGGGTGCATGCCGCGGCGCGTACTACCCGCGGTTTCGCTTGCAAGAGTAGTTATGGCGGTCGCAGCGCAGCCAATCAAGTGGTGGGCAGCGAGCCGAGCGGCGGCGCTGGCGCAATTCGGTGCACCGGTGCGGCTGAGTATCAACGGTGCCTCCGTGGAAGCTCCGGCGGGTGCCTCGCTGCTTAATGCGGCGGACAATGCCGGACACTACATACCGGCACTGTGTGCCCATCCGGACCTGCCGCCGAGCCTGCAACGCCCAGGCGGGGGCGGATGCAAACTTTGCCTGGTTGAAGTCGATGGTCGCGAAGGTTTGCAAGATGCTTGCTGCGTGACCGTGCAATCCGGAATGGTCGTGCGCACCGATTCGCCGCGGATCCAAGCGGCTCGCCAGGCGCGATTGGCAACAATCTTGGCCAATCATCCGCACGTCTGTCTTACTTGTCCTCAGCGTGAGGGCTGCAGCCGCACCGAGTGCTCGTATGGCAATGCGCCCGAGACACGCTGCTGCAGCATTTTCGCAAATTGCGAACTGCGCAAGATTTCCGACTACATCGGAATACCGAACACGACGCCGGCGTACAAACCGGCGCAACTGCCAGTGATCCGGGGCGAGCCATTTTTCGATCGCGACTACAACCTGTGCATCGACTGTCGGCGCTGCCTGAGTGCATGCAATCAGGTGCGAGGTGTTGGTTGCCTGGAAGTAAAAGAGGTGACGACGGCGCAGGGGCGACGGAGCTACGTTGGTACGATCGCGCCCACGCTGATCGAGTCCGGATGCAAGTTTTGCCAAGCCTGTGTCACCGTCTGCCCAACGGGCGCGCTAACCGATCGTACGCTCGATACGGCACGGCGCGGAGCCTCGATGGTTCCTTGTCGCAGTGCTTGCCCCGCGGGCATTGACGTACCGCGCTACGTGCAGCTAGCCGCCGAGGGCAGGTATGGTGAGGCGGTGGCGGTTGTGAGAGAAAAACTGCCGTTTCCGGGAATGTTGGGTCGCGCCTGCTTTGCCATGTGCGAATCGGCATGCCGGCGTGGCAAGCTCGATGACCCGCTCTCGATCCGCACACTCAAACGGGTAGCCGACGACAACGATACCGGTCTATGGCGCCGGCAATCGATACAGCTGCCATCGAGCGGTCGGCGCGCGGCGGTGATCGGCGCCGGTCCGGCAGGACTGACCGTTGCCTACTACTTGGCAAAGAAAGGCCATGCCGTTACGGTCTGGGACGCACAACCGGCGGCCGGCGGCATGGCGCGATACGGCATTCCGTCCTATCGGATTCCTCCGGAAGTGATCGATCGTGAGCTGGGAGAGGTTCAAAAGTTGGGTGTTGAATTTCGTTTCGGTGCACGCGTCGAGAACATCGATGCACTAATGGCGCAGGGCTTTGATGCCGTGTTTATCGGCATCGGTTGCCAGGGCGGTGATCGACTTGGCATTCCGGGCGACGACCTACCGGGGGTCGTCGACAGTCCGAGCTATCTGCGCTCGGTGACGATGAATCTGGTCAACGCCCCCGGCGGTGGCATTCAGACGGGTGCAAAGGTGGCGGTCATCGGCGGCGGCAACGTTGCGACCGACAATGCCCGTTCATCGCGCCGGCTCGGTGCCGCGGTCGACATGGTTTACCGCCGCAGCCGTGCGGAAATGCCAGCGCGGGAGGATGAGTTCGAGGGTTGTGTTGTCGAAGGCGTCAACATTCGTTACTTGCTTGCGCCTAAGCGCATCGAGCCCGGTGCCCACGGCAATCGACTGCAAATTACGTATGCGCAAATGGAGCTAGGCGAGCCCGACGAGTCGGGGCGGCGTCGTCCCAAGGAGATCGCGGGCGCACAGATCGGCGAAGACGTTGATTTGGTGATCGCTGCCGTCGGCCAGCATCCTCAGAAATTCTCCGGATTTGGAGTTCGCACCGACGAGCGCGGTCGCATCATCGTGCGCGAGGACTCAATGTTGACCAGCCGAACCGGCGTGTATGCCGGTGGCGACTGCGTGCTTGGTCCGGCAACACTGATCGAGGCCGTCGCTCAGGGGCGAGTTGCCGCTGCGGCGATGGACCGGCAATTGGGAGGAGATGGCAACATCGAAGAAAGGCTTCTTCCCGATGCAGTGCCCAATCCCTACATCGGTCGGCACGAGGGGTTTAACCGCTGGCGTCGCCGCCAGCCCATTTTGCTCAAACCCGAGCAGCGCGCCGGTTGGGACGAAGTCGAGCGGGGCTTGTCCGATGAACAGGCGCGCGCCGAGGCCTCGCGCTGCTTAAAGTGCGATCTAGCACCGCGAATCACGGACGCCGTGCTGCCACCCGCGTCGTGGCTCGATTTCACGCCCGAAGTGGTTGCCGGAATCACCGAGGATGCGGGGGTGTTCCAGCTGCTCGATGCCGACAAGAACGTATTGGTGATCAAAGGCGTTGCGGCGCTGCGCGAAGGTTTGCAGGAACAGCTCGGACGCAACGAGGCGGCACGGCACTTCGTATTTGAGCCGGCGGCGATGTACACCTCGCGGGAATCGCAGATGATCCAAGCGTATTTGCAGCAGTACGGCAAAATGCCGGGGGGCGGTGCCGATGAACTCGACGAGCTTTTCTGAGGGAGTTGCGATGTTCAACAGCGAGTTCGCGACCGCAGCCGTTACCGACGGTCTTGCCTGTCTGAGCCTGCACCGTCCGCCACTGAATGTGCTGGATATCGCGGCAATGGAACAAATGAGCGCCGCACTTGATGCCCTGGCGACCGATCTTTCAGCGCGCATGCTGATGATCTGCGCAAGTGGCGAAAAGGCTTTTTCAGCAGGTGTTGAAGTTGCCGACCACACGCCCGAGAAAGTCGATCGGATGATCGACGTCTTTCACACGCTCATTCGCAGAATCGATGCGTTTCCCGTGCCAACGCTCGCGGCGGTCAATGGCGCGGCGCTTGGCGGCGGCCTAGAGGTGGCGTTGGCCTGCGACATGATTGTCGCGGCCGCCGGAGCAAAGTTGGGTCAACCAGAAATCAAGCTCGGCGTCTTTCCGCCCGTTGCCGCAGTGCTGCTGCCACGGCTGCTGGCACCGGCGCATGCGCACGAAATGCTCTACGGCGGCGGTGTGATCACGGCCGAGCAGGCACTGGCCTATGGCCTGGTTAATCGCGTCTTTGCGCGCGCCTCCTTTGCCGAGGAGGCGCGCGCATACGCCGCAACATTTCTCGAGTTCTCACGCGCCGCGCTGGCCAGTACGCGCAAAGCAGTGCGGGCGGCTGCGGGTCGCAGCTTTACCGAGGGCCTCGCGCAGGCTGAGGCGATCTATCTAAAGGAGTTGATGAAAACTCAGGACGCTGGAGAAGGTCTGGCCGCGTTTTTGGCCAAGCGCAAACCGGTTTGGCAACACCGATAACGGCAGGAGTCCAAACGGATGGTCCCGAACCATATCGACACGTGGCAGATGACAGAACCGGGCAAGTTGGTCCGTACGCGCCTGCCGATGCCGCAGCTGCAACCCGGCGAGGTCGTGATCCGAATCGTCGGATGCGGCGTTTGCCATACCGACCTGTCGTACTTTTACATGGGGGTGCCGACGATACAAAAACCGCCGCTATCGCTCGGTCACGAGATCGCCGGTGTCGTCATCGCTGGCGACGAGCAAATGGTCGGCCGCGAGGTTATTGTTCCGGCGGTGATTCCCTGTGGTCAATGCGAACTGTGTCGCAGTGGACGGGCCAACCGCTGCTTGGCGCAAAAGATGCCAGGCAACTCGATGGGCATCTACGGGGGCTTCTCAAGCCATATCGTGGCCGATGCGCGCTTCTTATGTGTCGTTGCGCAGCGCGGCGCAACGCCCCTTGAGCATTTGTCCGTGATCGCGGATGCAGTCACCACGCCGTATCAGGCCGCAATTCGCGCTGATCTTAAAAGTGGCGATCGCGTCGTGATCATTGGTGCGGCCGGCGGTGTGGGTTCCTTTATGACGCAAACGGCAAAAGCAATGGGCGCTTGCGCTGTCATTGGTATCGACATCAACGACGAAAAACTGCAGAAGATGCCAGGCTACGGGGCCGACTTTGTGATTAATCCGCGTGGCCGCAGTGCGAAGGACATCAAGGAGCTCATCAAGGGTTTTTGCAAGGAGCGGGGAATTCCCGCCAACACAGGCTGGAAGATTTTCGAGGTCACCGGCTCCAAGTCTGGGCAAGAGCTTGCGCTGGCGCTGCTGTCGTTTGTCGGCAAGCTGATCGTCGTGGGCTACGGTACCGAAGAGACGAGCTACATGCTCTCCAAGCTAATGGCTTTTGACGCGGAAATAATCGGCACCTGGGGGTGCCCTCCCGAGCGCTACCCGCAGGTGCTGGCAATGTGCCTGGATGGACGCATCCAACTTGCACCGTTCGTCGAGACGCGTCCTATGAGCCGCATCGTCGAAACCTTCGAGCAGGCTCATCATGGGGCTTTATCGAAGCGAGTCATTCTGACGCCAGACTTCTGAAACAAAACCCTTGCGCAAATCAAACGAATCCGAAACGGGAGAACAACATGGCATTGGAATGGTTACGTCGCGACAACGAACTGAAGGACCACGCTTTGCTGGGCGAGGAGCATTTTGGCTCGGAAGCGCCTTCGGTTATTTACGACCGCCGCCCCGTGCTCGACCCGCAAGGCAAGGCAGTGCCGGGCCTGTTTGCGGCTTGGATCTGGTTGAACAACCCGGCGCAGTACAACTCCTACACCACTTCGATGGTAAAAGCGGTGATCGCTGGCTTTCAGCGGGCCTCCTCAGACCGCAGCATCGTCGCCGTGGTGTTCACCGCCGTCGGCGACAAGGCATTTTGCGCTGGGGGCAACACCGCTGAATATGCGGCGTATTACTCGCGTCGGCCAAACGAGTATGGCGAGTACATGGACTTGTTCAACGCCATGGTCGACAGCATTCTTAATTGCAAGAAACCCGTGATCTGCCGGGTCAATGGCATGCGGGTTGCCGGCGGCCAGGAGATTGGCATGGCCACTGATCTGACGATCAGTTCAGACCTTGCCGTCTTCGGGCAGGCTGGTCCCAAGCACGGTTCGGCTCCGGATGGCGGATCGACGGATTTCTTGCCATGGTTCCTGAGCATGGAAGATGCGATGTACAACTGCGTTTCTTGCGAGACATGGAGCGCGTACAAGATGAAAGCCAAGAATCTTGTCACCAAAGTCGTGCGGGTACTGAAGAAGGACGGCGTCTGGATCAGAAATCCGCTGGTGCGCAGCGACACCTACGTTGAAGGCGGCGAGATCGTGTACGGGGAAGCAGTGGCGCCCGAGGCTGTGAAGGCTGCCAAGGAGCTCATGGCCCAGTGCAGCATTGATTTTACCGAACTCGATCGCGCAGTTGATGAACTCGTATGGAAGTTCACTAATCTGTTTCCGTCGTGCCTGATGAAATCGATCGACGGCATTCGGGCGAAGAAGAAGTTTTTCTGGGACCAAATGAAACTCGCGAATCGCCATTGGCTCGCGGCGAACATGAACCACGAAGCTTGGCTCGGCTTTAACGCATTTGACTCCAAGAAGCAGACTGGGAAGGATGTGATCGACTTCGTCAAGTACCGGCAGTTGGTTGCCAGCGGGGCGCTGTTCGACGAGCGCTTTGCCGAGCAGGTGCTGGCCAAGCCCAAATCATGATGGACCATCGCGTCGATCACGACCCTCGCCGGGACGGGTGCATGCCGCGTCCCCTGGGTCGGCTGCAGACGCGGCTTTCGCTAGTGTTTCAGTGATGGCACAGATTTATTCGTTCGATGGCATCGTGCCTGCGATCGACCCGAGCGCGTTCGTGCATCCGAGCGCAGTCGTAATCGGCGATGTCATCATCGGCGCCGGCGTTTATGTTGCACCGTGCGCATCGTTGCGCGGCGATCTTGGTCGCATCATCATCGGCGCGGGCGCCAACATTCAAGACAGCGTCGTCGTTCACGGCTTTCCGGGCACGGATACAACGATCGAAGACAACGGCCATATCGGGCATGGCGCGATCATTCATGCCTGCACGCTACGACGCAACGCGCTTATCGGAATGAATGCGGTCGTGATGGACTACGCGGTCGTTGGCGAATCGGCGGTTATTGCGGCTTCGGCATTTGTGGCAGCGCAAAGCCAGATTCCGGCTGGCACCCTCGCAATGGGAGTGCCAGCGAAGGTTGTGCGCCAGCTCAGCGAGCAGGAACTAGCGTGGAAGCTAGAGGCAACCGCAACGTACCAGCGCCTATGCCTGGATTCGCGTCGAAGTATGGTGCCGTGTGTGCCGCTTAGTGCCCCGGAGGTCGGCCGTCGCCGCTGCAGCCAACTCGAGGTTGTGCCGCTGTCCGAATTCAAACGCCGAATCGGCGCCGAGTAAATCGGAGAGACCCATGACGACCATCCAACAAGCCTTCAGCGCTGATCACCGTGCCTGCGACGAGACTCTGGCCAGTGTCGAGAAAGGACTCTTGGCGAAGGCCGGTGCGGAGAGCGACAAAGCGTTCGCGCGCTTTCGATCACAGATCGAAGGGCATTTCAACGCCGAAGAGCAGACCTTGTTCCCGGCGCTCGAGGCGGCGTTTGCAGGCGGAAGTGCTCCTGTTGCCGTCATGCGATCCGAACACACCCAGGTGCGCGAGCTGTGCGACGAAGTGCAAGGTTTGATTGGCCGCGGAGAGTTTGATCGGGCTGCCCAAGCGGTCGATACGCTCTTTTCATTGTTGCAAAGTCACAACATCAAGGAAGAGCAGGTGTTGTACCCAATGTGTGATCGGTTCTTGCAAGGTCATGGGGAGGAGTTCGCGCGCGCACTGGCACAACAGGCGCCGCCTTCCGACCCTGCGTAAGCGCGCCACCTATGGTCGGGATGCGCGCGCAAGCGGCTGTCGCCGGCGCCGCCAACGGCCGGCTTACTTCATCGGCAAACAGTTGCCGCCAGGTGAGTTGGTTCTTTCGCCGTCGTCAAAAATTTTCTCTCGATTAGCCTGCATGGCTAACGCCCACTCTCAACGAATTATTGCATGCTCGATTTTCGTCAGGCACCACCGCTATCAATTCCCTTGCGTTTCATGCTAACGGCGCCTTTGTTTGGCATCGCGGGCGCGTCCTTGCTGTTGTGGGCTGGCGCCGATGCGCTGCACTCGCGCTGGCAGCCAGTTACGTTCGCGACCCTGCATTGCTTCACGGCGGGTTTCATGATGCAGGCAATGGTCGGCGCATTGTGGCAGGTGATGCCAGTCGTCGGTGGCGTCGTGATCGCTCGCCCAATGCTGGTGGCAACCGTCAGCCACGGGGGTCTAACCGCGGGGGCGACGCTGCTTGTCCTGGGTATGCTAGGCGCGAGCTTTTCGAGTCCCTCGATGGTCACCGTGGGCGCCGCGCTAATGACCGTGAGCATCGCAGTCTTTGTGGCCGCAAGCTTGCCTGGACTTTTGCGCTCCGGTCTGCGCGGCGAGTCGGCGCGTTTGCTTGCGCTTGCGCTCGTTGGCCTCGGCGGCACGGCGGTCGCAGGCCTGGTGTTGGCACGCTCGCTTTTTGGTGGTCAACCCTACGACGATGTTTTGGGACTCATTGATCTGCATGCGACATGGGCGTTTGCAGGCTGGGGCTTGCCATTAGCGGCAGCCGTCGCGTTGCAATTTGTACCCATGTTCTATATGACAGCGAACTACCCAAAGTTGGCCGACGTGTACCTCGCCGCGTTGGCTCTTGTATTGCTGTTAAGTCTTTGCGCAATGTTCTTCGCCATTTCGTGGCTGAAGCTCGCGGGCCTTGCAATTGCGAGCTTGGGTGCGCTCGGATTTGCCGGCGTGACGTTGTGGCGATTTGCGCGTCGTCGTCGGCCAAGGAGCGATGCGACATCAACGGGATGGCAGCTTGCTATGGCCTCGGTAATTGGGTCAGTGGTGCTGCTTGCCGCTCGCACGCTGCCAATCGATGCGCCGTCTGCTTCGGCCGTGGAGCTGGCCTTTGGCGCTTTGATGGTACTTGGCGTGTTCGTCACCCTGATCGGTGCCATGCTGATGCGGATCTTGCCATTTCTTGCCAGCTTGCATTTGGCGGCTGAGGGAGGAGGCTGGCGTTTGGATCGTGCGCCCGGTGACCGGAGCCAGCGCGCGCAGGTCTGGTTGCAGGCGATCGCTGCGTTGGCTGTCGCGTTGGCCGCAGCCCTGCCCGGCCTCGCGCGCTGGGCGGCGGCGCTGCTGCTTGCTTCCCAGCTTTTGCTTGCGCGCAATATTTTGGGCTACGCTTGGGCGCTGCGATGCGCCAAACGCAAGTTATCCGTCGACGCAGACCGGAGGACAGTGTCTTGATGGCTAGGCCGATGCGAGTGCTTCGCATTTAGCGCTTTAAGCCGAACCACAAGACCCCACTGCTGAGCGTCTCCCCATCTTCTTCGTTGCGCGACTACATCGTTTCTTACATTTGAACCGCAGCTGAGCTGCTGCACTGGGTCCGCAATCATGCCTTCCGAATGCGGCGATGCAAGATACAGGGAGGTGCTTTTTCCTCTTCTATTGCGTCGCGTCAGCGGCGGCAAACGGAAAGACTCTTTTCATGGCATCGCTGATAAGGCAATGCCTTGATCACGGTCAAATGGTTGGACGGAAAATAGTATGAACTCCAACTAAATGCGGGGCGCGCGCTACGTTCTTGCGAACGAATTTAGCGCGGTCACGCGCGGGTCTTTGCCGGTTTGCGTCAAAAGGAGAGTGTCTTGCCGCCCATGGAGCATCGAGCCGCGGAGGCATTTGAAGCGGCGTGTAGCGCCGTATATGCAAACGACCCAGTAGGGTTAGATCAGGACGCACACCACGGCCGCCGCATCGAAGAGCTCGACAGCGTTGTAATTCGCTTTGCCGGCGACTCGGGTGATGGGATGCAGCTCGCAGGCGCCGAATTTTCCAAAACGGTGGCTCTTGCCGGGTTGGATTTTGCCACCCACCCGGATTACCCCTCAGAAATTCGGGCACCTGCTGGAACACTGTTCGGCGTTTCCGGTTTTCAGATTCAATACTCATCTGACCCCGTGTTCACCTCCGGTGACGAGGTTGATGTGCTTGTGGCGATGAATCCGGCGGCGCTGCGGGCCAATTTGCCGGACGTCAAGCAAGGCGCAACGATCATCGCCGACATTGGCGCGTTTACGGCCGTGAACTTGGCCAAGGCCGGCTACCACGTTGATCCGTTGGCCGATGGCGAGCTCGAGGGCTACCGCGTCTTCAAGATCGACATTTCGGGCCTCAACGAAAAGGCGCTTCGCGCCAGTGGCCTCTCGAAGAAGGACAGCCAGCGCGGCAAGAACTACTACGCACTGGGTTTGATGCTGTGTTTGTATAGCCGGCCATTGGACACCGAGATCGCGCAAATCCGGCGCAGATTTGCTAGTCAGCCGAAGCTGGCCGAAGCAAACGTGCTCGCGTTGCGTTCCGGTTTTGCTTACGCCGAATCGACCGAGATCTTTGATACCGGCTTTCGGGTGCGGGCGAAGGACACTCAACCGGGTAAGTATCGGAGTATCACGGGTAATGCGGGGCTAGCCTTGGGTGCGGTCGCCGCCTCGGAGATTTCTGGGGTGCCATTATTCATGGCCTCGTATCCGATCACTCCTGCGACCGATATTTTGCATGAGCTTTCTCGGCTAAAACACTTCGACGTGACGACGTTTCAGGCCGAAGATGAAATTGCGAGCATTTGTGCCTGCATAGGGGCGGCCTACGGAGGCTCGCTTGCGTTAACGACCACCTCGGGCCCCGGAATGGATCTGAAGACCGAGGCGCTGGGCCTAGCCGTAATGCTCGAGTTGCCACTGGTAATCGTCAACGTTCAGCGCGCCGGTCCGTCGACCGGCTTGCCAACCAAAATCGAGCAGTCCGACCTGCTGCAGTCTGTCTACGGACGACATGGCGAGTGTCCGGTCGCTGTGCTTGCAGCGGCATCACCCTCCGACTGCTTTGATTGTGCACTGGAGGCCTTTCGCATCGCGATCAAATACATGACTCCCGTGATCCTGCTCTCCGATGGCGGTATCGGCAATTCAGCGCAACCGTGGTTAATCCCCGGCGCGAATGAACTTCCGAAGCTCGAAGTGCTGTATCGGAGCAATCCCGATGGATTTCAGCCCTACGCGCGCAACGAGCATCTTGCCAGGGCCTGGGTGCGGCCGGGAACGACCGGTTTGGAACATCGCATCGGTGGTCTGGAAAAAGACTTTCTGAGCGGCGACATATCGCACGCGCCGTTGAATCACCAACGGATGGTGCAGACCCGGGCCGCCAAGATCGCCGGTATTGCCTCGGATCTTTCGCCGCTTCACATCGAGGGACCAGATCGCGGTGACGTATTGATCGTAGCGTGGGGCAGCACCTATGGCCCGGTCGCCGAAGCGCGTGCGGCCGCGCAGGCTGCCGGCAAGTCGGTTGCACACGTACAGCTGCGTCACCTCAATCCGATGCCGCCGGACCTGGGGGAGATTCTGTCGCGATTTGGCAAGGTTCTGGTGCCCGAACTGAACATGGGGCAGCTCTCTAAGTTGCTGCGGGAGCGGTATCTGCGCGATGTCGTGCAACTAAACAAGGTTCAAGGAAAACCGTTCAAGGTTTCAGAAATCCTTGAGCGCCTGCTCCAACTTTGCTGAGTAAGAAACTGTGAACGAGACAGCGGACATTTCGAAACTGACGCGCAAGGATTTCGAATCCGATCAGAACGTGCGCTGGTGCCCTGGCTGCGGCGATTACATGGTTTTGGCCCAGGTACAGCACTTGTTGCCGTCGTTGGGAATCGCACGCGAAAACTTTGTTTTCATCTCGGGCATTGGCTGTTCGAGTCGCTTTCCGTATTACATGAATACCTATGGCATGCACAGCATCCACGGGCGCGCGCCGGCGATCGCCAGCGGCCTAAAGCTCGCGCGCCCTGAGCTGTCGGTTTGGGTCGTAACGGGAGATGGCGACGCTTTGGCGATTGGTGGTAACCACTTCATCCACGCGATGCGACGCAATGTCGATCTGAAGATCATCTTGCTCAATAATCGCATCTACGGACTTACCAAAGGTCAGTATTCGCCGACCTCGGAACTTGGTAAGAAGACCAAGAGTACGCCGATGGGCAGCATTGACCGTCCGTTTAATCCGATTGCACTGGCACTTGGTGCCGGCGCCACTTTCGTCGCACGCACCGTCGACAACGACGTGGAGCACATAAGAAAAGTGCTCGCGCGGGCCGCGGCGCACAGAGGAACAGCCTTTGTCGAAGTATTGCAAAACTGCATGGTTTTTAACGATGGCGCGTACGAAGCGGTTACGGACAAAGCGAACCGGCAAGATGCGCGCCTGATTCTGGAACATGGAAAACCTTTAGTGTTCGGCAGGCAAAGGGACCGGGGAATCCGCTTGCGCGGATTTGAGCCGCAAGTCGTGCAACTGGTTCAGGGCAGAGCAACCGAGGCCGACCTGCTGGTGCACGACGAACAAGGTGCAAACCGGGCGCTGGCCTGCCTTTTGTCCGAATTTGAATTGCCCGAATTTCCGGTTCCTATCGGTATCTTTCGTGCGGTGACGGAGCCGACGTATGAGCAACGCAACGCCGAGCTTCGCGAACTGGCTTGCGCGAGCAAGGGCCGGGGCGATCTGAGCGGCCTGCTTAACAGTGGCGATACCTGGACGATTGAATCCTCCGAATCGAGGAACGTGACATGGCGTTGATGATCAACGACAACTGCGTGAACTGCGCAGTCTGCGAGCCGGAATGTCCCAATGCTGCGATCTCGGCCGGCGGCTCCCTTTACGTGATTGAACCGGATAAATGCACCGAGTGCGTCGGATATTTCACCGAGTCCCAGTGCATGGACGTTTGTCCTGTCGAATGCATCGTGCCCAACCCGCAACGCGTGGAAACAAAAGAGCAACTGAAGCGCAAGTTCGAGCAATTGCTGTCGAGCTAAGGCTGTCAGCACCAAGGAGAAGTCGCAGTGAAAAATGTCCTAGCGATCCGGGTCAACGGGCAAGCACGCGAGAGCGCCGTGGCCGATAATTTGCTGCTGGTCGATTACCTGCGCGAGGTGTTGCACCTTACGGGTACCAAGCAGGGCTGTGACGGTGGCGAGTGTGGCGCCTGCACCGTGCTGGTCGACGGTGTACCCCGCTTGGCTTGTCTTACACTGGTCGCGAGCGTGGCTGGGCGCCATGTCGAGACAATCGAATCACTTTCCACGGCTGGTCGTCTATCGGATCTTCAGCAGGCGTTTCACGAAAAGCTCGGCACCCAGTGCGGCTTTTGCACGCCAGGCATGATCATGGCGGCTGAGGCCTTGCTGCGACGCGTTCTCGATCCGTCCCCGGAGCAGATCCGCAACGCATTGTCTGGCAACCTGTGCCGCTGCACCGGCTATACCAAGATCATCGAGTCCGTTCAAGCCGGCGCAGCCACACGCCGACAGCGCGAAGGAGCGCAACAATGAGCATGACAAAGTTCAAGGGCGCAGGCCAGCGCATCCCATTGGTCGATGGCATCGAGAAGGTAACCGGCAAGGCGCGGTACACAGCGGACCTCTTCGAGCCGGGTGCATTGGTCGGGCGGATCTACCGCAGCCCCTATGCACACGCCGAAATCCTTCGCGTCGACGTTTCGGACGCCCTTCGGCTTCCGGGCGTAGTTGGCATCATCACTGGGGCGGATTGCAACAAGACCTATGGCATCTTGCCCATCGCGCAAAACGAATATCCACTCGCGCGCGAGAAAGTGCGTTACTTTGGTGAACCGGTCGCCGCGATCGCCGCTATTGACGATGCCACTGCCGCCGCTGCGCTAAAGCTGATCCGAATGGAGGTGCGCGAGCTGCCAGCATACTTTAGCGCGGCCGAGGCGCGCGCCGCATCGGCGGTCTTACTGCACGAAAACCGAAAGGGCAATCTGGAGCGGGAAGTTCATCACGAGTTCGGTGACACGGCGGCGGGTTTTGCCGCCGCGGACCTGGTTCGCGAGGAGGTCTTCCATGCCTCGGAGGTCACCCACGCACACATGGAGCCGCATGCCACATTGGCAAGCTACGATCCAGAGCGCGACCGGCTGACCGTGCACTCGGTGACGCAGGTTCCGTACTACGTGCACCTGATGTTGGCCCAGTGCCTGGAAATGGACGCTTCGCGCATCCGGGTCATTAAGCCATTCATCGGGGGCGGCTTCGGAGCGCGCACGGAAACCCTCAATTTCGAAATTATTTGCGGCTTGCTGGCTCGCGCGGTGGGCGGCACGGTGAAGATGAAACTCTCGCGCGAGGAGACGTTTTTGACTCATCGCGGCCGCCCACAGAGCGATGTGCGCATGAAGATCGGCATCAAGCGCGACGGGCGACTTACGGCGTGTCAGCTCGAGATGATCATGCGTGGCGGCGCCTATGGTGGCTATGGCATTGTGACCATTTTGTACGCTGGTGCGCTGCTCAGTGGCTTGTATGACATTCCCGCAGTCAAGTACGACGGCTATCGTGTCTACACGAACACCCCACCGTGTGGAGCGATGCGAGGCCACGGTTCGGTCAATACGCGATATGCCTTTGAGTGCCTGCTTGACCGAATGGCCCGCGAATTGGGGCTCGATCCACTGGAAGTTCGGCGCAAGAACCTGTTGCGCGCGCCAACAGAGACGATCAACGGTCTGAAGGTGCTCTCCTATGGCCTACCGGAGTGCATCGACAAGGTGGAGCAGGCCAGCGGCTGGCGCGAGCGCAAGTCGAACATGCCACCGGGCCGCGGGCTGGGAATCGCTTGTTCGCACTACGTCAGCGGAGCCGCCAAACCGGTGCATTGGACTGGGGAGCCGCACGCAACCGTCATATTGAAGCTCGACTTCGACGCGGGCGTCACGATCCTTACCGGTGCGGCAGACATCGGGCAGGGTTCTTCGACCATCATGACGCAGGCCGTCGTGGAGATACTGGGCATTGACTACCGCCGCGTTCGCGTGGTGGCCAACGACTCAGCCATTACTCCCAAGGACAATGGATCGTATTCGTCGCGAGTGACGTTTATGTGCGGCAACGCGGCGATTCAGGCGGCGGAGAACCTTAAAGTGACATTGGTAAAGGCCGCCGCCAGACGGTTCAACGTTGCGCCCGAGCAGGTCGAATGTCTCGGTGAGATATACCGGGTAGCGGGTGATGATGAGCGCCAGATCGCGTTTAACGAGGTGGTCGCTGAAGCACTCGTGGATGCCGGGACGCTGGTGGCCAAGGGAACTTTCACTTGTCCCGTCGAATTCCAAGGCGGCAAGCATCGGGGTGGCGCGGTCGGATCGACGATGGGATTTTCCTATGCGGCAATCGCAGTCGAAGTTAACGTCGATCAGGAACTCGGCACGGTGAATGTCGAAAAGGTCTGGGCCGCGATGGATTGTGGTTTCGCCATCAATCCGCTGTCGCTCGAAGGACAGGTGCAGGGCGCGGTTTGGATGGGAATGGCACAAGCGCTTTGCGAGCAAACGCAGTACAACCGCGACGGCAAGCACACTGCGGCCAATTTCCTCGATTACCGCATACCTACCAGCGTTGATTCACCTGATATCGAGGTCGCCATCGTCGAGAGCATGGACCCGAACGGACCGTTCGGCGCAAAGGAGGGTAGCGAGGGTCCACTGGCCGGTATGGTCGCTGCGGTGGCCATCGCTGTGCAAAACGCTACGGGTGTCGCTTTCAATGAGCTGCCGCTAACACCCGACCGGGTGCTCGATGGCATAGCCGGACGCAGGCGTCCGGCGCGCACTCGGGCTATGCCGAAGGCTCTGGAAGGAGTACCCAGCTGATGGAACCGA
>CAZSOI010000060.1:0-1945 GCA_964608115.1 uncultured Burkholderiaceae bacterium | reverse complement strand
GATTGACGCGTATCGAGCATTACCAAGTGATACCGGCGAAATCTCGTTTTCGACGCCTGTCAACCGCCAAGTCGCTGGTTCGAATCCGGCCCTGGGAGCCAAGCCAAAAGCCTACAAAATCAACTGCTTGCGGCAATTCTAGTGAAAGGCTTGGCGTGTTCAGCCGACTGTGCGGACTCTTGCCGGGTGTCGCTCTCAACGATCGTCCACTTGGACGTGGCGGTACTGGCTTAATGGCTCATTGCCGAAGAATCATTGCGGTGAGAGCAATTACTCCGAGAAACAAGAGCGCGGCCGCGACTAGCACCGCCAGTGAGCGACGCTTACCCGCATGTTGCGCTCCGAGCGCCCGGATGTTTTGGCGATGTTCAAGGGTCGCGAGCAACAGCGAGACGAGTCCGATGCTCACTAACATCAACGCGAACTCGCGCGGGCCGATGAGGCGATTCTGCATTCCGGCTGGCGGCGTCTCGATCTGAAAAAATTTATAGATACTGAAGCCGAAGGTGATGAGCGAAGTCGCGGTTCTGATCCACGACATCATCGTCCGTTCGTACGCAGCGCGCGTGCGGTCGAAAGCGAGTCTGGTCGAATCGTCGAGCACCGCTGTGTTGGGAAAAGTCTGCTCAGCCATGGCGTTAATCCCTCTTGAAAGGTGGTGAAGTTTTAATGAAGTTGCGAACCTTGTTGCTGATTACCGCCGCTCTGTGCGTTCCAGTTGTCGTTTTGCTCGTATACCGGCAAATGTTCTACACATGGTGCTGGGAAAGCGTCATGGCCTTTTTCTCTAATCGCTACCATTGCTAGTGCTGATCCTCGTCGTGCTCATAGCGCTCGAAATCACTTTTTTCTAGTGGCGAGGTGGTCGTTCCAGCCGCCCATAAATCTAGAAACACAACTGCCAGGAGTGAGTGTCGTTGTTCTATTCTTATTAAGCTACTTACCGATCACGCTTATAGCATTGTGAAGAGGCTCGATTGAGACCTCCCATAAACCCCGCAAAGGGTTGATCCATCGCGGGAATCAAAAAGACCACAGCCGAAACGCTAAGCGCGCAGATGCACAGGGCGGTCATCACCGTGAGGTTCGGGGGCGCAAAGAGACCGAACTCTGTGCGGCCAGCCGCTGCCCTTGACGCATAGGGACTCGTTCGCACTGGCCAATCCAGGACGGCAATTTGATGGCGCAGCGCTGTCGATTCCAGCATCGACGCGGTGCGGCTCGGGAGTTGGGTTTGAGCGACCTGGACCGCGCAGCTTGGTAACATTGCTATAAAGTCAGGCTATCGCCAAGCGTTCGAAATCGACAACGAACTCGTGCGGATTAAGCTTTGGGAGGGACAAGCGCTGGATACGGTCGAACCCGCGACCATTCAGCAACCTTGCGAATGCGATCGTAGTCGCGGTAGCTTCTCGGCTGCACGCAGATATGAATAGTGGAGCGTACTCATGAAGTTAGTAAGTGCAGAAGACGCCCGACTACTCGCGCCCGAGGAGCATCCGGCTTTCGTGCCACACCCTACGCGGGCCGAGTTCTACGCGATGGGAGAGAGTCTGCGTAAGAAGTGTCCGCGTAGCTCGCATGCTAAATGGAAGCCGTCGAAGGAACGGCCGGATCCTGTTGAGTTGGTAGTGGAGGCCAATGAAGGGCGTATTCCCCAGCTGGTGCCCCTTCGCCACGGGCGCATGCTTGCGTCGCCGTTCACATTCTATCGCGGGGCGGCGCTCAACATGGCGGCGGACCTGGCGACCACACCGACAACGGGCATTCGCGTGCAGGCGTGCGGCGATGCGCATCTGGTGAATTTCCGCGGCTTCGCCACCCCAGAACGCCGAATCGTCTTCGACATCCACGACCTCGACGAGACTCTCCCAGCGCCTTGGGAGTGGGATGTTAAACGGCTGGCGACTAGCTTCGCGCTGGCTTGCCGCGACAACGGCCTGGA
>CAZSOI010000059.1:0-1577 GCA_964608115.1 uncultured Burkholderiaceae bacterium | reverse complement strand
AGCGCCGATCACGTCCAGATTTCTGGTGATGGCGTATTTTGCGCCGACCCACATGACCTGGAAAATTTCATTACTGCAGTTTTCAGCGGCCTTTGCACCGCAATTCAAAGTGCCGGCGCCGGCCGCGGAGCTGAAGGCGAGGTTGTTGATAGCGGTACCGTTAGCAGTAGGCGCTCCGCCGGTAACTTTGGCCGGGTTGAAGTTGAACAGGAAACCGTCATCGAAAAACGTTGAGGTCTGCGGATCGCTCGGCGGCGAATACTGTATCCACTCATAGCCGCCGTAAAGAGTGACGAGCGGTACCGCCGGGGGCGGAGGACCTTTGCCCAAGATGGGGGGATCCGCATATCCCACGCTACCGAAGGCGTATTTGAGGGTCGCCATGAAGCTCGTCTGGTTGGAAACCGTCGCCACCAGCCACTCGGGAGGCGCGGCAACGCCGACAAAGCCGGGAGCAAACGTTACACCGTTCTTCGGCGAGATATTAACCGCGTCTTTGATCCAGGCGCCGGCGAAATCGACCGACAACACGCCCGGGATTACGCCTTTGACGTCGCCGCCGATGTCGCCCTCGATGGCGCCGTTATTCGGATTGTAGGCTCCGTATTGGAGGGGCTGCCCCATGGCCGCAAAGCGGAAGGAGCCCGCATTCCCAATCGGGATATTTTCGCGATATTTGATCGCCGTGGTCCAGCGGCATTCTTCGGTATCGCCGGCGCCGCAGGTCTGCCCGGAAAAGCCGATCGGCGAGAAGGCGTAGGCGGCGCCCATCGGATCGTAGGTAACGACGTTATCCGTCAACAGCGTGTTTTGCCGGCCGAAGGTCAGCGTTCCAAAAGTCGTTGAACTGACCCCGGTATAAATTTGGCTGGCCAACCAGCCCCACCGACTCGAATCGATGGGCGCCTCCTGCAGCGTTATCGGCGTGTTGATGCCGTGCTGCAACGCCACTGGATTGTTGGCGAGCAGCCCTGAATAGGGGTCAAACGCAAGTTCGGCCAGGCCAACCTCAGACCAGCCCGGCGCAAAGCCTTCGTTCCACTTTATGCCGATATTCGATTGGCTCAGGCCGTTGGGACCCTGGCTCCACAAAGCCTTCCTGTTCGGGGGGTCGATCAGGTAGGAGGCGCCAGTCGGGAAGTTCGGATCCCACGGCGAGCCGTGGGTCTGATAGTTGCCGCCCATGTCAATCGTTCCGTACAGCGTCACGCCGTACCAGGTCAGCGGGCAGGCCGTGGTGATGAAGTCATAGAAGCTGGCGCAGCTTGTGGATGCGGGCGCGGTATATACCGGCGCCTTCGTCACCATCGGAGCACCATCCGCCAGTGCCGCGGTCGCCGACCCTGCGACGGCAACAGCCACACCCGTCGCAACGAAAATACTGAGCTTTTTCATTATGCCCCCCTGCGCCATGTGCGCTTAGTTGGACGCCCCACGGAACGATTGCTAACGCGCCCGTTAACCAGTTCCGTCGTAGATTTCTGCCATGACGGTGCGGTGACAGCCAGATTTTTGCCGTCAATTCACTTCGGATTCGCCGACTCAGTGGCAAAAATGCAACTGCCACGGGGCTTTAA
>CAZSOI010000058.1:0-16503 GCA_964608115.1 uncultured Burkholderiaceae bacterium | reverse complement strand
GATCGCTTGCTTCGCGCGGGAGCAAATCCTGACATTGCCAACGCGAGCGGCGTGACGCCGCTTGCGAGCGCGCTTCGCCTGGGTCGGCCCCAATTGGCTGCACGCCTACTTGCCGCTGGAGCGGATGCGCGACGCGCAGATACCCAGGGAATCACTCCGCTGCACATTGCGGCGGAACACGGTGACAGACAAATGACGACGGTATTACTGGATCATGGGGCCGATCCTAACGCGCTTGACCAGGAGCGTAGATCCGCCTTGTTCATGGCGCTTTTGAACCACCACCCGCAAGTTGCCGCAATCCTCGTGCAGCGCGACCAGACGAACCTTCGACTGCTCACGCAGGGATATTCGCCTAAACACTGGGCGCAGACGATGGGATACGAGGATATCGCACGCTCGATCGACGAGAGATTGCGTTAGTTTGCGATCGGCGCATAGCGACGTGATATCCAAAACGGCAGTCAAGGGATCCGTTTTGCAGTGCCAAAGCGCAACAAGCCATCCAAAGCCCGCGGTCAAGCTGGTCGGAAAAAGGCGTAGCATCGTAGCTATACGGGAGGTGTCGCGGCCCAGGCGCTCACGGGTCGCGCCTTGCCCTGTTGGGAGTTTTTTACAAGGAGAACAAGATGCAGTTCCATCGTGTACGTTCGGTGCGCAAGTTCGCTAGGAGCATGGTGCCAATGGCCGCTTTTTTGGCGTTTGCCGGCATCGCCTATGCAGACCAGGATGTTCAATCCAACGATGGTCAGTGGAAAGTGCACGCAAAAATTGCCGACTCGCTGGCAGTGAAAAAATCCAGCGAGGCGATGGTGGACATAACCGCCGCGGGTATGGCAAAGGGTTGCCCTAAGGTCGCAAGCGTGGCCTTTGAGATGCCGGCCCATGGCCACGGCGGCGATGTTGATCCTAAAGTCATGTCCGCGGGCTCGTGCAGCTGGCACGTAATGGATCTCGAACCATCGATGGCCGGAGCTTGGCGTCTGCGTTTGGTACTCAAAGACGGCGATAAAACGAGCAACGCCGATATCGCAGTAACTGCGAAATAGCCCGAGGGCTTGCAGCCTTAAGGCGTGGTCGGCCGCGGAGACACGTTCGCTCGGGTTTTCGCGTTTAGTGGGGTGCTTCGGCAGATCCGAGCAACGCGGCGGCCATGACTACCGTCAAACCGAGCGCCGCCTCCGCGCCGATACTTTGGCGCAGTCGGCGCCGGGCTGTGGCCTGCACAAGCAGATCGGAACGTTCCAGCATCGGTGTGAGCCGGTTGCGGTTGTTCAGCGCCACCGCACCCATCAAGGCAACCAGCCCTACCTTGAGTAGAAGAATCTTTCCGTAGGCGCTGGCGAACAGCGGATCGATCGCACCGAGCCGAAACCAAGCGCTCAGTGCCCCAGTTGCGACGACGATCGATACGAGAATCATGCCGTATGGTGAAAAGCGGCGCAAAATCTGCGCCAAAGTCGAAACCGGCAGACGCTCGGCGAGCATCCATAGTCGAGGCAACGCACCAAACCACGCACCGGCAGCAAGCAAATGCAGCGCAACCGTCAAGCGCTGCACCGTTCCGAGCGTTCCTGTTACGCCGGCAGCGTGGCCAAGCAGCGCGACGCTAGCCAGAGCACTTGCGACGAGAAAATACAGTGCCCTGCCAGTTTCTAAAAGCGGAGTAAAAGTAACCAGAAACGCTAGGAGCACGATCGCTACTCGCACAAGCCAAGTGCCTCCAAAGGAACTCTGCGTCAGCAATTGCCAGACGAGCTGGGGATCTAGCGCCGCTAGTGCGTCATCCTTGACGACCCCCGTCTGAAGCAAAGGCCAAAGCAATCCGCTTGCCAATGCGACGACGCCTGCAATGCGCAGATCGCGCCGCGCTTCGCTTGGTTGAACCACGCCAAGCATGCGCTGCAGCGAAAGCGCCCCAAACCAAACCATCAGTGCCCCGACGTGCACCGCGAAGCACAGATCGAGGGCTAAGTTCATGCCGCCCTAGCTAGAAGAATCAACGCGAAGCAAGAAAGGAATAATTGCCGCTCACTCGATGCCCGTCAGCGGCCACCGCAACCCATCGCACCGTGTAGGAGCCCGGCGGAAGCTTCTCGAAAAGATGCAGCACCAGCACCTTGGGATTAGTAGGATCGACTTCCGCCGCCGGCTCGACTACGGCGCGGTCCTCACGATTCTCAAGTCGGATGGTCGAGAGCCGAGGCTCTATTGGTTCGCTAAATACCAACCGAATTTCACGAACCTCCGCCGCTTTGCTGTCGGCAGCTGGCTGTGCGGCTTCCAGATGGGCGTGAGCCCAAGCGTCCAAAGCAAGAAAGGAAAGGCAGCAGATCCAAAGTCGCGTCCGCATAACATCTCTCGAAGAATAACTTGCGTTTACCCACAGCCTAACCGTCGAGCCGAAATAGCCCTCTCAATGTTTCTGCCAGCGGCAGAGGCACCAGAAAGTGTAATACTTACGCTTTTCGAAAAAGGGCCTCGAACGCTTGTTCGCGCGTCGACCACTACCTCAAATGAGCTTCGCTCCCTCATCCCCGATTACAGTTCAACGGCCTGACGGCGCATTGGCGAACCCGCCCGCACCAAGCTCCGAAGCGTCCGGCACGGCCTCGACCACATGGCCGCCAGCAGCGGTAGAAGTCCTTTTCGATTTGCCATTTAAGGATCTTCTATATCGGGCGCAACAAATTCACCGCGAACATTTCGATCCAAACGCGGTTCAGCTCTCCACGCTCTTGTCGATCAAAACCGGAGGCTGCAGCGAGGATTGCGCGTATTGCTCTCAGTCGAGGCATTACAACACCAAGTTGAAAGCCGGCAAGCTGCTCGAAGTCGAGGAGGTCGTCGACGTGGCGCGCCGGGCCAAGGAATCGGGCGCAGGCCGTTTTTGTATGGGCGCGGCGTGGCGCAGTCCGGCCGATCGGCATCTGCCAGCGCTCACGAGGATGGTGCGAGAAGTCAAGGCACTCGGGTTGGAGACCTGCATGACCCTGGGCATGCTTGAACCCACCCAAGCGCAGACCCTACGCGAGGCCGGTCTCGATTACTATAACCACAACCTAGATACGGATCCGGCGTTTTACGGAAACATCATCACCACTCGGGTCTATCAAGACCGTCTGGATACATTGCGCAACGTGCGCAACGCGGGAATCAAGATTTGCTGCGGCGGCATTCTCGGGATGGGCGAGTCGCGACAGCACCGCGTAGGATTGATCGCACAGTTGGCCAATCTCGGCCCGTATCCAGAGTCCGTTCCGATCAATCAACTCGTGCCAATCGAGGGCACGCCCTTGGCGGACTCCCCGCCGCTCGATCCGATCGAGTTCATCCGCACAATTGCCGTGGCACGCATTACCATGCCGCGCGCGTTGATTCGCCTTTCCGCAGGCCGCGACCGAATGGGCGATGCGACGCAAGCATTGGCTTTTATCGCTGGAGCGAACTCAATCTTTTACGGCGATCATTTGCTAACGACTGACAACAGCCAGACCAGCCAGGACAGGGATCTTCTGCGCCGCTTGGGAATGAAAGCGGAGGCGGTCGCACCAAAAACCTAAGGCGGCCGCCTGTCTGGCCGCCGCCGCAGCTCAGAGGCCGGCACCCTGTGGCAGCGCTGTACTCGCCTCGGGTCGACCCCATTGACGCCAGCCAAGGACGGCAAGCACGACGAAAGCGGCGTACAGCGCAGCGGTCAGTGGCAGTTGACGAACACCGTAGACGCCCACGTACACGAGATCCACCGCAATCCACAGCAACCAATTGACGCGGTACAGGCGCGCCATCCAGTATTGGGCAACGAGACTAAATGCTGTCAGCGTCGCATCGAGCCAGGGCAACGCCGCGTCGGTGTAGCGAGACATAATGTTGCCCAAGGCAACAGCGCCAACGCCGCCGATCAAAGTGGCAAACGCCAGATCCCGGGTCCTAGGCCGGCGCACTTGTGGCCGTCGTGCGTGCACCGGAGCTCTGCTCCACTGCCACCAGCCGTAACACTGTAGGCCGGCGTAAACCAGTTGCAAGAGCACGTCCGAATACAGACGTGCGCCATAGAAAACCCACCCGTACAGAAGCACCGACACAAGTCCGACCGGCCAGCACAGGGGATTGCGCACGGTCGTCCACCAAACTGCCACAACGCTCAGGGAAACGGCCAGGATTTCCAATGGCTGCAGGTTCGGTCCCCTCCGTGCTTACGCGGCCGCCCGCTTGTTGCCGCCCTGCAAAGCGGCGCGCAATGCTTCGAGGTACTGTCGGCCCCCACGGGCGCGAAACCACTGGATGTGACCTAATAGAAAATCCCGGTAGGCCAGGCGCGCGTTGGCGTCGTTGCCGACCACACCGTGAAAATACTCCACCTCGGAAAGCGCGTACTCCACGTGTGCCAGGCAAAGAAACAGAGGTAGCGCCTCGCGCTCGATTGATTGCAGAGGCCGTACCGCACAATAACCCTGCACCAGCGCCTGCATGAGCGGAACGCGACCAATGCCAGCGACAGCGTCTTGCGCGCACACATCGAGCTCGAGCCAGGCAATCGTATTGCGCTCTAAAGCGGTAGCTAAGTCGGCTACCGCAATGCCTCGATTGCACAGTCCGAAATCAATAATCGCACTCACCTGCGCATGTGCGCTTTGGTCCGTCCAAAACAGGTTCGATGCGTGCCAATCGTTGTGTACCCAAAGTGGATCGAGCGACGAAAGCATTGGTCGAAGCAAAGCATGTATCGGCTCCAGCGCCTCGAGTACGCGATCGCGCCAATTCGATGTGCCCAAGAACGCCGCTACCGCCGGCCGCTGCGTGACAAAATGTTCCAGCGCCGTTGCAAGATGGGCGCTGCCCACGATGTCTAAGCCCGCCAGCAGTGGGCGCGGCTGGCGGGCAGGAGCGTCAAATCCCCCTGCAGCTAAGTGCATGTGCGCCAAGGCGCTTCCAAGCGCACGCGCATGCCCGAGCGAGCGTACTGGTGTCCAGGAGTGTGCCTCTCGATAGGCATCCACGCCCGCGGCAAGCTCATGCACCTCATAAGTCCAGCGGTCTATGGCAACCGCAGTGCCGTTTCGGCGGCTTGGCATCACGGCAGGGACCAATGAACCCCGAGCGCGCAGGTGCGCGATAAACCGGTGCTCCTCAAGCAAACTCGCAACGTTGCGCACACGTGCATCGTGGCGCTTGACAAATACAGTCGCGCTTGCGGTTTGCACAAGCGCCGCGGCGGAAAAGGGCCGCGGACTGTGCCAAAGCAGGCGACGCGGACGATCGAAGGCGGCAAAGACATCGGCGAGTGCGTGCATCTCGCTGCCCGTCAATGGTGGCCAATCGGGCGCGGTCAATGCGCCTTTCATATCGTGTGCAGCCGTCTTGTCGACAACTCTGCAATTCATGTGTCTCATCGCAGCGTCGACAAGCTCCTCGTATTCATAGTTCCCACCGCAATTTGGAACGGAAGTAACCAAGTGTAAGCTCCAAACCGCGTTGATGCACCGCAAATGCGCGGGCATTATTTCGGCTACTCTACTCAGAGGCGCGAACTACCGTTCGCGTGCCTTGTTAGCGCAGCTGGTGATGCTCCATCAACTCGCCCCTCTAGCCCTATGAAGCTCGGCGAACTAACGGGCGAGATGCGGCTCGCCTACAAACTTCTGGTTAATGACCGCACCAAGTTTGCAGCACTACTGCTGGGCATCACATTCGCCGTGTTCTTGATGTTGATGATGACATCTCTTTTTTCGGGAATCCTTTACCGGTCCTCCTCGGCGGTCATCAATGTCGGCGCCAAGGTTTGGGTGATGGACCCCGCCGTGACGACACCTGCCACCAGCATACCGATGCCTGATTATGTGCAGGACGCCGTTCGAAGCATTCCGGGCGTTGAATATGCGGTGCCCTTGTACTCCGGAGTAGGCTTGGTCAAGCTCAAGGACGGAACCTTCCAGGCAGCCACCATCGTCGGTCTGGACGACACGAGCCTGTTCGGACGCCCCAAGATGCTCCAGGGCAAGATCGAGGATATTTACGCGGAAAACGGTTTCATCATCATTCTGGACGCGGACTATGGAAAGCTCCATAGCCCCACAATTGGCACCGAGTTCGAGATTAACAACAATCGTGCCGTCATCATCGGCATGGCGAAGGTGACCGTAAGCGGTCTTTTCGGCATTCCGACGCTCTACACCACCTATAGCCGGGCCATTCAGTACCTTCCCCAAGCCCAGTTCACAACCTCCTACGTGCTCGTTCAGCCCAAGAGTCCGGGGGATGTTCCACGCATCAAAGAAGAAGTTAAGCGGCTCGGTTATCTGGCGCTCACGGAAGATGAATTTATCGACCAGACGGCACACTGGTACGAATTTCACACCGGCTTGGGGATGAATTTACTCATCATGACGGTCGTGAGCTTTATCGTTGGGTTGTCGATTTCCGGACAGACCTTTTATACCTTCATCATTGAGAACCTCGAACGTTTTGGCGCCCTCAAGGCTATTGGTGCCAAAGGCAACGAGCTCATCGGGATGATTCTGTTTCAAGCGACCTTTACGGCGCTGACGGGTTACGGATTGGGTATCGGCCTGTCGGCCGGAGTCACGGCGCTGGCCAAGCTTCGATTGCCGGACTATGCGGCAAGGCTGACCTTCCCAAGTCTGGGTGGCGCGCTCGTGATGGTGATTGTCATTGTCGCCATCTCCAGCTACATCGGTGTACGCCGGGTGCTGCGCATCGAACCTTTCGATATCTTCCGAAGCTAAACCATGACGCTTCAGACCGCAGCCAAAACCGAGATCGCGCGCGGCGCGGCGGCCAGTACTGCCATCGAGGCTCAAAATGCGATCGTAGCGCGCGATCTGGACAAGTTCTTTGGCGAAGGCGAGGCGCGCACTCAAGCGCTAAGAGACGTGAGCTTCGAGGCTCGCTATGGCGAAATGCTCTACATCGTTGGTCCCTCTGGCAGCGGCAAGACCACGCTGCTGAGCGTTATATCCGGCATCCTTCGCCCGGACCGGGGCGCAGTCACCGTCAAGGGCCAGGCGATTTGGGATATGTCGGCTGACCAGATCTGCGAGTTTCGCCTCAAGACGATCGGTTTTGTGTTCCAGGACTATCACTTATTCCCGCGCCTAACTACGGCCGAGAACGTCGCCATCCCGCTGATTTTGAAAAAGCGTCCCTGGGAGGAGGCGCTCGTCGAAGCAAAGCGCTTTCTGAAAGTCGTGGGCCTTGAGGATCGCGCGCATCTGCCGCCAGTCAAACTTTCGGGGGGCGAACAGCAACGCGTGGCGATTGCCCGCGCGGTCGTAAGTCAACCCGACGTAATGATCTTTGACGAGCCGACAGCGTCGCTTGACGGCGATACCGGCAGAGCAATCGTGGATTTTGTGCGCCACGAAGTATTAAACGACCAGCGCTGCATCGTGATTGTGACGCACGATGCGCGCATCTACGAGTACGCGCATCGCATTTTGCGCATGGAAGACGGCCAATTGAAAGGCGTGCTAGATGGCGATTCGATTGTCGGGGACTAAGGTCATCTTCGTGGTGGCTGCTATTGGCGCCGTCGGCGGCCTGATCAGCGCGGTGGTTTCGGCGCAAAAAGAGGCGCCACAGCCGCCGGCTTTTGAGCCGGCGTCCAATCCATACGCCGATGGCATCTTTGCCAACGGCATCATCGAGAGTGATCAGCCGCACGGCTCGAACGTCAACCTCTATCCGGAGGTCAGCGGGACCGTCGTTGATGTGCCCGTGCATGCCGGACAGACGGTCAAGGGCGGCGAACCGCTCATCCAAATCGATGACCGCGTACAGCACGCGACAACCGAGCAGCTCGAAGCCCAGGCACAGGCTGCCAAGGCGATGCTCGAGGAGCTTCGAGCGCAGCCGCGGCCTGAAAATCTTGTCGTTGTCGAGGCGCAACTGGCGGCGGCCGAGGCGACGGCCAAACAGGCGCGTGACACCTACGACAAACAGCAACATGCATACGATATCGATCCGCACGCGGTCAGCCGCGACGCCTTGGACACCGCTCGCAACGCATGGCTCGTGGCCGATGCGAACCGGGTAACGGCGCAGCGTAACCTTGAGCTCACGCGTGCTGGCGCCTGGATCTACGACATTCGCAATCAAGAGGCGACCTATGAGTCGCTGGTTAAATCGGCGACTTCGGCGCGCACTTTGCTCTCCAAGTACACGCTACGCGCCCCACACGACGGCACGGTCCTGTCGATCAATGTGGCCAAGGGCAGTTACGTCTCCTCACAAGGGGTGTATGACACGTACACCCAGGCCAACAACGATCCAGCGATCGTCTTCGGGACGTTACCCAAGACGCTGAATGTTCGCTGTTATGTCGATGAGATTTTGATTCCCCGACTTGGCACAACTAAGGATCTGAAAGCGCAGATGTTCGTGCGCGGCACCAAAGGCAGCGTGCCCATCGAGTTTGTGCGCATCGAGCCCTACGTCACGCCAAAGATCTCCTTGTCCGACGAGCGCCAGGAGCGGGTGGACCTGCGCGTGCTGCCAGTGATTTTTCGCTTCAAAGTCAGCGAAGGCCAGCCGGTTTATCCGGGGCAGCTCGTCGACGTTTACATCGGCAAGTAAGGACGTCCCGATGAGAATCGACGTGCGGCGTCTTGCAGCGGTTTGGGAGCTCGTCCCTCGTGGTTCTTTGTACGTGATGCCTTTGGTGGGCTGCATGGGTCTAGCCGGATGCGCGCTCGGGCCGGATTTTCACCGGCCTGAGGCACCAGCCGGAGAATCCGTTCTGAATAACAAGGATCGGCCTACCGCATCGCTCGAGGCCGATGGTCATTCGCAGCATTTCGACAAGCAGGCCGATTTGCCCGCCAAGTGGTGGGGGCGATTTGGATCCAAGGAAATCGACACCCTGGTCGCTCAGGCCCTAGAGCGCAGTCCGAGTCTAAAATCTGCGCAAGCGACATTGCGTCAAAGCCAAAACAACCTGCGCGCAGGTTATGGCGTGTTCTTTCCGCAGATCGGTGCGAGCGTTCAGGCCACGCGCGAGGTTTCGACGATCAACCTGCCACCGCCGCTGGGGCAAGGGCTAACGGCCGTTGGCCCATACAATCTGGGAACACTCGGCGTTAACGTCAACTACGTACTTGACCTCTTTGGTGGCGAGCGCCGCACGGTTGAAGCCCTAGGTGCCGTGGTCGACGTGCAGCGCTACGCGACGCTCGCGGCGTACTTAAGTCTTACCTCCAACGTCGTCAATACAACAATTGCGCGGGCCGGCTATCAGGCCCAACGCGACGCGACGCTTGCTCTTATCCGTATGCAGGACGAGCAAATCCGCATTGCCCAAGTGCAATACGACTCGGGTACGGCCACGTACTCAGCGGTGCTCACTTTAAAAAGCCAGCAGGCCAGCAATGCCGCCGCCGTAGCGCTGCTTGAGCAGCATGTCGATCAAACCGATCACCTGTTGGCCCAGCTTTGCGGGCAGAGTCCGGCAGAATTTTCGGCCCCAGTGATCTCCTTGGAGGCTATTTCTCTGCCCGCCGAGTTGCCCGATTCCTTACCTTCCACACTGGCGCGGCACCGGCCCGATATCTTGGCGGCCGAAGGCTCGCTACATCAGGCCAGTGCTCAGATCGGAATAGCGACCGCCGATCTGTTTCCCACCCTCACGCTGGGCGGAACCGCAGGCTACGCGCATAACGTGCTCGCGCATATTCTTCGCTCGGGAACGCAATTTTGGTCTGCCCAAGCTAACCTCGCAGGATCGATTTTTAGTGGAGGCAGCCAATGGTACGCACGCAAGGCTGCAATCGATGCCTACGATGCCTCCTTGGGTCAGTACGAACAGACTGTCTTGACTGCCTTGGAGCAAGTCGCGGACACGATGCGTGCGCTCGAGCACGATGCGCAGGCGCTTCGCGCGCAAGTCGACGCCTTACAGGCTGCCTCCGAGAACGAAAAGCTTACGCAGGCCAATTATGAGGCGGGAACGGCGGGTTACCTCGACATGCTCACGGCCGACACACAGTTTCAGCAGGCCCGCCTCGGATACTTAGGTGCAGTTGCGCAGCGATTGCAAGACACGGTCGCACTGTATGCGGCATTAGGCGGCGGGTGGTGGCAGGCCGATGCGCCAATTGCGGCATCCGGCGCCGTGCATTAAAGAAACGGCGTACCGCTACGCGCGCTAACGTCCAGGGCATCGTCACCCACAAAGGGGTTGCTGCGCCGCTCCTCACCAAAAGTCGACAGCGGACCGTGCCCCGGCACAAACGTGACGTCACTTCCCAGCGGCCAGAGCTTGTTGCGAATCGAAGCCAGCAAATCGGCGTGGTTGCCCCGCGGGAAATCGGTGCGACCTATCGAACCCGCGAACAGTACATCGCCGACGATCGCAACTTTGTCGGTAGCGTGAAAAAACACCACGTGACCGGGGGTGTGTCCCGGACAATGCAATACTTGCAGCGTTTGTCGCCCGAAACTTACCGTGTCCCCATCGTGCAACCAACGGTCCGGCGTAAAAGCACGCGCCGGGGCAAGTCCGTACATACGTGCGGCCTCGGCCAACCGGTCGATCCAGAAAGCGTCCGCCTCTTGCGGACCTTCGATCGGAATGCGCAGGCGCCGGGCTAGTTCCGGCGCACCCGCACAGTGGTCGACGTGCCCATGGGTGAGAAAGATCTTCTTTGGACTGAGCGATTGCGCGTCTAACTGCTCGATGATTCGATCCAAATCTCCCCCCGGGTCAACGATCGCCGCTTCGTTGGTTTGCTCGCAACTCAGAATTGAGCAATTCTGGGCAAAGGCCGTGACCGGAATCACCGTAATCTTCATTCCCGAACTGTACACTGTCAGTGCCCCTGCCCTCCGATCCTTGGAATCTTGCGCTGGAATCTTGTGACCCGCCTGGAGCCCCAAGCCCTGGAATTTGACCCGAACGGTCACCCATATAGCCATCGCTATCGCGATTTTTACTCGAGTCGAGATGGCGCACTGGGCCAGGCGCGGCATGTCTTTTTGGCTGGAAACGACTTGCCGCAGCGCTGGGCCGAACGGCGCCAGTTTGTCATCCTTGAGACCGGTTTTGGCCTGGGAACTAATTTCCTAGCGACTTGGCAGGTCTGGCGCGACGATCCCCGACGTCCTCAGCGTTTGCATTTTGTTTCAGTTGAGCGACATCCCGTGCGCGCGCAGGATCTGCAGATGCCGACTCCGTCGCATACCGATTCGCTCCAGGATCTTCGCACGCAACTTGCGATGCGCTGGCCGATGCTGACATCGGGTTTGCATCGGTTGGAATTTGACGACGGGCGTGTTGTCTTGACCTTGGCTCTGGGCGATGCGCTGGAGCTGCTATCGCAATTGCAGCTGGGAGCCGATGCGTTTTACCTTGACGGCTTCGCGCCCGATCGCAATCCACGGATGTGGGATCCGCGCTTGTTCCGAGCACTCGCGCGACTCGCACGCACCAACTCGACGGCCGCAACATACACCTGCGCTCGAGCAGTTCGGGAGGCGCTTGCCGATAACGGATTTGTCGTGCAGCGCCGTCCCGGTTATGCAGGCAAACGCGAAATGCTTAGCGCGCGCTTTGCGCCACGTTGGAGGATGCGACGACACGAACCGCGGGCGCCCTACGAAGGCGAGCAGCACGCCATCGTAGTCGGTGCGGGGCTGGCGGGCTGCTGCACAACTTACGCGCTGCGCCGGCGCGGCTGGCGCGTGACACTGCTTGAACGCGAACACGGACCGGCCGGTCAAGCCTCCGGACTTCCGACGGGATTGCTGCGACCGCTGCTTAGTGTCGATGACAATCACACCTCACGGCTGACGCGTGCGGGTTTTCTGTTTGCACTGGCCTTACTGCAGCGCCTCGCACCAGGCACCGAGGCAGACGTAAGCGAGCCACTTTGGTCGGCGTGTGGAGTCTTTGAACAATCGGAAAGCATCGATGATGCGCAAATTGCAAAGGTCGTGCTCCAGCAGCAGGCCTGGCCAGCGGACTTCGCGCAGTTCTTCGATGCCGGCCAGGCCGCAGGGCGCTTAGGGCTGGCACCCCGTCACGGTGGCACATGGTTTGCGCGCGGCGCGCTTGTCGCCGCGGCTCGCCTGTGCTGCGCTCTGCTCGATGTCCGGGGATTGTCCGAGGTCGCAACGCTTCTAACGCAAGTGTACGACTTCGACGTAACGGATCTGACGCGTACGGGTCGTGGGTGGGTCGTGTGCGACCGTCACGGTCGCTGCCACCAAGCACCCGTATTAGTCTTTGCCAACGCGATCGGGCTGATGAAACTGCCCCAATTTGATCATCTGCCATTGCAGGAGCTCGCGGGACAGATCACCTTGCTGGCCTCGCCCGCCTTATCCGAGCTGCGAGCTGGGATCAGCGGCGATGGTTACCTCGTTCCGCCAATTCTGGGCGGTGCGGCGGTGGGCGCAAGCTATGAGCCCGTACCCTCCGACACTGTGCAACACGCTGTGCCCACTGGCAACCAAACGGGCGCGGCGGCTACGGCATCGGAGGATGCGAGGATGCGCGCGCATCGAGAAAACCTTCAGCGCCTGTCGCAGTTGCTCGCCGCCCCTCCGCTTGAGCCTGTGGTCGAAGGCGCGTTTTCTGGGCGCCGCTGCGTCTCCAAAGACCGCCTTCCTTTGGCAGGGGCATTGCCCGACGCGTCGGCGATTTTTCGTGATCGCGATCATTACCATGGGGCGCACTTAGCCGATCTACCGCGACTCGCTGGGCTTTTTTGTCTTACTGCCCTGGGTTCGCGTGGCTTGGTTCTGGCGCCTTTGCTTGGCGAGCACCTCGCGTCGCTGATCGCCGGCGAGCCTGCGCCTATCGAGGTTGGCTTGACGGCAGCGGTCGACCCCGCGCGGTTTTTGCTGCGGCAACTGCGTTAAACGCGCATCGGAGGGCGCGCCAAAAAACACACGCCCATGCGCTAGCACGGTCTTCGCTTTGGTGCTTGCGGTAACATTCCTCGTTGTGCGGCGGGACGCTGCTCGTGAGCGGTGCGCGTCGCCAGGAGCAATCAATTGGGCAAAGACAGTCTCATGGGCCGTGGCGCACGCATCGTGCAGCCAATGTGGGATCTAAAGACAGTGGTCGCCGAACTGCGCACGTCGCGCGAAGTGACACACAGCGTGCGGCATTTGGGGCGAGTGCGCGAATTGCCTTCGCGCGAGATCATCTCGGAAGTCGTTGACCGCCTGCGCACAGCGTTGTTTCCGACACACTATGCCAACTCCGACCTAAGCGATGAGAGCATCGATTACTTTGTTGGCGACACGCTCAATGCTGCATTGACGCTATTGGCTGAGCAGCTTCGGCGGGGCCTGCTTTTTGACACGCTCCCAACGCCAGCTAATGAAGAGGATCTGGCGTGCAAGGCCGGAGAAATGACGCGCGATTTTGCCGCACAACTGCCGGCCATCCGCGCGCTGATCGTCAGCGATTTGCACGCGGCCTACCAGGGAGATCCGGCAGCTTCAAGCATCTCGGAAATTCTTCTGTGCTACCCGGGAATTACAGCCATCATGCTGTACCGCTTTGCCCATGCATTGCACCAGATGGACGCGCGGTTGATCGCGCGTCTGATATCGGAAATCGCGCACACGCGCACTGGAGTCGACATCCACCCAGGGGCGAGGATTGGCGCGAGCTTTTTTATCGACCACGGCACCGGCGTTGTGATTGGCGAAACGACCGTCGTTGGCGACCGAGTGCGCTTGTATCAAGCTGTGACGCTGGGTGCAAAGCGCTTTCCCCTCGATGCCGAAGGAAAGCTCATAAAGGGAGTTCCCCGCCACCCGATCGTCGAGGATGACGTAGTGATTTACGCGGGAGCGACGATCTTGGGCCGAATCACGATTGGGCGTGGCTCGACGATCGGTGGCAACGTCTGGCTGACGCACACGGTCGGACCCGGCAGCAACCTTTCCCAGGCGCAAATGCGATCTGACTAAGAACATAATAAGGACGACTTAATCAAGCACACGCCCGTTGGTTTGCAAGTGCTATTCCCGCAGGCTGCGCACCAACGCAATGGCCAGCATCCTTATTACACGACCTTTTTGCCCAAGACCTACATGACCGCATCCCTTCTTGATGGCAAGGCAATCGCGCTCGATTTGCGAGCACGGTACCGGAAGCATGTCACCGCTTTGACTGCACGCGGTCAGCGCCCGGGCCTGGCCGTGGTTCTGGTGGGAGAAAACCCCGCCTCCCAGGTGTATGTGCGAAACAAGGTTAGGGCCTGCGACGAAGCGGGGATGTACTCGGAGAACATTGTGCTGCCCGCCGATGTGCGACTCGAGGAGGTGATCGAGCGCATCGAGGCGCTAAACCGCGATCCGCGGATTCACGGAATCTTGGTGCAATTGCCGCTACCGCCGCAGCTCGATGAGGCTCGCGTGCTTGCCACCGTCTCAGCACAAAAGGACGTCGATGGCTTTCATACCGAGAACGTCGGTGCCTTGGCGCTGGGCAATCCTCGATTTGTTCCGTGCACGCCTAAAGGCGTAATGGTGTTGCTCGAGAGGGCAGGAATTGATCCGCGCGGACGCGAAGCCGTGGTTGTCGGCCGCTCCAATATTGTCGGAAAGCCAATGGCGCGATTGCTGCTTGCCGCAGATGCTACTGTGACCGTTTGCCATTCGAAAACGCGGGATCTGGCCGCTCATACGCGCCGAGCCGACATTTTAGTTGTAGCGATCGGCCGAGCCATGATGATTACGGGCGATATGGTCAAACCCGGTGCGGTCGTGATCGACGTAGGCATGAACCGTCGCGCCGACGGAACACTTTGCGGGGACGTAGATTTTGCATCGGTGCGTCCTGTAGCCTCGTGGATCACTCCGGTGCCCGGTGGGGTTGGACCCATGACGATCGCAATGTTGTTGGCCAACACGATCGAGGCAGCGCAGCAGGCTGCGGACCGGGATGAGGGCTACCTTGCAGACTGAGTCGTATTCGTCTGTGCCCCGTTAGGGCGTCTCAAAGGCTTTGGTCGCGAGGGCGATCTCGTGCAAGAAGCAAAGCAATCCGGCGATCAGTGATGCCATCGCCGTGACAAACAGCAGGCCAACGAGGCGCGAAGGATCGGCACCGAACTCAACGCCCAAGAACAGCGTTGCGATCACAACGCACACAAGCAACGCACAAAGCGTGCATAAAATGATGGCCCAATGGATCCAAACTCGACGGCGGCTCAGCACTACCGTTTCGTCCATCAAATGCCGCAGTACGTCGCGCTGTTCGTCACTTTGTGCCGAGTCGGCGTCGCGCGGCACGCGGCGTAGTGCGGAAATGGTGCGCAACCGATCGATGATTCGCGACAGACGATTCGTGAGTACGCCCAGCAGCGCACCAACTCCTGTCAGCAAGAAAACGGGGGCAACCGCCTGCTGGATTACGTGGGAAACCGCAATGATTTCTGTACCCGACTGCACGGTCGGCCTCGAGGGAAAATGGTTTTGGTGCGCAACGCTAGCACGCCCTTGGCTGGCGCAAAAATCCGCTGCGCTCTGCGCCAACACATCGACCCGATCATTCTTGCCATGTCTTGCAAATGCGGGGCGGCAGCACCACGGACCCGATCATGGACTCACGTGCAGTGCTTCTTTGGGTACCTTCGCCAGGCTCTGCCAAAGCGCGCAGGGTACGCGCCAACCGGCAATTGACGTGGGTTCGCTTTTTCCTAGCGCTTTGCTTTTTGCGTCGCGGCTATATTGGAGGATGTGACTGCCGGCCTCTGCGCGTCCAGCAAACTCGTCGCCGTGATGCGAATCCGAATCCGCAGCCGGTGCCTTTGTCCGAGCATGCGGGCGACCGCCGGGTCATCGACCTCGACATCCCGGTATATATCGATACGATGATTCAGCCCAGCGCGTGCGAGCGCCCGAGCCGAATGGGACGCTAACTCGCCCACGGTGATGTTGTCGGGGACCTTCGTCATGGACTTGCCCTTCACGCTCGCTGACTCAAATGCAACCCCGAGTCGCCCAGTTAATCGCTGCCCTCGATAGCAAGGCTCAGCTGAGACAACCCCATGCCCTCTACGGCTTTGGGCGTGAGCCTAGCCCGTTCGATGCGATCAAGATAAGCAGGGCTTACATCGCCTGTCACGTAGACACCGTCAAAGCATGAAGCTTCGAACCGGTGCAACTCCGGGTTGCAATCACGCACTGCGCGCTTGAGATCGTCGAGCTGCTGAAAAACGAGGGCATCGGCGCCAATTGCCGCCTGGATTTCGGCTTCGGTGCGCGAACTGGCAATAAGTTCGGCACGCGTGGGCATGTCGATGCCGTACACGTTCGGATAGCGCACTGGCGGCGCCGAGGACGCGAAGCTGACACGGGCCGCCCCGGCGTCCCGAGCCATTTGGACAATTTCCCTACTGGTCGTTCCCCGTACAATCGAATCATCAACGAGTAACACGCTCTTGCCCTTGAATTCAACGCCAATTGCGTTGAGTTTCTGGCGCACGGATTTTGCTCGCACGGCCTGACCCGGCATGATGAAAG
>CAZSOI010000057.1:0-5741 GCA_964608115.1 uncultured Burkholderiaceae bacterium | reverse complement strand
TAGCAGCTCAAAGGTCTTTGTGTAAGTGCTATGTAAGTCATTGTCCCTTCGATCAATGATGTCTCGCCATATCTGCTCTAAGTGAGATGAAGAAATCTTAACGGTAAGTGATTCGTAATTCAATGCCGCACAAAATAGCTCCGACTTTCCCAGAATGAGAAGCGGTTTGTTTTAGGTCAGATGAGAGCGGCACTTGACTTGGTGCCGCAGGGATTCTGAGGAAGGAGCTGGCCTCAATGAGGATTTTTGCGATGTTCGGCACGCATCGCGAAGATGCTGTCGATCCGCAAGGAGCCTCAAAAGGCCGAATTCTCCGGTCCGCGATTGGCAGATTTGCGACCGACCGCCATGAAACGACTTTCCGCATCCCGTTTGGGCAGTTCGAGAGTTTGCCGATCCACCGACCAGAAGGGGAGGTAGTGCTATGAAGCGGATACTCAGCAAATCGACTTTGCCGGCGCTGTGTTTGTTCGCAATCGCCGGGCCGGCCTTGGCCACGCCAGCAGAGGCGCCCTCTTCGTCGATGAATTTTCTGGCAAGCCCCGCAATCGCCGTGACGGGGTATGCCTCTTACCCCCACGTTGTCCATGTGCGCAACATCGACACGACAAACGTGATCGTGCACCAACCAGTCGCTTGCGGCGAGCGCCTGACAGATGCCAGCTTCGAGCTGGAAGGCAAATTTCTGCTGCTTCGCTATTCCGCGCCGTACAAGGGATCTTGGAATAGCGAATGCGTTTCTACCGGCATGTTTATCTTTCACGGGCTTCCATCCGGCGATATCCAGATCGTAGCGTTGCCCGAACCGCTGGCAGTGGCGACCGTTGCAGCAGCGGGCGACACGAACGACCTGCGAATGGGCTTTCTGGCAAGCCCGGCGATTGCCGTGGCTCCTGGTCGGTATGCGTCCTACCCTCACGTCGTGCAAGTTCGCACCGGTGATGTGACCAATGTGATCGTGCACCAGCCGGTCGCTTGCGGCGAGCGCTTGAGCGATGCCACCTTTGAGCTCGCGGGCGATTGGCTTCTTCTGCGTTATTCGGCGCCGTATTCGGGGAATTGGGAAAGTGGGTGTATTTCGACCGGCATGTACGCTTTCGGAGGGCTTCCCGCGCGCGACATCCAGGTCGTAGCGTTGCCTGAACCCGTGGCAGTTGCGTTCGCATCCGCGCCCGCCGAGGCGCACGAGCTGCGGATGGGCTTTTTGGCGAGCCCGGCGATCGCGGTGTCGGGGTATGCGTCCTACCCCGACGTCGTGCAGGTCCACAACGGCGACACCGTGAACGTGATCGTGCACCAGCCATGCGCTTGCGGCGAGCGCCTGAGGGATGCCACCTTCGAGCTCGAAGGCAACTGGCTCCTGCTGCGCTTCTCCACGCCATATAAGGGAACTTGGAACAGCGAATGCGTTTCCACGGGCATGTTCGTGTTCCGTGGAGTCCCGCCGACGGACATCCAGGTCGTGGCGCTACCCGAACCGGTGCCAGCGGCATCCACTCTGGCGCAAAAGTAACTACGCTCGGCAACCCGGGCTCCCATTGCGGGAGCCCCGAGCGCATCCGACCGTCCTGGGCGGGTGAAAAAGATAAACGGTGTTCACGTCCGCTAGTGGCAAATTAACGGGACCGCTTTGCGCGACCTCCAAGTGCTTTCGTGCGAGAGCACCTTCCGGCAGAGTCCTGGGCGGAAATGGTCGAGAAAGTTAAAAAGATGGGAAGCGAGGCATTTTGCAAGATCACCCGAGACGCGTTTGCTGCCGCGACGGGCCGAGCAGATTTGAAGCTTCGGAAGGTCGATCGGGTATGCGGGGGGGGGCAGAGCCCGCTAAAAACCCGATACGTCGATGGGAAAGCTTCGTAATCAGTAGGTCGCCTGTTCGAGTCAGGCCAGCAGCACCAGATTATAGGCGTCCGCGCGATAGTGTGCGCTAACCTTGCGACAGATCCAGTGCGGTGTAGGCGTCGTGCAGGTTTTCCCGGCCGATTCGTGGCCGCTGGGTGCCACATTTGCGCTGCCGATCGCTACCGCAGCCGGCCGGCTCGACGCCGGCGAGCTTGAGCCCGCGATTTAACTCTGGGACCCCCGGCCCCCGGAGGGACGGGTGTCTTTGCGTTAGAGCCTCTTGCCGATCCGCTTACCGAAAAAAGATCGCAGTTATCGCTCGGGCGGCGTAGCGAGTTGATGTTGACCACTGGACCGTGTGAATTACCGGTGTGTCGCCCCGCAACGGACATCACCGTTAGAAGATTAGCGGGCGCAGAGCGGACATTTTTTCGTCACGCGACCCCGCGGTTCATATTGACCCAGCGCTGGACCGACGGGAGTTCCCACTGGCGTCGAGCATACGAAGACAGGGCCGGTGGCACGTTGTCACCGTGCAAAGCGAGGCGATTGAGCATCATAGCCAAATCGGCGTCCGCAATGCACCACGCCCCAAAGAGATTCGGACCTCCGTGAGCGAGCAGCGACGTTGCGGCAGCAAACAGTTTGTCCGCTGCATCGCGTGCCTCGGCCGACAGCGGTTCCCTGGTTTCTCGAAGAAAGACCACCTCGGTCGATCTCTCCTGTCGTATCGCCAGGAGATCGCTTCGCAGCCAGGCCTGAAGCTGGCGCGCTCGCGCTCGGGTTCGCGTGTCCGATGGGTAGAGGGCGGGGCCCGGAAAGGCATCTTCAAGGTATTCCGCGATTGCCGAAGATTCGGAAAGGGCAAAGTCGCCGTGGACGAGCGTCGGTACGCGCCTGGTGAGCGATAGCGATGCGAAGCCAGGATCGCGATGGGCGCCCGCCGCCAACTCGACGGTCACCATTTCAAACGGAACAGCCTTCTCGTGCAACGCGACGAAGACGGACATTGCGTAGGGACTAAGGTATCGCGAGTCGACGTAAAGGAGCATGGCTTGGTTATCCGGCGACTAAATGAAGCAATCATCAGCCGCGCCGGGCCTGCCGCGCGACGTATTTACGAAGTACTCCGTCCATCCGCGCCTGCCATCCTTCGCCGGTGGACTTGAAGTAGTCGACGACCTCCGGGCTATAGCGCACGGAGACCAGCAATTTCCTCGTCGGCGATCTCGGCCGCCCACGCGCCCGTCGCATTTGCGCAAGCTCCCTCGGCGTCACTGGCTTCGCGTCGCGATCCGACTTTGCGGCAGATCGAATCTTCCGATCTTCCGCCGGCGTCGGCATCCGAATCCGGGGCCGGCTAGATGTGCTCGACATAGTGCTTAACCTATCTGCGAGTTACTCGGCGCAGGCTGATAATGCGACGGCTTCTTCCGCGATCAACGTACGCCCCACGTAGTACAGCGTGTCGCCCTCTGGTGCCAGCGCCACCATGCGCTCCTCGTCGTATCCGAACCGGCGGTCGCTCCAGATCAGCGCCACGTCCCAGTCGAGGCCGCGGGCCAACAACAGAGAGACCCCGTGCTTGGCTAGGTTTGCAGCATCTTTCGCGGGATCGAAGTCAATGCGCACGAATTAGTGTAGCTACACAAATTCCATGTCGTCAAGCAACGTCCGATCCGAAAGCTGTTGTCGGCGAATGACCGGAATTAGCCGTACCCTGCCAGAGGGTAGGTGGTTCGGAGAATTTCTGCAATCGACCGCATCGCGGCCATTGCTTCTCATTGCCGTTAGGGGGTGTTTTGCGATGAACACGACCCAATGCGGAATTCGGACAAGAAAAATTCGCGACCGCAAAGCGGTCATGGGAACCATTGAGGACCGGACATCTAACTTGGATCTGCGCTGGGCATCCTTCATGGTAAGGGTGGCAGATGGTCATTCTGCGGTTCGGTCAGCTCCAACCCATTCAATGCATCATCCGCGATTTCAGGTGTCACGGACTCGAGTTGGACCCTTGGCTTTGCTTGATTGCGGGACGTCGAGCGAAGCTCCATGAACAAGTCAACGAAAATGAATGGGCCTCCAACGCCGGGGTTGCGGTACGTAGACACGCCTGGTTGATCTACGTTCCAGACCGCAATGAAATACGATCTTCCAGGCTCGACAGCAAAATCGCCTTCCACTCGCCAGACATCGGACTCAGCCCAGGATGGCTTTAATTCAGCATGATGCTTTCCAGCCTTTAGCGAAACTCGTACGTAGGCATCGGCATGCAACCTCCCAATAGCTTTTTCGTCAATTAGTAGCGTTGGACTTTCGGAGCGCCGGACCTTGTCCACCTTGGGTCGGAATAGATACATGAAGGCTTCACCTTCGGCGGGTGGCATGAACTCCGGTCGCTTGACTGCAACCTGAGGCGGCGGCGGAGACTGACACCCGACCACGGTCCCGGCAAGGCATAGCAAAGCTAGCAAGCGCCGCGCATTTATCCTTCTCATCGAATACCGTACGTGTGGGAATGAAACGATTTCGCAGAGGGTACTGGGGGGACCCCAGTGTCGGGGCTGTCTGCTGCTCTGCTTGTTTGAGCGTCCAGTGTCAGGAAATCTGCGAAATGGACAGACGCCTGTGGTCATTCGGCACCTGAGCGTATTGGATTTATGGTGGTTCCGCAATCCGCCGCTTCGCAGCCAATGTGTCTCATTGCCGTTAGTAGGCGTCTATCGGTGAACCCGACCCACTGCTGTCACTGGTGGGTCTCGGATAGCGGTCGTTGAAAATCGACAAAGCGGTCGATCACGTCCTCACCGCCCAATAGCCAGGTCGGCGCCTGTGGTGCGCAACCGCCAGGATCTGGATTTGCCCGCCGACGTCGCGAAAGACGATCGCGAAGGGAAATCCCCGCAATAGAATTCGACGAAGATCTGGTTCGCACTCGATCCGGAATTGCTTCGGATCACGACACACGCGCGCCATTGCCGAATTGAAGCTTGCCAGCTAGCGAGCGCCAAGCCCCTTGCGACGGCTTTCGTAAAAGGCCAGCTCTGCGAGGTACTCGGCTTCCGCGTCGGGGTGAAAAAAGTACCTCACCGCAGGAGCGAACGCGCCTTTCGCTCCACTTCCTCGGACGGGACCAATTGCACCGCACCGGAATCGATTTGTTCCGCGCGTCTCTGCGATTCAGCGAACCAGACTCGCTCGAGATCGGACTCCGATAAATCGTCAAGGCTCGATAGCAACAACTCGGCCAGGCGCGCCCACTCCTCGGGCGGCAGGTGGAGCACTTCCCTCTCCAGAGAATCGATCTTCATGCTTGAACGATACCACGGCGCCATCGCAAGGCGAAGGTGAAAGACCCGGGTTCAGCAAGGTGATCGTCTCCACCGTGGTAACGCCTAGACGAATTATTGCAATGCGCCCTATAGCCGACATCGTGCCACGAAGCTGATAGCGGCTGCCCTTGGACGAACCCGACCCCTATGTATAGATCTCAACTAGGGATAGTTGCTGCGTGACGAACGAGGCCAGCTCCTATGGCTCAAGGCGTGGGGAGACGGCGAGTTCTTCGCATAGTTTCGAGCTCCGCGGGGCCTGCATCTGCCAGTCCGCTGCGCGAGATCGCGGCAGTCGCCTCCTTGGTGGTTGCCGCGACCAATGGTGAAAAGAACCTTCCGCTCGCTCGAGAAATCGACTTCGACGCTGCGACGCGTGGATGTTCGTGGTCCCAGGCAACGCCCACACGGCTGGCATGTCGAGTGGCACGTCCAGCTGCCGCCGGAGCCGAAACTATGTATAGAAAGGGATGGTGGACGTCACGCGAAAACCGCGCCTCTCCTGCTTCCTTGCGCCGGTGCCCGGACGGACTATCCCTGGTTGAGATCTATACATAGGGGTCG
>CAZSOI010000056.1:0-29556 GCA_964608115.1 uncultured Burkholderiaceae bacterium | reverse complement strand
AAGCAAGATTGCCGCAACCCACGCGCTGACAGGCAACGCAATAAGGACCGCGGAGGCGTTGAGCATCTTCGCCTGCAACCATGCCGCACCTAGGACGGGAAGCGCGCCCAGGCCGATGCCGACCGCGGCTTCGCCTATGCCGAGCGCCGATAATTGAACACCCGGCATCGAGTACAAGATTCCAAGACCCAGGCCGAGGAGTCCCAACAAAACGATGACGGCGCCATGTTCAAGCGCAAGAGCAGTGCCGATGATGATGGCCGCAACCGCGAGTCCGATCGCCAGTCGCGCCATTGCGGTTCGCGAAAGTAGCCCGCACTGGATAAATCTCGAGCCCCCCGTATAGGGATAAATGCGCCGGGTGTTGTCCGCGTCCGCACCGATCTGATCATCTCCGACATCGTTGTAGACATTGACAGCGGCGTGCGCAAGAACCGTTGCAAGTAAGGCCAGCGCGAAGGACTTGGCATCAAATCGGCCTGCGTGCACAAAACCCCATGCGCTCCCAACTATTACTGGCAGCGCCGAGGCCGTGAAAAACGCAGGTCGCGTCGCCAGAAAAAGACGCTTGAGGCTTCGCAGGGTACCGGGACCCGCTAGTTCCAGAGACGGGGTGTCCAAAGGGTGAGGGTTGGCGCTCATCGGTGCAAGCCTCCTAATAGCTGGCAATGACGGGGCTGCGGTAGGGTGGCACGCCGATTTGCGGGTTGCACGCCGCAAGCGAGTGCTGCCTGATATTCCACGGCATCCTGGGCGGCGATTATTTCATTACATTGGCAATGAAAGCGTCAAGATCTTCGCCACGGACTGTGCCCAAGCGGCGCCCTACGATCTGCCCGTGGCGATCAAGAGCCAGCGTAAAAGGTAGGGCGGCAGGCGCATTGCCCAGTGCTTGCAACAGCTCTGCTCCGCCTTGCCCGATAACGAAAACCGAATATCCGATCTCACAGGAGCTGGCAAGGTCCTTTACGGCATCGACGTGTCATTTAAGGCGACACCGACGACAAGCTGTGCGCCGTCGCCCTTCGCCTTCGCGCCGTTGCTCCTTGTCCAGAAACTGTTTGGATCCGATCAGGATTTGATTCTTTGGGTCGGGCGCAGCGCGAAGGCCCCGTCGCCGAGCAGATACAGCACGATCAGCGCAACCGTCCAGAAAGCCGGGTATTCCCAGCCCCCGCCCTGGTTCGAAAACAGCCAACCATTGGCCCCATGCGCGAAGACGATGGTGCCGAGCATCTCCAGCGCTAGCGGCAATGCGACCAGTGGAGCGTAGATGCCCAGGATCAATGCCAGGCCGCCGAGAAGTTCCAGGGCAATAACGGCGTAGGCAAGCGGCGCCGGCAAACCCAAGGACCCGAAATAGCCGACAAACCCGGGGATGGAAAAGACGAAAAATTTCAGACCAACGTGGGCTAGAAACAAGATGCCCAGGCTTACTCGCAGCAGCAAAGCCGCGTAGGGGGCAGTCGATGCTTTGATCATTGCGCTCTCCAATGTGTACGCGCTGGTTCTCGTACGCGTGTTGGCAAGAGCGCACGATGAAAGCGCGCTTCTTTTAAATCAGGTAAACATCCAAGCGTCCATACTCAACATGCCGTAGTGCACGCCGCCGGAGAAGTGGTGTGGCTTGGCATTATCTCTTGCGGCGCCCAGCGCCCAGAAAAGCGGCAAGAGGTGCTCATCCGTCGGGTGCGCACGAACTGCGTACGGCGCTTGGCGCCGATAATCCAGCAAAGCTTCGGTGTCGCCGCGATCGATGGCCTGACGCATCCAGTCGACGAAGGCCAATACGTAGGGTTGGGGCGGTTCGTCGGTTGCGGAGGCGGGGTCAAACTCACCCAAGTTGTGTGTCAGGCTTCCCGTAGCCAGCAGCAGCACACCTTCGTCGGGCAGCGAACGCAAGGCCTGGCCGAGGCGATGCGCATCAGCTGCGTCCAGTGGCCAAGGCATCGCCAAGGGCACTACCGGAACATCGGCTTGCGGCAGCAAAATGCTAAGCGGTACCCACACACCATGATCAAGTCCCCGATTCGGATCAAGCGTCGCTCGCCACCCGCCCGTCTGAAGCAAGGCGAGGACACGCTTGGCAAGCTCTGGGCTGCCGGGAGGTTCATAGCGAAGTTTGTACAGCGCCGGGTCGAAGCCCCCGAAGTCGTGCAATGTCGCGGGCCGAGAGCTGGCACCCACGGTTGGATCGCGAGCCATCCAATGCGGTGAGAATGCAAGGACGGCCGCAGGTCGGGAGAACTCGTCCGCAAGCGTCCGCAGCATGGGTGCGGCGGTACCCGGCTCCAGCGGCAGCATGGGAGAACCATGGGAAACAAAGATGACGCTCTGGCGGCTCATTGGCACATTCTCTTATCGGTTCGATTCATTGGAGGTGTGTGCAGGCACTAAAGTTCGAATGCTGCGGTGGAACTGTCAAGACCGTTGCCAAGCGCACCCGAAGCGCCCAAGGCATTTTGCACAGACACCTTGCTTGCCACTTGAAGTGTGTTTGCGCCCTACACTGGTTCAAATTTTCGCCGCGACATTTCACTATCGGCCATTTGGTCATCGCGACTTTACGCCGCCCAGCGGGGACCCGCGAGGCTAGTCTGCTACGGCTCTTTCCCTGAGTAGCCCGTGGTATGCATGATCGCCTAGCGATGTAAGGACATTTCACAGTATCGGGTTGCGGCCAATCGACCCTCCCGCACCGCAAAGGACCACTTGGGCGGACCCTTAGGAGCGTGGCCGTGTGTGCTGCACCCATTGGCGCACTTTGCTGGCGACCCACGGTCCGTCGTCAAGGGGCAGGTCGTGTCCTGCGGTGGGATGCTCGAGAATTCCGCAGTTCCAGCAGGCCGCGAGCCGTCGCGAACATCGGGGATCGACCAAGGCATCGGCGGCAGATGCCAGGATCAGTAGCGGCGGAGGCGGTTTTTCGCTCGGCGCGCTATAACGCGCAGCGGCGAGCAGCTGGCGCAACGCATTGGCGCGCGAAACGGGGTTTTCGCGCGCCAAGTCGTGCCATTGGCTAAGCACTTGCGCGGCGCGGGAACGCGTGAGTCGACTGGTCATTTGCAAAATCGCTTCTTCGCGCTGCGCGGCCTTTGGTCCTCGTAGCGCCAATGCAAACAACGTTGCGTAGTTGGCAGGTCGCAGTCGTCGGTAAAACGGGCTAAACGGCCGCAAGCTCGTGTTGATCAGTACGCAGCCAAGAAGCTCCTCAGGATGCCGGCTTGCCCAACAAACCGCGACCATCGCGCCTAATGACATGGCGAGCAGATAATAGGGCGGTGTGTGCCCTTGCGCGAGCAAGTTCTTGCGGCACTGCGCCGCCATTTCTTCGATGCGCGAAGGACTCTTACAACGGTACAACCGTCCGCTGCCGGGCAAGTCGAGCGCCACCACGTTCGCATCGGGCAGCTCTTGTCCAAGCGTCTGTGCGAAATCGCCCCAGTGGCGGCTCTCTCGCGTCAAACCGCGCAATAGCACCCAGGTGCTCACCGCAAGGTCCCACCATACCAGCGCTTCAATGCCAATGCGCGGTGCTGCTGCCGCGCCTCGCCGCTAGGGGACCAGCGCGTGTAACTGCAGGCCGCACGCGCCACAAAGTCCAGCCAAGGCAAGTGCCGGCGCAAAACCCGATGTTGACGATGTTCGATGATGGGGTTGAACATGCCTTGGCGGGTGAAGAGCTGTCGAGGATTCTTTCGCACCCAGATCCAGGAGCCCATTTCGAGCGTAAGCGGCAGGAAGATCCTTTGTGTTTCTGTGCATGCACGAAGATACAGGTAATCCCACAGGTCGCCATGCGTCAAGTACTGGCAACTTTGCGGTTCGAATACGTAGCGGTGATACACATTCGTTCGATCGAAGATTTCCTTGAGCGCATGGATCTCGGCTAAATGCGCGATTGGCCGCGTCGTGTAAGCGTGGGGAAACCAGATTCGGTCGCTGATACCAAAACCCGAATGGCAGTCCAGCGCAATGCTAAAGCGCCGCGAAAGCAGTTCTTCTTCGACGATGCTGCATACCGCTTGGTTTTCCGGCTCCATCGGCCCCGACGATGCTCCTCGGTACCATGGCAAACGCGAGCTGATGCGCTGACCTCCAATTAAGAAAGGCACGTCCTCTGTTGCGCTAACCGGGGCGTTGCGCATCAGGTCCACGCCGCTGGGATTTGCGCGCGTTCCTAGCAACATGCCACCGGGGTTCACGAGGGGCATGAAGACAAATCGCATGAATTCGAGCTGACGCGCCAGCATGCTGTCCCATTGCAGGCGCGTCACGAGGCTGGCCAAATACGCGGTCACGAGTTCGGCACCGATGCGCTCCAGGCCATGGATTCCGCCGAAAAAGCCCACCGCCGGCACGTCCTTGCTTGGATTGCCTAAACTGATCGCGTGAACGGGAAATTGCGATTTGCCCGATCGCACCTCACAAACGATACGCGTTTGCAGCTGCGGGCCGCCCGCTGCGATTACGCGCTGCAGTTCCGCCAACTCGGGCAGTTCGTTCGAATTTGTGTCAGACATCGCGGTTCAACGCCACGACAGCAAGCCAAGTTGCTGCACTTTGCGAGGGGGCGAGCATGCATCCGATTTTCAGCGGCCACCCCCTTTACTGATTGAAATCATCGCTTTTTTGACGTGGCTCACGCAATGTCCGCCGTGCAATCTTCCCGTCATATTGCGCTGCTAGGTTCCTTGATCGACGCCACGCATCCATGCGCTGAGCGCGGGTGCGTAAGCCAGAAGGAGCCCTCGTGCGCTTGTTGCCTCGAAAAAGTGTTTCATATTCCGCGATGGCCTTGGGCAGCGCAATGCTGTGGGGGATGATTGAATTCGTGGCCTTGTGGCGCTCACGAAGGATTGCCCGCTGATTGCAAGGGGCGGCCTGACGCGCTTGGTATCGGCTCGATCGTCGTGCCCCAAGGACTACCGCGCTTTGTGCCGCAGGTGCCCGGCCACAGTTTGCCGCGCAGCCCACTTTCCGATCAGCGTAACTACTGCGGCCGAGGTTCGGCAGGCTCCGCGGGTCTGAGCGAACCTACGGGCCGCAGGACTCCCTGCTTTAGGCAGACGACCACGTCGTAGGAACTCTCGCGGGCAGCAAAAGCCACTTCATCGTCAAGGCCCCGCGTGAGCATCATGCGGCCGACTCGGGAGCGGCGTAGAACTTCCAATCCCTCGGAATGATCGTGCAAGAGCTCCGCGGCAAGCGCCGCATCGGAGAAGTCTGCGTCCGCCAGGCGTTGGCGAAACAACGAGACAAAATACCCGGCACCGTAAAAGTCCTCGAGGTTAAAGTTGTCGGCCGAGCCCGAGCAGACAATCAGCACCGTGTTGTGCCGGTGGTGAAGCGCGATGTGATCGACCGTGGCTCGCGCGTTAAGCAGCGCCGCGGCGTAAACGTCGCCCGCCGCACGCGCTTTCATCAGCGCCACCGTGCCATTGGTGGTGCAATAGATCAGCGTTCGACCTCGCAGGCCCTGTGCCAGTAGCCGCTGCGGCGTGGGATGCACAAACCCCGGCAAAGTATTGGCGTGAAGTTCGCCCGAGAGGATGAAACTGCCGGCTGCGTGTTTTTCTGACTCGGCCAGCGCCGCGCTGCCGTCCGGTGTCGCAATGACCGCTTGAGCACCATGCGCTAAGGCGGTAACAATGGACGATGTGGCAAAGAGGATGTCCAGGACGATGACTATCTTGTCTTCGAGCCGCTGGCTATCGAGTTCCTCTTTCTTCAGTAGTACGTGGACCTTCTGCACGGTGCGGAGATGTAACGCGGTGGCAGCCTTGAAGACTCAGGCTCGAGTGTACGCGGTATCTGCAAGCTCGCCGTCGGTTTGAACGCGACGAACAGGGTAACACCCAAATAGCAACGACCAAAGCGCATCCGATCGCTGGCGTCCAGAGTTCTTTGCCGGCGTAATTTGCGCGCAAGATTCGGATCGCGCCGGCTCGCGCACAAGGCTAACGTTGGTGCTCGTCGGGGAGCAAGCAACCATGGACTTTCATATCAGCGCACTTGAACCGGAGCAGTTCGCGCCACTCTTTGATTTGCCGCAGCCGTTTTTAGCTCGACATCTTGCCGCTCGCCGTATCGCAAGCGCAAAGCCGGGCTTTGTGTGTCGCGTGAGCCTGGTGGATGCGGAGCTTGGGGAGCAGCTGCTGCTGATCCACTACACCCATCAAGGCGCTGCCTCACCGTATCGGGCAAGTCACGCCATCTTCGTTCGAAAGGGTGCCGTTCGGGCCGAACTCGCAATTGGCGAAGTGCCGCAAGCCTTGCGAGCGCGTGTCTTGTCACTGCGCGCTTTTGACAAAAATGCAATGATGATCACCGCGGACTTGTGCGATGGCGATCGTGTCGAGAAGGTACTGCGAACGCAACTTTCGAATTCGTCGATAGCGTACGTGCATATTCACTTTGCAAAATTTGGATGCTATGCGTGCCGGGCCGATCGCCTTTGAGCGCTTTTTTTTGTTTTACCCGAACAAAGCGAAGCTAGCCGCACAGACGGCACCAGCCTGCTCCGGAGCGTTTGCCGCCGCCGGGTAAGCTTTGTTATCTCGTCTGTGCTGCAGCGCACAAATAAGAGTTCGCAGCGCCGGGCACCCCCGAAATGCGTCATGAGCCGGCGTCCAATAATGCCGAAACTGCAGCTGACATGGACGCGAACGAGATCACCTTTGAAGACCTTTTGACGGAAGAGCCGTCCGGGGCGAGTGCAGCTACCTCCTATGAGCGGCTGCTTGCGGAAGGCTTCCCACGCAAAGGTGGCTTGGCGGATTTGGCCAATATTGCACAGATGGCCGATTCGGGCAGTAGGTTTGCTGCACTGCGCAAGGGCTACCTGGAGATTCTGGAATTGCAAAGCCGGGCGCAGGCGATGCGCCCATAGGCTGCGCGAGGCACACAGCGAACCTTGCCGATCGTCCGCGCGCCAGGACGCGCGAGGCAATGACCTTGGATTCGAGAAAGCGCAGGCGAGCCGCTTGAGTTGGTCGGCGGCGCTCGGTTGCCTCATTGACCCTGCAATCGCGCAGGTCAATTCAACTTCCTTTTTTTGCATCAAAGATTGTTTTTGCAACGTCACCAATTGGAGCTTGCACGCGCAAAGACTTCCCCCGGCGCTGACCGTTGCACGCACCCCAAGCTTGCGGCGCGAACCGCGTTGGATGACGCCCGCGTCGGCATTATGCTGCTTGCTTCGTGCTTTAACGAGGAGCCGCCCCGCATGAGCCTGACCTTTTACTACGCCCTTAGAAGCACTGCGACGATCACGGATCTTGTATTAGAAGAATTGGACGTCACTTGCGAGCGCATCAAAGTCGATTTAAAGAAAGGTGAGACGCGCAGCCCGGAGTTTTTGCGCCTGAACCCAAACGGAAAAGTTCCGCTGCTGTTGCATGACGGGACGCCCATATGGGAATCGGTCGCCATTACGATGTACCTCGGCGAGCTCTTTGGTGTCGAAAAAGATCTCTATCCTGCTCCGGGACCCAAGCGTGGCGCGGCGATGAAGTGGATCGCCTGGGGCAACGTGACTCTTGGCGAGGCAGTGGGACGTTTGTTGCGCAACACTGCAGAGTGGATTCCAGCCGAGCAACGCAACGCAAAGGCAGCTGAAGTGGCGCAGGCGGACCTCGAGAATTGTCTGCACATCCTTGACAAGGAGCTTGAGAACAAGAATTTCCTCGTCGAGACGTATACGCTTGCCGATACGCACCTAAATTCGCTGATCGACTGGCTGCGATTTTTAAAACGCGACTTCTCGGCGTACGGTCACATCAACGCCTGGAGCCGGCGTTGCGCAGCAAGGCCTGCCTACAGCCGTGTCGCCTCAAGGCGCTAGCTCGTCGCACGCCACCCGTATTGCAGAAAAGGGCTTGCGTTGTTTTGACGTTGTTGCTGCAGGCTGCAAGCGCTGCGATCGGCAATTTGTGGGCGCTTGCAGTGCAGCCGAAGCCACCCGAACCGCTGGCAAAAAAGCTGCGTGCCCTGTTAGCGCACGAGCAAGGCAAGAGCAAGGACCCCCGCGCAGGGGGTTCTTGCTCTTGTAGAGCGCAATTATTGCCGTTGCGTTCGAGGCGATATCAAGCCGCGAGCGCTTGCGGGGCTTGCGGCACATGCGTTGCCTTGTGTCGTGCCTCCGCAGCGAGCCCGAGCGAGTGCAGCGCACCGGCAAGGATGCCTGCGACCCAGGTGATCAGAATCACCTCCGTACCCTGAAGGATGATCCGCACCCGCAGCACGCTTTCGGGGGAGAGCAGGCACGCATAGGCGATCAGCACGAGCGTTGCGAGCATGGCGCCCCAAGACAAAAGTACCGGGAAGAATAGGCCGGGGCGAGTCTGCGTTGGCGAAAAGATGTTTTGTTGAAACATGTATGACTCCGTGTCAAATGACGTGTTGAACACGGTGTCACTTTGCGCTTTGCCAATAAACAGGGTCTGAACGAAGTGATCTACTGCGTTCAGCAGCGATTCAGCTAAGCCACACGGCCTTTAGCGCAGCGCCTCCTTAAGCCGTGTGACCGTTGACTATCCGCCGTCAAGTTGCGCCGTGGTCAAGCACCGGCTGGCTGCAAACATCGCGCAACGCAAAAAGACAAAAGTGAACGTCAAAGAGATCGCCGCGACAAAATCCGCTGCAGTCGCAGTGTGCGCACCGTTCGCGGGCCGGGCGATGTCCCCATGCAAAACACAAGATTATTTGCGGGGCGCCGAACCTACTATCGAGGCTAAGGTTTTCGCTCTTTGGCAGGTGGAATTGCAACGGGTTCGCGCGCGTTCGCGCAGATCCGGCCGTTTGCTCGAAGCCAATCAAGGCAAGCCAGGGCCTTACAACGGATCCTTGAATAAATCCGTTTGGAATCCGGCAATCATCGCCCTGGCGTGTTAAGGGCATATCATGCTGTCGTTGGGGTGCGGCGGTCGCGCCTCGGGACCCAAAGGAGGGAGAGTCATGGCAAAGGCCAAAGGCGGTGCAGGCGGCGTGTACCGTGTCACGGAGATCATCGGCACGAGTCCCATGTCTTGGGAGGAGGCGGCAAAAAACGCCGTTGAGATCGCAGCTAAGTCACTACGCGACCTGCGTATCGCGGAAATCAACAAACTCGACATGAAAGTTGAAGACGGTAAAGTGGTCGCATACCGAGCTCGTGTTTCTCTATCGTTTAAATACGAAACTTGATCGCCGCAGCAGCGAACGCACGAAGCGACTGGGTAAGACCGGTACAGGAGTTCGCAGCGCGATCTCCCAACTGTTTTCCTGGCGTCTGTCCCATGTTGGCTTGGCGCCGTGGGTTCAGATCGTGTCTCTGGGAGCGGACTGCGAAAACGCGAATGAGGCGATGACGCCGGATGCCAACACGATTGTGGTTGACGGTTGACCGGGGCAAACTCTTGCACCTTACGACGAACGCGGGCGCCGCGCTCTGACCCAGAAGGAAGCAAAGTGAGCGAGGCCGTCGACCTGGACGCGTATTTCGAACGCATCCGCTGGGGTGGTTCGACGCGCCCAGGCTATGAAACCCTGGCAGGTCTGCTGCGCGCCCACATGTTGCACATTCCGTTCGAGAATCTTGATGTGCTTCTTCGTCGGCGCGTTCACTTGGAACTCGATCCCCTGCAGAACAAGCTTGTCCGCGCGCATCGGGGCGGCTACTGCTTCGAGCACGCAACGCTTTTTGCCGCGGTGCTCGAGCAACTTGGCTTTGAGCCGATGCGCCACACGGCGCGAGTCATCGTTTTTTTGCCGCCTCATGCATCTCCTCGCACACACATGGTGCTCACAGTCCCGACTGCTGATGGCACCTTCGTAGCGGATCCGGGGCTGGGAGTCCTTGCGCCGCGAACTCCCATTCCTTTGGTCGACGAAGTAAAAGTGCATGACGATAATGAAGTGCACTGGATGGCCCGTGAACAAAATCACTGGACGTTGCGTGCCAAGATCGGGGAGAGAGTCGTCGATTGTTGGGTGTCGCCACTTGAGCTCGATAACCTGGTCGATTTCGAGGTCGGCAACCATTACACCTCCACTCACCCCAAGTCGCCCTTCGTAAACCGGATCATGCTGCGTGCGCTCACGCCCTGGGGTCGTGTCACGGTCATGGACCGTGACGTTACGCTCTGGCGGGCAGGGACGCCGCACGCTCATCAGCTTGCCGACCGGGCCGCATTGCGCCGCTTGCTTGCCGAGCATTTTGGTTTTGATCTGCCCGAAGTGGAGCGGCTTCGCGTTGTTTCGATCCCCGAATGGGAGTGACACGGGAAGGAGTCGGCAGAAGGATGTGTGCTCCTGGCATCGAAGCGGCGATCTACGACAATGATTCCGAACGGGACTTCTTGCCAGATGGCCCGTCCCAACCGTTGTGAGCCGTTGCGGCCAGCGCGCAGGGCCTTGGTCTGCGTTTTTTCTTGCGCATCAGCGAAGGGTACTGATCAACTTATGAGCTACTGGTGAACGAATCCTCGACCGAGCCCACGAGACAGCCGGCGCAGGCCGAGTCGCCGTTTCCCGTACCAAGACACGTCGGTGTCGGTGCTCCTCTGTGTTGGCTGCGTGCGGGCGTGCGTGACTTGCTCACGGCACCGGGATCGAGCCTGTTTTACGGTTTTGCATTTGCTCTTGCCGGCTGGCTGATTTATTTGGTATTCCGCTTTGCCTTTGCTCTTGCTTACGGGCTGACCTGGGGCTTTCTGCTGGTGGGTCCGTACTTAGCCACGGGTTTGTACGAAATCAGCCGACGGATCGAAGCCGGTGAGCCGGTGTCGCTGTGGCCGACCCTAACGGCGTGGCGGACAAATATTGGAGGTTTTGGTGTTTTTTCGATCGTCCTCACCGTGCTGATGCTGCTTTGGTCGCGCGCCTCGCTGATCTTGTTTGCACTGTTTTTCAGTAGCGGCCTGCCATCCGTCGACGATCTGCTCGGTCAGGTGTTGCGGCTCCAACACTGGGATTTCGTCTTGGCCTATTTCGCGGTCGGCGCCCTCTTTGGTCTAATTGGCTTCTGCATCAGCGTCGTTTCCGTACCTTTGATCCTTGATCGACGCACCGACGCGATCGTCGCAGCCATCACGAGCGTGCGCACAATCTATCAGAATCCGGCCGCACTACTGCTATGGGCACTGCTGATACTCGGACTGATCTGCGCAGGCCTTGCAACGCGTCTACTCGGATTGGTCATAGTCGCTCCGGTCCTTGGCCATGCAACCTGGCACGCCTATCGTGACCTGCTGGAAGGTGACCCGAACGCGTAAACCATGCCGGGTCTTTTTCCCCTGGCTCTTCGGCACCGGTCTTTCCTAAGCCCCAGCCAAAGCACCCGCAAGATGCGCCTTGCGCTGGGCTGCCGCGCGATGTGCGCTAGAGGTCTTGGCACTGGCGAGGCGGCCTTGGCCCCTGGCTTCTTGGCGGCGTGCCATTTGCCTGCGGGTTCGTGACGGGGCCCGCAGCATTGGAGTTAGGAGACGCTGCCAAAGGCCCTGTCGATGGCTCCCTCGGGGATCTTCAGTCCGGCGAGGCGGCAGCCCTGTGCCACAGGTCCTCCCGGAAAGATCTCGTACAGATAGCGCAGGCCGCCTTTGATATGGAATTTTTCCTCTAGCGCGTCGTGCAGCTCGCGCTTGTTGATCGCGGGTGCGTTATCGTGCCGCGCAAAAAATTCCTGAAGAGCCCGCACCATTTCCCAGTGATCTTCTGCGAGTTCCAGTTTTTCTTGCCTAGCAACGACAATCGCATCATCCGGCGTCCATTGCGCTGGCGCGTGAGGAAAGCTGCTCTCCTTGACTTTGACCATGGCCGAATCTCCGCTCGAGCGAGCATTCACGTTAGTCGCGCGCCGCTACCTCGTCAATGGCCCGGGCCGGCGTGATCGCTGTGCGGCAAATGTCATGAATTTTGGGTAGACAGTCTGCAAGAGGTTTGGATACCACTTGCCTGCAACAGAGCAACGGAATTGTGTTTTGAACTTGATTCGAACTTTTTAACGGAAGACCTTCCGTCGTACCCCGGGCGTATGCACCAGTGGATGCCCTCTTTGCGGCGACGCTAGCCTTGGGGTTTGGGAGCTGCGGCTTCGGGTTGACGCGCCAAGTAGGTGGAGAGCGTTACGAAGCGGCAACCCTGCGATGCCATTCGATCAAGAATGGAAGGCATCGCTTCCACTGTCCAGGCGTGGACATCGTGAAAAAGATAGATGCCACCGATGTTGACTTTTAACTCCCGTTCTAAATTGGCCTCTAATGCATGCACCGTGTGGTACTTCCAGTCTTTGCCATCGGTGGTCCAAAGAACCACTACCAGACCGTCGCGCGCGGCGGCACGAACCGTATCGGCATCGTAATCCCCATACGGGGGACGGAAGAACTTGGGTTCGATGCCTAAGGCCCGTAAAGCATTTTGCGTGGTATCAATTTCTCTTTGTTGCTCCTCGCGACTTAAGTGCCGAAAATCCGGATGGTCAAAGGAATGATTGTCGACCTCGTGCCCCTCGGTGGCGATCCTACGAACCACGTCTGGCTCCCGGCGCACCTGTTCACCCAGAACAAAGAACGTCGCGTGCGCGTTGCGCGACCGCAGCACGTCAAGGAGCTGCGCCGTATGCTGGCCCGGGCCGTCGTCAAAAGTCAGAGCGCAGTCGGGTGCGACCTTTTGTTGCGCGAGCTTTTCACTCGGATCTAGCATGCGGGGGCCGGAACATGCACTAAGGAACAAGGATGCGGCCACTAGCAATCCGAGCAGCCGCCAACTGCGCTTTGATCCGAGATGGAAAATCGTCCTATTGACGATCATCGAACTGCAGCTACGAGGGCTAATGCGCAATTTTTTCATTGGGCTGTGTACGATCGGTCGCGAGAAGGGGTACGCAGATCGCCAGTGCCGTGCGGGGGCCTAAGGGGCCGCAGACCGGCGAGCGCATCGGGATTATGCCGACACTTGCTGGGGTATCGATGCGTTGCCCAATAGGTAGAGCTCGGCGCATTTGAATACGCGTTTGAATACGGGCACATCGCGCGGTTGCGCAGGTCAACAAGGATGCCCGCCATCGACTCCTATGGCCTGTTGCATGCCTTGGCGGCAATGCTAGTAGCATGAAGTGCGGTGCGTTAACACGTAGGGCGAACGGAGGCTCACATGGAACTGGCTATGGTAAGCATCGAGAAACCCGCCGAGGTCAACTGCATTCTTGGCCAATCGCACTTTATAAAGACCGTTGAGGATCTGCACGAAGCCATCGTGCAAACTGTGCCCCAAATGAAGTTCGGGATTGCCTTTTGTGAATCAAGCGGACCGGCGCTCGTACGCGCGAGCGGCAACGATTTCGAACTTACGGCATTGGCAAAGAAAAATGCCCTTTCGCTATCTTGTGGTCACTGTTTCATTATCTTTATGAGCGAGGGATTTCCGATCAACATCCTCAATACCATCAAATCAGTGCCTGAGGTTTGCGGCATTTACTGTGCAACGGCCAATGCGCTACAGGTGATCGTGGCCGACTCTGGAGAAGGACGCGGCATCCTGGGAGTCATCGATGGGGTCAAGAGCAAGGGCGCTGAGACCGAGTCCGACGTTGCCGCGCGCAAGCAGCTGCTGCGTAAATTCGGCTATAAGCTCTGATACGGCCGCTGCCACGCGATTGCAAATGGCCGCCTCAGCATTGACGGTGCAAGGCCGTCATGGAACGCGAAAAAGACAGTCTCGGCCGGACACGGTTCGTGTGAAAGGGCCATTACGCTCGGCGACAAGAGGTCGCCAAGGGGGCAGCGGGATGGCCAACAAGAAGTTGCCTTGGCGCGCTGTGCTCAGCGAGGCGACGCTCGTGCGCGCGGCAAATATCGGTCTTGCGTGTAGGTGAGCACGACCTCCGGCGCAAAGATAACCAGTGCCGAGAAGAGCATTCCACTTACTATGGCCTCACTCCAAGCAAGAAGAAAAATTGGCCCCAAATATTGCCCAAAGTCCACGCGTGTCCAAGACGACCCCACAGCTGAGGAAACCAGGAACAAGAGCGTGCCGGTGACAGCAGTGCAAACGAACGAGGAAAACATGCCGTTGCCAAAAATGAAGACAAAGAGGTGATGCGGCAGTCGGCTTTCAATCCATCGTTGGCAGAACGTCGCCACGACCGAGGGCACAAGAGCCAACAGCAATCCATTGAGCCCAATATTGATCCAAGCGCCGTGCGTGCAGGCGGTGTGCACAATCACGGCGAATGTCAACCCCAGTAGGGCGCGGGCGCGGCCGAAAACCAAGGCGTACAGGCCAACCCCCAGCATGCCAAATGCTGGACCATTTCCAACTTTGATCGTCAGCAGCCACAGTAGCGCCACGCAGACCGCACCACCCAGCCAAACGTGCTGCGCAAGCTCTCCTCCGTTCGCAGCATGGCGCACCGACCGCCAGGCCAGCCACAGCGACGGTAGCAATACCACCCAGCCGAACAGTGCGATCGGCAGCCAAACAGCCTGGTGCAGCAAATTCATCTCGCGCTTCCTTGTATTGCGCCGCCTCGCTTACACGGTCACAGCCGACCCTTGCGGCTACCAACTTTATCTTTATACCAGTCCCGGTGCGAGATGTCGGACCGTGGCGATTTCCAGCTTGCGTCTGATCAAGCCTGCGAGTTTGGGTGGCGCTGCGCAATGGCCCAAACACTTGGCGCCATTGTGGTGTATGTGTGTATGCCGGATAAACAGTTCGCTGCCGAGCCCGCACGTCGAATGCCTTAGGACGCGGTCAAAGCTTACAAGGCACGTCCAGAGGACGCGCTCTTTGCGTCCGCATCTGCCGCAGGCACAATGAGCAGGTGATTTCTCGCTCCAAGGGTGTGCCCGATGCAGCCGGTTTTGCATTCTTCAAAAGTAATGATCGTCACGGGCGGCTCCCGGGGGATCGGGGCGGCAGTCGCTCGTCTGGCAGCTGAGGAAGGCTACGCTGTGTGCGTAGGGTACTTGGACCATCCGGACGCGGCAGCCGAAGTGGTTTCTTCGCTCAGGCGTTTGGGCGCCACCGCGGTGGCCGTTCGAGCGAACGTTGCGATCGAAGAAGAGGTTGTTCGAATGTTCAACGAGGTCGATGAGACACTCGGCCGTGTTACAGCCCTGGTCAACAACGCCGGAATTTTGCGGCCCCAGTGCCGAGTCCAGGACATGGACCAGGCGCGAATCGAGCGGGTTTTTGCGACCAATGTGATTGGCAGCTTTACGTGTGCACGGGAAGCGGTGCGGCGAATGTCGACGAAACAAGGCGGTAGCGGTGGCGCCATCGTCAACGTGTCGTCGCGAGCCTCGCGTTTGGGCTCTCCAGGCGAGTACGTGGACTATGCCGCTTCTAAGGCGGCGGTTGATACGTTGACGATTGGCTTGGCCAAGGAGGTCGCGGCCGAAGGAATCCGCGTAAACGCCGTCGCTCCGGGCATCATCGACACGGAAATCCATGCCAGCGGTGGCGATCCGGGACGGCTGGAGCGTTTGAAGGACTTGATCCCGATGAAAAGGGGCGGTACGCCGCAAGAGGTTGCCAAGGCCATACTCTGGCTGCTTTCGGACGAAGCGTCTTATACGACCGGAGCAACGATCGACGTCTCAGGCGGCCGATAGATGCGATACGTACTGCATGCAGATCCGAATGCCCAGCTGGCGCCTTTGATTTGGCGCGTCCAGCACCGAACTGCTGCATTCGCGTTTTTTGCAGCGACGCTGCGCAAGGCCGGCACGGCTGCGCCAAGCGCAAGTTGCGCACCGCAAGAAAGGGCAAACGAAAGGGCGCAAGGATTTGTTCCATTTTCGCAAGAGATCTTGGGGAGCAAATTCGCCGAGGGGCCTGTCTAAGTTTTTGTCTGAATATTGATCGGTGCGTGTGCACTGCAAACGCTGGACCCTTGTGTGCGGCGGGGTGCGCTTCTGCGCGCAGATCGGCCAGCGCTGGAGGTACCGATATGAAAAGGATCCCAGGACACGTCGGAGCAATTATTGGCGGGGTTTTGTTGATTCTTTGCACGTCGGTGGCCGCAAACCAAGGAGGGCACGGTGGCTTTGGTGGCGGTCACGGCGGAGGCGGACACGCGATGGGCGGGCGTGGTGGCTTCGGCCGCGGTGGAGCTTGGGGCGGTTGGCACGGAGGCGGTTGGGGTTGGTATGGGCACCACGGCTGGTATTCCGGCTGCTGCGGCTGGTGGGGTCTGGGTTTTTACGATCCCCTTTGGGATCCCTACCTTTGGTACGACTATTGGCCCCCCAACTATCCCAACGCTTACGCGGTGCCGCCTTCAGAGGGATATGAGCAGTATGTGCCACCCCCGCCGACGTATTGGTATTACTGCCCCGATTCGCGTTCGTATTACCCGTACGTGCGCCAGTGCGCCTCGGCGTGGCAGAAGGTGGAGGCCGCATCCAAATGATAATGGCGCGGTTCTTGCTGCTCCAAGCCACGTAGGACTCATCCACACTGGGACGTGCTCATTGCGCATCGCGCGGTAAAGTAACTTCCTATTTGGTCAAAGTTGAATTTGACGACGTTGATGCCGCCGCTTCTCTTGCGAAGGTTCTTTACAGGCTCATTGGCCGCGGCGCTGTTTGCCCTGGCAGGCTGCGCTTCGTCTCCCGTTGCGGTTGATTCGCCACAATCCGTGACGCAATTTGATATCGATCGATATCAGTTTGGTATGGACCGCGACTGTCGGGACGAAGGCGCCAAGCGCGGCGAGGCTCCGCCGACGGTCGATGCTTTCTGCAACTGCGTCTACTTGACCTTACAGCGAAATCTGAGCCAATCCGACTGGAGACGCGCTGTTTACTTTTCCCTGAACGGGCGCGAGCGCGATGAGTACCAGGTACTCGCGCCGGTCATGTCGACGGTGGGCGCTTGTCGCGCACTGCCGCCTCCTCCGGGTGGCGGTTCGCTGAGCTCCGAGTCTGTGGCGTCGTCCCTAGTTGGCAATTGGCAATGGGTGCGTCCGACCGATGAGTGCAGGGAGGTTTATACGTTTCGCGGCGATGGCACAGCGCGCGTTGAAAGCGGAAATGAAAGGACGGAAAACACTTACGTACTCGCGGATAAGCCCGAACCGTCGGGACGCGTCAAACTAACGCTGACAACCACAAAGTATCTGAGCGGGCGCAATTGCGAAGGATTGGTGCAAGATGTTACCGGCAGAACGCTAAGCTTGTACGTCTTGTTCGGTCCTGAAAATCGGATGCTGGCGGTGTGTAAGTCCGTTGCCGATCTGGACTGTATTGGACCCCTGAAGAGGAGCGATGCGCCGTAACCATCGAGACGTGATGGCTTCGGCTAGAGCAGCTGCGTTAAGCGCAACAAGCGGATCTGTCCGTGGGTGGTCTTTTTGGCCTCCGAGTCGCGCGCAAAAATTTGCATCCATGCGAGTTTCGGCGCAACCTTGACCGCAAGGCGAACGCCTTGACAAAAGGCGCAAACGAAGAGCGCTGGTTTTGGCCGTTCGCGCTGTTTCGTTTTCTCCGCAATTGCAAACTTTGCGTTATGTTTTCTGCGGGCGCGCGGCTGCGCTGCGGCGACGCGCCCGCAGCAGCGCATGAAGACGCTGGTTAGTACGAGATGCAAAGATGCGCCCCAGCCGGCCCCGACGTGTTTGAAAAAAACAATTCGATCGGCAAGCGCATCCCGCGCAACGGTGGCCTCATAAATTATGCGGTCGACCTCGTCTTTGAGGCGCAGCGACACGGCAGGCAGTGTCCTTCGTAGGACAGACCGCTAACGGGAGCTTTGTGTAGCCATGGATCTTTACGACATTGAAGTCACTGGTATCGACGGCGATCGCCAACGCATGGCCAAATTCGCTGGCAAGGTCTTGTTGATCGTCAACGTGGCCAGCAAATGCGGCTTTACCCCGCAGTACAAGGGCCTCGAATCTTTATATCGGCAGTTCGCGCAACGCGGCTTTGCGATTCTGGGATTTCCCTGCGATCAGTTTGGGCACCAAGAACCGGGCGATGAAGCGCAAATTAAGGAATTTTGTACGCTGCAGTACGACGTCACTTTTCCGATGTTCGCCAAGATCGAGGTAAACGGCAACCGAGCGCATCCCTTGTATCAGTTTCTCAAGAAGTCCGCACCCGGGGTGCTTGGCATTGAGGCGATCAAATGGAACTTCACCAAATTCTTGATTGATCGGGACGGACACGTAGTCAAGCGCTACGCATCGGCCGAGAAGCCGGAGAGCCTCGAGAAGGAGATTGAAGCGGCGGTCGTTGAGTCGAAAAAAAAGACGTAAGCGGCCGCAAAAGTCGGCACTACCCATCACGCATACGAGGCGAAGCAAACCCGGGGCCGCTTCGCATCGTTTTGCGGCTTGAAGTAGGCAACGCGTTGCAATGGGAAGCAGCAGCAAAAGGCGTCGATAAGACGTGTGGGGGCTTGGTAGCAGGCGGGTGCCCCAGACGCTGCAACAAAAATGGCGGCGAGCTGAATCAAGATATCTGGGGGTAGTGCCCCGCACAAGGAGCAACTTATGGAATCTCTGGGCTTTTATCAGAAACTGCTTGAACCGCTCCTGCCGGGGTTACTTGGGGTGCGGCTTGTGGAACTCGATCAGCGGCGCGTCGTTGGTGAAATGCTTGTGCGGCCGGATCTGTGTACTTCGGGAGGCATCTTGCATGGGGGCGCTTACATGGCCTTTGCCGATACGCTAGGGGCAGTTGGCACGATTCTGAACCTGCCGACGGGAAGCCGCACAACTACCACGGACTCAAGCACGAAGTTCATCGGGTCAGCCAAGGTGAATACAACGGTGGTGGGTGAGTCCACAGCGATTCACCGAGGGCGAACAACAATGATCTGGCAGACGTCCATTCGTTCTTCAGAGGGCAAGCTGTGCGCGCTCGTTACGCAAACGCAGCTTGTGCTCAGCGGCGAATAATCTTTGTGCTCTTGCGCTGGCACTAGTGTGTTGCGGAGTTGTTAATCGTCTTGTGGCACGAGCCAAGAGCCAAGAGGCATTGCCCATTGATGTTCTTGCTTCGCGATCAATAGCTGCACGCGCGGGCTGCCCCGGCATGCCATGGGACATCCCAGGAGGACTGAGGGCGGGACGGACCGATTAAAAGTGCACTTCGTACTCGGCCTGCCACCGAATGGTCGTGCGGGGCACGACCGATGTCATGCCGAACAGCACGCCGCCGTTCCACTCCAGCGTGCCGGGTCCGAGGTTATGGATCTTGCCAAAAAGTTGCGGTCCCGCGCGCTCGTCCTGCAGATTCCACCCGGGAAACTGTCCCAACGGTCCTGGCTGTCCGTAGATCTGCAATCCCGGCTCGAACTCAAAATATTGACCCACGCGCATCACCCACGCATCGACCCGGGTTTCCCAAGCGTATAGGAACACCGGCCGGCTTGCGGCGTTGGGGCCAAGATCTTTTTGAAGGAATAAATTGATGGAGTTGCTCAGGCCCCAAAAATCCTTGCGCAGCACTGGGCCGAAGGTTGTTTCGTTGGGATTTCCCTTTTGTCTTGCCTGCCCGTATTCGACGAAGAAGCCCGCATCGAGCCAGTACTCGCCGCGCTCAGTGAATTGAAAGAGGTTTTCCCAAGTAATTTGGTCGAAGAGCGTTGACTGCGCGGGGCCGGGCGCGCGGTCGAACTCGAGTTCGAGTTCGGATTGCCACCAGGAGGTAAGGCCATATTCGACCTCGAATGTGTAGCTCTGCGCACCGTTTTTGGCGGACACCGGATCGCTGCTTACGTCGCCGACGTTTTCCAGTTCCAACTCGTGCAGGTTTACGTCCGGCGTCCAGACTTTGTAGTCCGCTAGCGCCGGCGCCGGACACAAGAGCAGCTCGAAGCCAATTGCCCCGGCTATGACCGCGGCTCTAGCGCATCTTGTCCAACTTCGCGGGCAGGCGATCACGATATTTGGAGCGCAAGCGCATTCTTCATGGGCGTAAAGCTTATTGGTGCAATCCGAATCCGGCAACGTGGTGCGCATCAGCGACGCAAATCGCGTAACTGTTGTACAGGCCAGTTTTGAAAATAGGTTAGGAGATCTTCGGAGCTGCCGTTGGCATTGGGTGCTTGCTTGGCGGTGGACGATTTCGAGTGGTCCATCGCATCAGCGAACCAATGATGATCAACGTGGCAGCAAAGAAAACGAGCTGTATGCCTGCAGGGCGCGCGGTGTAGCCAGTCAGAACGTGCAGCACCTGGCCAAGCAGGCTGCGTTCGGTTAGCAGCGCAGACGTGTCCCAGACCCGGTTTCCGAGCGACGGCAGTACGTTGGCAGCGGCGAGGAAGGCGGCACCTTGCGAGGCCATCCCGGCGGCAAGAAGCAAAATGAGCCAGCTGGTCACACTAAACAAATGGCGCAGCGGAATGGCCAAAAGACCAAAATACATTGCCGCACCGACCGCCGCGCCAGCCGCAAGCCCAAAGACGCCGCCAATCGTCATGTTTGTGACGCCGCCCCCGCCGCCTACCGCGATGCCATACAAAAACAAGACGACCTCGGAGCCTTCGCGCAGCAGTGCGATGCCACATACCAATGCCAAGGCATACAGAGGTCGGGTCCCCGAGACAACGTCTTTGCCAAGTTGCGTGGCCTGCATTGCCAGTTCGCGACCATGGCGTGTCATCCAGATGTTGTGCCAGCCAAGCATTCCGACTGCTGCGAACAAGACCGAGGAGTTGAAGATCTCCTGGCCCATGCCTGCCATAAGCGAGGAGATTTCGCTTGCGAAAACCGCCACGAGGATCGCGCCCAGAACACCTGCCACACAGCCACCAGATACCCACCAGCCACGCTTGAGCACGCCACGGCTGGCCGCCATCACAATTCCTATGACGAGCGCGGCCTCCAGGACCTCGCGAAAGACAATGATGAAGGTTGCGATCATCCGATAGGCTCTTTGCTATTTCACGACCAACCGACCACGTGACTGAGGGTGAAAATCGTCGAAGAACTCATAACTGCCGGCTTCAAGCGGGCCGACGTAGACCGTAATCTCGTGCCCCGGCTGAACCACTTTTTCACGATGAAAGTCGATGCTTTCGAATTCCGAAGTGGTCGAGTCCTCGTTTTTTACGACGATCTTGAGCTTCTGGCCTGCCGGCGCAGTCACTAGGTCAGGCACAAAATGACGGTCTTTGATGGAGATCGCGATCTCGGGCTCCGCCGAGAAGGCCGACGCTGCCATAAAACTAAACGCTGCCGCGCATGCGGCCAACATCGTTTGTTTGCGCCAATCTTGCATCGCCTCCCACACCTCCCGTCGAATGCAGCCTAGCTATCTGCCGGTTGCCGCAGCGCCCCGAGAAGGCAGGAGCGGTTGGCAAGCCACAATGCAAATGATAAGCGTTCGCATCCATCAGTCAAGCCACCACGATTGCGACGTTGTTATTACATCATGGGTGCAAGAAATTCAGCGCCTTACGTGTACAGCAAGTGATTCTCATCAAGTTTTAGCTGTATTGCAAGCGCGCAAACGGGGGTCAACGTCGCTAAAGCCCTACATGCTCTGTGGACACAAAAGCTACGGCAGGTGTGGCCCCGCAATTTGCAGAACTTTGATTGCATCTTGGCGAGTTCGCAGCGCAGCTACTTCTAGCGCCACATTGCACGCATCTGTGCGGCCAAGTCCACGCGGTCGCCTTGCGCGGGCGCGTCCGAAGTCGCGCTAATCGGCGCAGCTGGCCAGGAGAGCACATCAAAGTGCGCAAGCGTTGCATGCGTCAAAAAACGCGAGCGGATCGCGTATACGTGCCGCTCCCCAACGGCAGATTGGGCCCCAATGTGAAAGCGTTGCGGCACGATGACGTCTAACGCATCTCGCGCACGAGTCATCGCGACGTAGAGCAGGCGCCGCTCTTCCTCGATTTGCGCAGCGTCCCCCGTAGCAAGATCGGAGGGAACGCATCCGTCGACGGCATTGAGCAGCGTTACCGCGGTCCATTCGCGGCCCTTGGAGGAATGGATAGTCGAGAGGTTCAGGTAGTCCTCGTCAAGGAGCGGCACTCCAGCCTCATCACTGGTCGCTTGCGGCGGCTCAAGTGTGAGCTCGGTCAGGAATCGCTCTTGGTTTTCATAGGTTGACGCAATGCGCGCGAGCTGTTGGATGTCTGCCACGCGTATGTGCGCGTCATCAAAGAGGTGTTGCATCTGTGCCTCATACCAGCGGCAACCCTGCTCGAAAGCCGTGGGCCAAGTCGCATTTGCCCGTCCGAGCGAATCAATCAGCATGACAAACGCATTCCACGCTACTTGGGCAAGGGGCGATACCGCCTGCTCGGGCAAGAGCCTGCCGCCGGGGGCTGCCGCCGCGATCTGATCGAGAATGCGCGCGGCACCTTTTGGGCCCACGCCGTCCAGGAGCTGCAGGGCGCGAAAACCCGAGACGCGGTCACGCGGATTTTGTGACCAGCGAAGAAGTGCGAGCACGTCTTTTACGTGCGCGGCCTCGAGAAATTTCAACCCACCGAATTTAACGAATGGGATGTTTCGCCTCGCAAGCTCCAGTTCCAGGCGCGCACTGTGGTGCGCCGCGCGAAACAGCACAGCCTGCGCCCTTAGCTTGACGCCTCGCTCGCGCCGCGCCAGCAACTCTTCGACGACAAATGCCGCCTGATCTGCGTCGTCGCGAACGCAAATCAGGCGCGGCTTGCTCGATGCGCTGCGCTCGGTCCACAGTTCCTTTGTGAAGCGCTCTTTGGCCTGGGCGATAACCGCGTTGGCCGCCGCCAAAATCGGCGCCGTCGAGCGGTAATTGCGATCGAGCGTCACCATATGCGCGGGAGGCGTGAATTGCTGCGGAAATTCCAAAATATTGCGCACGGTCGCACCACGAAACGCATAAATCGACTGCGCATCATCGCCAACCACGGTCAGACCGCAACCGTCGGGTTTCATCGACAGCAAGATCGCAGCCTGCAAGCGGTTTGTATCTTGATACTCGTCGACCAGAACGTGGCTGAAGCGTTCGCCAATTTCTTGCCCAAGCGGTGGCCGCTCGACCACTCGGGCCCAATACAGCAGCAGGTCGTCATAGTCGAGCACGCACTGCGCCTGTTTGGCCTCGACGTAGGCAAGAAACAGGCGCTTTAGATCTTCTTCCCATTCGGCGCACCACGGGTACGTCGATCGCAACGTCTCGTGCAATGTGCCAGCCGTGTTGACGATCGAGGAGTAAATCGCAAGGCAGGTGCCTTTGAGTGGAAAGCGCTTTGCTTTGGCCGAAAAACCAATTTCGTGCCGCACGAGGTTCATAAGGTCCGCCGAATCTTCGCGATCGTGGATCGTAAAGCTCGGGGCAAGTCCCACCCGCAAGGCATATTCGCGCAACAGGCGCGCTCCAACGCTGTGAAAGGTTCCCGACCAGGCAATGGACGACGCAAACGAGCGCGTCTTGCCGTGCGCCAGCTGCGCAAGGATGCGAGCGACCCTGCGGCACATCTCGTCGGCGGCACGCGTCGTGAATGTGAGCAACAAAATTCGCCCTGGGTCCGCACCACTGGCTACAAGGTGCGCGACCCGATGCGCCAGCGTGTTGGTCTTGCCCGAACCCGCGCCGGCAATCACCAGCAATGGCCCAGAAGCGCCGCCCGGATCCTCATTCGTACCGAATAATGCTGCTTCTCGCTGCGCCGCATTGAGACTTTGCAGGTACTGGGGCACCCGCAATGAGCCAGGCGCCTCTTGCAGGTGTGGTGCTTTTGCTTGCACGCGAAAATCCTCAGGGCTCGGACGGCAATCCATCGGAGAAGGAGCGACCCAATATTCGCGGGTGCGGCTCAATGAGCGCGGCTCCCGTTACACTGTCATTATATTCAGTATACGGGCCGGACTGCAGCGTTGTCAGATCTTCGCACTAGGCGGTACCCACTCTCGTCCTTGTCGGAGACCTGCCCGCGCATTGCAATTGCTGTCTGATCGAAAGCCAAAATGTAGCCAAGCGAGCTTGCCTTCGTGATTTTCTTAAATGTTGGGGAGTCTTCACGCTGGCACGGCCAGTGAATTGGCCTTGGCTGTCTTAGCCAATGCCTAGCAGCACCTTTCCAACGGCCGTTCCGCGCTCGACCATCTCGTGTGCAGTTGCGATCTCTTGGAGCGGCATCCGTGCCGCGATATGGTGGCGTAAGGCGTTGCGGCTCAAAAGCCGGGTGAGTGTGGCGATGGCACAAGAGCGTTGCTCAGGCGTGAGGTGATACACAATGAAAAACTTGAGTTGCAAATTTTTTGCAATCAGTGGATAAAAGGGCAGCTGCAGCGGGCTCGTACTGCTGCCATAGGCGACACACTCGCCGCCTGTTCGCAGTATCTCCAGATCGGCCGGCCCATTGACTGCAAGGTCCAACTCGATAATTCGGTCTACGCCACGGCCGCCGGTTAATTCGGCTACGCGAGCGGCCAGTGGCTCGCTTTTGTACAGCACGACGTCGTCCGCTCCGGCCTCGCGCGCAAGCGACGCTTTCTCGGGCGTGCTCACAGACGCCATCACACGCGCTGCGCCCAGACGACCGGCCATCTGTACCGCGTAGTGGCCCACTGCTCCGGCGCCACCGGCCACCAATACCGTTTTGCCCGCAACGCCACCGTCCACCAAGATGGCATGCAAAGCAGTCAGGGCCGGAATTCCCAGGCACGCTCCGACGTCATCCTCGACATTGTCGGGCAGCGGCACTGCCTGCTGCTGCGGAAGGCATACGTACTCGCAAGCGGTCCCAAATGGCCGGCCCCAGGCGGCGTTCCAGGTCCACACGCGCTGACCGATGCGCGAGGCCGCAACCCCATGGCCAATGGCATCGATGATCCCCATACCGTCGCTGTGTGGGATGACTCGAGCAAAGGGCATCGTGGCACTGCGCAGACCCATGCGCGACTTCACATCGGATGGGTTTACACCCGACCACAGAATGCGTACGCGCACCTCACCGGCGGCCGCCGCGGGCTGGGGGAAGTCGCCCACCTGCAGCACCTCGCGTGCGGGTCCCAAGCGCTCATAAAAGGCTGCCTTCATCCGAAGCAGTCTATTTAAGGATTACGAAGCGCGCCAGCGGCAATATCGACTTCAACCACGCGCAGCATCGCGTACATGCAAAACCGCAGTGGCGGCAGCGGCATGCTTGCGCCCGTTCCAAACCGCCAAGGGCAGTGGGGACTTTGCGTTTGGTGCGCGCAAGGACCAGTGGTTTGGGCACGGCCGGGTTGCGAACCGAGCGCATATTGCGACATACCGCATCGGCGCCTACCATCTGGCGCCTGGGTTATGGCCAGTATTCGGGGACCGCTACGCGGTCCTCCAAAAGTGCAAAGGGCGCGCATCGCCGCGTCACCAAATCAGAGGAACTAGCAAATGTGTGAAACAAGCTGCGTCGCGCGTGGATGTTCATCATGGTCGCACCGTTAAGCCCATCGAGTGCAGCGGCCCAAGTCGCGCCTGGCCAGAGGTGGGATCTGGCGCAGCTTTATGCGAGCTCGCAGGCCTGGTCGCAGTGCTATCAGCGCGCCAAAGTCGATGTCGCGTCGCTTGACCGCTACTCAGGAACGCTGGGCAAGAGTGTTGAGGCGATGTTGACTGCGCTCGTGGCGGTCAGTGACACGCGTCGCGAACTTCTTCGCCTGTTTTCCTACGCAGCACTTCACTCCGATGAGGACCTGCGCGACGCCGGCAACCTTGAGCGCAAGCAGCAAGCGCAGTCGCTGCTTACCGAACTCGCGCAAAAGACTGCGTGGCTTGCGCCCGAAGTGCAGTCGCTGGGGCAGGTCAAAGCGCGTGCGTACCTCGAGCAGTCCACTGCGCTCAAACGCCGTTTTGAGTTCTTTTTGATCGAAACGCTTCGCCGGGCGCCCCACACGCTGGGCGTTGAAGCCGAATCGGTGCTGGCTGCAACCGGTGACATCTTGGCGCAACCCCATAGCGTGTTCGAGCAACTCGTTGACGCGGAGTTGCCGTATCCGACGCTAAACATCGAGGGCCAAGACGTCCGAATTGGCCACGCACAGTACGACAAGTACCGCGGTTCGGACGACCGCGCGGTGCGCAAGGCGGTATTCGATGCCTTTTGGGGTGCTTTCCATGGCTACCAAGGTACCCTGGGTTCGAACCTGACGGCGCAGGTCATGGGCGACGTGTTTTGCGCAAGGGCGCGCCGATTTAGCAACTCGCTTGAGCAGGCCCTGTTCGAGGACAACATGCCGGAACAGGTCTACCGCACGCTGGTCGCGCAAGCCAATGCCGGCCTGCCGACCCTGCATCGCTACCTGAAGTTGCGAAAGCGGATGCTCGGAATACACGATGAGCTTGCGTACTTCGACAACTATCCGTCGCTTTTTAAGCTCGCTTCGCCACCGCGCTTTTCGCTGAACGATTGTCGTCGCATCACGCTCGAAGCGCTCAGCCCAATGGGCGAGGAGTATCTGGGTTTGCTACGACGCGGCACGGAGGCCCAATGGTCGGATTCGCATCCTCGGACGGGAAAAAACTCTGGCGCGTATATGAATGGCTTGGCGTACGACGTGCACCCGTATCTGCTGCTTAACCACAACGACGATTACGAGTCCCTCTCCACCTACGCGCACGAGTGGGGACACGCAGTGCACACGCTACTGGCCAATGCCAACCAACCCTTTGAGACCGCGCACTATTCGACGTTTGTCGCCGAATCGGCCTCGATTGCCAATGAAATGTTGCTGGGCGATCACATGGTGAGTAAGGCCGGATCGTCCGAGGAAAAGCTCTTTTACCTTGGCAAGCAACTCGAGTCGATCCGAACCACGTTTTTTCGGCAGGTGCTGTTCGCTGAGTTCCAACTGCAGATGCACGAGATGCGCGAGCGCGGCGAGGCCCTGTCTGGCGCCTCACTCACCGAACGCTATGGTGGGCTGCTCAGGCACTACTACGGCGAGGCTGATGGCGTAATGAAGATCGATCCCCTGTATTTCAATGAATGGGCGTACATACCGCACTTTTATTTTGGTTACTACGTTTGGCAGTACGCGACTTCGATGGCCGGCGCAGCCCAGTTCACGGAGCAAATCCAGGGGCAAAATAGAGTCCAAGCGCGCGAACGCTTCATCTGCTTGCTCAAGGCCGGTGGCTCGGATTACGCCTATGAACTGTACCGGAGAGCCGGGGTCGATCTTGGTCAAGCCGCGCCCTACCAGGCGTTGATTCGCCGCATGAATCGCATCATGGAAGACATCGAGTCGTTGGTCTTGTCATCACAGTAAGAGAAACAAACCATCATTGGATTTTCGGGCCCGTTTTCGTATCGGATCATTTTTGGCGGAGGCGACGCCGGTATGACCCGTAGCGGGCGATGAGCATGACGCGCTATCGCGAAACCCGGTGCTTCGCGTGTGCAAGCTTCTGCAGAATCGTTGCATCGGATGGCGACATATTGCCCGCGGCGGCCTCGCAATTACGCGAAGTCCGTGCCTCGGGTCGGTTGCAGCATTGGACTGGCTGAATAGGTATTGTGTAGTGCACGCATCTTGGTTTGCGACAAGACCGATGCCGACTGTACAGTTCGCGTGCTTGTTTAACCTTATGTGGTTGTAAGCGAAAAAACGACAATGAATTGTCAGTCTATTGTCGTTCCGACGTACTGCGAGCTTGGAGGATGGTTCTATTGCGAGATGAACTTTATAGTTGTAATCGTAAAGGCTTGTAATCGGAATAGTTGGACTGACAACTTCTCGCCTGACGATTAAGCGGTTTTTTCTTCGACGGGCTGCAACCCAGATGTGCAGATTATTTATCGGAACTTTTGTCGTTTCACTGACATCTTGCTTGCTTCTGGCCGCGTGCGCGAGCGACGTGGTCCGATTTGGCGCGACACTCACGCCGGCTAGTCCGTTGGAACAAGTGCATCTTGGGCTTCAAGAATCCGTACATGTGGAGTCCTCTAGCGGCTACGGGAGGGATCTTCCTGCCGGATCGGTTTGGGAGTTTCGCGGAACCATCGAACAAGGGCGTGTATATCGGCGCGTTGATGGAATCTTGACGGTCGAGGGTGCACACGTTCATGAGGCGTTTTTGGTCTTGGCAAATGAGAAGCTCGTTGGTTTTTACCTACCCGTTGAGCGGGCATTTTCTCCCGCTCGAGAGGCCGTTACAGCAAAACTCAAATAGCGTGGAGGAGAAAAGATGAAGAGCTTTATGGCCCTATCCGTGTTGGCCGTGGTGCTGGTGCTGACTGGCTGCGCTACAGGGCAGCAGTTCAGTACGGTTCAGAGCGGCCTCGCGCCAATTGCTCAAGGCAAAGGGCGGGTGTTTATCTATCGCAGCACGTCCGTGGGATTTGGAATACAGCCGGACATCCGCCTTAACGGTGAGGTCGTGGGCAGCGCAAAACCCAATGGCATTTTTTACGTAGATCACGACCCAGGGAACATCGAAATTGTTATCGGTACAGAAGTCGAGAAACGGTTGACATTCACTCTGGCCGCAGGTGAGGCGCGGTACGTCAAATGCACTGTCGGGTTTGGGGTTTTGGTCGCCCGCATTATTCCGGTACTTGTGGATGCGCAGGATGCGACCAAGGAAGTGACCGACCTTGCTTACACGGGTAGTAAGTAGTCCGAATGCTTGCAAACATCTGTTTGATCTCGCACAGGAAATGAACGTGCAGCAGGCATTGCCCTGCACCCGGGTGCTTTCTGCGGCCTGTTCTGGGGGGCTCTGGAGGTTGAAATCGCCGAAGCATCGTTTCGCCTCCGGATCGCTCAGGGTACGTCGATAAAGAAATCGATGCGCTCAAGCTGCCAATCCTCCGCGCAGACGATGACGCCAGAGGCTTGTGCGTCGTCCGCCTGGTGCCGGAATGCGCGTTTGCGGCGATTGTGCGCGGCAAATTGGCAAGCGCGGCTGCATCGGGTGGCACTGTTGCTTTGGTCAAAGAGTTCATGTGGGAGATCGCCATGAGGGGCGTGCGCAATGTTGGGCTGTGTTTGGTTGCTTTTGCGGGCATCGTTCACGCCGCGGAGCCGGTGAAAGACCTGGAAACGACACAACGCGACCGCGAAAGCGTCGCTCTGACCGTCTACAGCGATGACCTGGCATTGGTGCGCGAGCGACGCCGCGTGGATCTGCCTGCGGGCCTTACACACCTCGCACTTCGGGACGTAACGGCGCATCTGCGTCCGGAAACGGCAATGCTACGAGCTACCAGCGGGCCTGGGCTGAGTCTGATCGAACAGCAATTTGACTACGAGCTGCTGACACCGCAAAAGCTTCTCGAAAAAAGCGTTGGCCACGAGGTCACCGTGCTGCGGCTCAACCCGGTCACGGGCGAGGACCGTCGCGAGAAAGCCACCGTGCTTGCGACCGCGGAGGGCACGATCCTTCGCTTTGCCGACCGCATCGAGGCGGGAGTACCTGGGCGTATCGCGTACGAGGCAATTCCGGCAGGTCTGTATGACCGGCCGACACTTTCCGTACTGTTCGAAGCGCCGGGGGGCAAACAATCCCTTGAGCTTTCCTACCTGACTTCGGGAATGTCCTGGAGAGCCGATTACCTTGCCAGCCTTGCGCCCGATGGGCGAACTTTGGATCTAAACGGGTGGGTGACGCTATCGAACCGAACGGGGACTGGCTT
>CAZSOI010000055.1:0-1900 GCA_964608115.1 uncultured Burkholderiaceae bacterium | reverse complement strand
CCATCGTCGAGGGCCAGTTCACCGAGGTGCCGCAGGTATGGAAACTGGGTTACCTCAGCGTGACCACGGGTGAGATCCCGACCGCGTCGGTGCGCTTGATTCGCGCCGACAAGAAGGAGCCGATTGCCGACGCCGGGACTGGTGACGGCCCGATTGACGCGATGCTGAAGACGATTGACCGCATCACGGGAGTCAAGGGCAGCCTCACCGATTACAGCGTCCAGAGCGTCACGCGCGGCAAGGACGCCATTGGCGAAGTGACAGTGCGTGTTGCCTTCGATGGCGGCGCGCCTGCCCCGATTCCTACATCGGGGGTCGTCTCGCCTGTCGCCGATTCTAGGGCAAGCGCCCCGCTTGCCGTCGTTGCCGAAAACAAGGTCGTCATCGGCAAAGGCTCATCGACCGACATCATCGAAGGCAGCGCCCTGGCCTATTTGAATGCGCTGAACCGCTATTTGTTCGAGCAACGGCAACGGGTCGAGACCGAAAAACCGCCGCTGTGAAAAAGCCGCGCGCCAAGCGGCGTTCGAGGGCCACGGCCAAGCCGAAGATGGACGCCTGGGCCAGAGCTGAAGCGTATGGTGTCAACATGAAGCTTCTGGAAGAACGGCTGCGCATGACCCCGACAGAACGCATTCAGGCGAACGACCGGCTGCTCGACATGGTCGACGAGTTTCGGGCTGCGGCGAAGAGCGTGATAGAGCGCGCCAAGAGATTACGCGGCAGGACGACCATAACCGCATGAACGACGCTGAAGTCGGCCGGATGTGGGAGGAGAACGCCGAGGTGTGGACGCAGCTTGCACGCGCGGGATACGATGTCTATCGCGACTACGTCAACACCCCGGCATTTCTGGCAATGCTGCCCGACGTAAGGGGCTTGCGCGGGCTGGACATCGGCTGCGGTGAAGGTCACAACACCCGATTGCTCGCGCAGCGCGGGGCGAAGATGACCGCGTTCGATATCTCGGAGACGTTTATCCGGTATGCGAGAGAGGCGGAGCGGGACAAACCGCTCGGGATTGACTATCAGCTTGCTAGTGGAGCGGAACTTCCCCACCCCGACGAATCATTCGATTTCGCCACGGCGTTCATGAGCCTGATGGATATGCCGGAGACGGACCGGGCGGTTCGGGAAGCATTCCGCGTGATCAAACCGGGCGGATTTTTCCAGTTCTCGATTACGCATCCGTGTTTCCTGACACCGTTATGGAAATGGGTGCGCGATGAAAATGGAAACAGGCTCGGAGTCGTTTGTGGTCAGTACTTCGACCAGAAGCCGGGGCGGATCGACGAGTGGACTTTCTCGGCGGCACCAAAGGAATTGACCGACAAGTTGCGCAAGTTCCGGATTCCGTACTTTGAGCGCACTTTAAGCGAGTGGATCAATCTGTTGCTCGACACCGGGTTTCAGATTGAGCGCATGGCGGAACCGCGTGCCGATGAAAAAACCGCCGCTGAATGCCCGGCAGTCGCGGACACGAGGTTAGTCGCCTTTTTCCTCATTGTCCGCTGCCGGAAGGGGAAATAGCGGGCGTAGAAAGACACCGCGCACCCGGCGATGGCGCCCTGCCATTCAAACACCACTACTGCTCCGTCAAACTTGAATGCAAGGGCAATGCCCTACGGGTGTAGCGTGCGCTGTCCACAGCGCATCCGCATCGGAGGGCTGCGCTGTTTCCCCCGATTTTTACCCCGAATGTTTACCCCGATTCCCTGCCCGAATCCGATTCGGGTGCGAATCGGGACTATTCGGGGCCTACATCGGGGCTCCAGCATCAACCGATGCGAATCGCCGCAGGTACTTAAGGGCGACGGTCAGGTTCTTCGGCCAGGGGGCGGTGATGGTGAGCGGCTTGCCTGCCGCGGGGTGCGTCAAGGTCAGTTGCTCCGCATGGAGT
>CAZSOI010000054.1:0-2734 GCA_964608115.1 uncultured Burkholderiaceae bacterium | reverse complement strand
AAACCGCTGCGACCTGAGCGCCACATGTATCGCGGCAACAACATGTCCAATTTGCTTGGACACTTACAAGCGGACGACCCATGACCCGTGTCCGGGGCCGACATCAGGCTTATGCAGGGTCGGAAGGACAGGTACTACCCGGACCTTTGCGGCCCCCTCGCGCACTATTGAGCGTGGTTGCTATGTGGTTGCTGAGCGCTGAGCGCGGGAGCGACTATTTTCGCTAACTATTTGATTTCTTTGGTGGGCGCACAAGGACTCGAACCTTGGACCCGCTGAGTTCCATTTTTATGAGGCAAAACAAAGGGCTGATCGCTAACCTCGGCGCTCCGAACCCGCTTGCAATGCTCACTTTACCCTTCTGTAGAAAAGCGATCGCAGTCGGTGCAGGATGCTTTCGGGAGAACACCCATAACGCCACCCGCTTCGAGGGGATGAGCGCGTCCTGCCATCGGGCTAATTCATTATTGTGTGGAAATCAGACCTCTTTCGGTCGCAACGATCCACCAGTTGCCCCAACGCAGGATGTCCTTAATTTTTCCGAGTCCGGACACTTTATCTCCCCGCGTCACATTCCGAATGCCATTCGGTCCTTCCAAGACGGCCGTCCCGCCGATTACCTTACGGACGATCCAGCCCTTGATGGTCGCCGGCCTTGTTTCTGGTATAGCTACGGGTTTGGTCGAGAGCTTCGCCCGGTCCACAGCCGTTCGTGCCGGAGAGAGTGCGGTCTGCTTCGTCGGTAACGAAACAACCGTTGGCGCTGGAGAGAGTGTGGTCTGCTTCGTCGGTAAAGAAACAACATTCGTGTTTTGAGAGCCGCTGCTGGTTGGAGCGGGGCTATCCTCCGATGTCTGGACGGTGCAGGTAGTCTCTTTGCCAGAATCGGTTGCACAGTGCGACGGCACTGGTTTGTTCGGCGTAGCTGCAGCAAAAAGATGCATCGATCGGCTAAGCCACCCAAGCCCAAGGCCAAGTCCCAATAAGACCGAGCCTGCGATGATTGCTGTGCGGTATCGGCTTGACCGCGAACCCGCCGCACTTTGAAAATGGGTCCGTTCCTGTTTATCAATCCTTATCTCGCAATCCCAAGCCGATTCCGGTGAAGCCGCCTCAATCTTGTTGATTGGCGGAGATTCAGGACCCGGTTTCGGGAACTCCTTGGCAAGGGATGCGGAAGCTGCATCTACTTCAATGGGACTGTTCGCAGCGGCCCCCAAGTCATTCGGTTGTGTAGCTTCCCGTGAACTCACGTCATAAACCACACAAGATTCCCCCCAAACTTGCGTCGAGTACGTTTTGCTCACGACGCCTTGCTCAACTTGAATTGCCTTGAGCTGCGAGGTGCAAACTCGGCAGCTACCGGCGCCGATCCTCCCGAGAGCAATGAGATAGCTACGATCCCAGCAACCAGAGGCGGCATCGCGAACCTGAACACGAAAACGTGCAAGCCCGTTTATGCCGAATTGAGGTTAACGCTCGATTAAATGAACAAACGGAATCCGCCGTGGGCCGGACAGATTACTTTTCACGGCTCGACTCCATCGTACCCAGACGGTCAGAACGGTGGCCTCTGCGCGGTCACGAGCTTTGGTTCGGCGCGATAGGATTCCGGAAACAGCCGCTTGAGAGCCTCCAGTTTGGGCAGATCGTTGTAGACGATGTACGGATTTTTCGGATGATAGGCGAGATAGTCTTGGTGGTAGCCTTCGGCCGGATAGAAGCCGTTAAGCGGCTCGATACGGGTTGCGATGTTTTGCCTGAATATGTGTGCCTGATCGAGCTGAGTGATGTAGCTTCGGGCGACCACCAATTGCGACTCGTCGTCTGAGAAGATCGCCGATCGGTATCGCGGACCAATATCGGGGCCCTGGCGATCGCGCTGGGTTGGATCGTGCGCGACGGCAAAGAAGATCCTGAGGATTTCTCCATAGGTGATGACGCGTGGATCGAAGGTGATCTTCACGGATTCGGCATGCCCCGTGCGCCCCGAGCCCACTGTTTCGTAATGCGCGGTGGCCTGGTCACCGCCGGAATAACCGGACACAGCCGACTCGACACCCTTGACATGCTGGAAGACGGCCTGAACGCCCCAGAAGCAGCCGCCGGCGAGAACTGCCGTCTGCAGCGGACCGTCCGGTGTTCTGGGCAAATCGAGCGCAGGACCGGGAAGGTTCGTGCCGCTTTCAGCTGCATCAGCGGGAGATAAACCGGTAGCAGCGACAAACGCCACCGTCGTTTGGACGATCAGTTGACGTCGAAATCCCGAGCGCAGTAAGCGTTTCCTCATGGACAACATTGCAGGTTCCTCTAGTAACTGGGCTATCGATGGCTAGCTGAAGCTTTCAGCGGCCACCTGCGCTTAGGTCGACCATCCCCGACGTCTCCCAGATCACCTTCGCTCCAATTTGCCGAACGTTACGCGATTGTGGTGCCGACCGGCGACGCATCCTTATCGTCGCGTTCCGTGGGAAGACTGAGCCAACAGTACCGCGCAGGGTGGATTCTGACGCGAAGTGCAACGTCCTCCATCGCCTTGCTTCTCGGCAAAAAAAGCTCCGTTCCCGTTTCAAATCCCAACTTCCAACGGACCCGTTGATTTCATGGGTGCGGAGTTGTGGTTTTCTCAAAACGTGGTGCCACGTTTGCACACATTATAGGCTTGAAGGCTTAGCGCGACTCTGAATCTGTGGTGCCTTCTTTCGGAGGCACCATGTTCTTCCGCATCAAGAAG
>CAZSOI010000053.1:0-1783 GCA_964608115.1 uncultured Burkholderiaceae bacterium | reverse complement strand
TCTGAGTTTCCTTTTCTTGCGCTTTGATGGCGCTGCGATTAACGATTAAATACCGCGAGTTTTCGGGGTAGTGCGTGTTACCTAACTTGCGTCCGCTTGGACGGGTTTCAAGAGTCCTGGGCGACCGTCACCAAAGCTGGCCGCAAAACGCGATCCGAGATCATCCATCCTTTTTGCAAAACGGTGACCACATGGTTGGAAGCAACGGTGCCGTTACCGGCCACCGTGGAGATCGCCTGGTGTCGATGCGGATCGAATTTTTCGCCGAGCGGGTTGATCTCGGTCAGGCGGCCGCGCTCAAAGGCCGCACGCAGCTGGCGCAAAGTAATTTGCACCCCCTCGCGCAGAGCGCCCACGCTCGAAGTCTCATCCTGAAGCGCTTTTTCCAGGCTATCGGCCACAGGCACGAGCGCTTCGGCAAAGGATTCGATCGCGTACTTGTGGGCCTTGCTCACGTCCTCTTGGGAGCGGCGCCGGATATTCTCGCCCTCGGCGCGTGCACGAAGGTACAAATCGTAGTTTTCGGCCGCCTTTGCCTGGGCCTGCTGCAGGGCAAGCTGCAACTGCGCCAGGGATTCAACGGCTAACTGGCCAGCGATCCCGGCCGCACCCTCCGCAGCGGGTTGCTGATCTGGCAAACGCTCGCTCGATGCGGTTTCAGATTCCCCTGCTGCCATGCAACCTCCAAAAAATCAAAGAGTTGAGTGATGCGCTGGGGGAGATTGGGGCAATTTCGGGCATTTCAAGGGGGTCCGGCAAAACTGCCCCCCAAGGCAGTCAGATCAGCTGGCGGCCCCCAGTTCGGGAGCGCGCGTGGCGCCGCTCGGTGGCTGCTCGTCGCGGTCGGCGAGCTCCCGGGTGCGCACGGGCCAGCCTTGGACGTGTCGTTCGACGATGTCGGCCAGCGCATCGATAAAGCGCGGCGCATCGTTTAAGCAGGCAATGTAGTGAAAATCCCGCCCGCCGCAGGTCAAAAATTCGCGCCGCGCTTCCAGAGCGATTTCCTCGAGCGTTTCAAGGCAATCGGCGACAAATCCCGGGCAGATGACGTCTACGCGGCCCGTGCCAGCGCGTGCCAGCGCGCGCAAGGTATCGACCGTATACGGTTCAAGCCAGCGGGCGCGCCCAAAGCGCGACTGGAAGCTCAGTACATATTCTTGTTCTTTGATGTCCAGGGCCGCAGCAAGCAATTGTGCGGTTTTGGCGCACTCGTTGTAATACGGATCGCCCAGCTGCAGGTTGCGGCGCGGCAAACCGTGAAAGCTCATCACCAACTTTTCGGGGCGGCCATGCGCCTCCCAATGACTGCGTACCGACCTTCGTAGCGCCTCGATGTACCCTGGATCATCATGAAAGCCGCGAATCCAGCGAAGCTCGGGAACATTGCGGGTGCGCAGCAACACCCGGATCACGGCGTCGAAGGCAGAACCGGTGGTGGTCGCCGAATACTGCGGGTACATGGGCAGCACAAGCACGCGGCCGACTTGCTCGTGGCGCATTCGCTCAAAGGCAGAGTCAACCGAGGGCTCTCCATAGCGCATGGCCAAATAGACATCCAGATTTACCCCGCGCCGCTGGTGCTCCGCAATCAGGGCGCGATGCTGGCGCTCTGAATGGGCCAGCAGGGGCGATCCTTCGTCCGTCCAGACCGACGCGTACCGCGCGGCCGAGGCCGCAGAGCGTGTCGGCAAGACGACCCCTTTTAGCAGCAGCCACCACGGCAGGCGTGGAATCTCCACCACGCGTGCATCGAGCAAGAACTCGTTCAGGTACTTGCGCACCG
>CAZSOI010000052.1:0-2339 GCA_964608115.1 uncultured Burkholderiaceae bacterium | reverse complement strand
GTACACCGAGCAGCAGCTTGAGCAGCGGCACGACGAATACCTAGGGCGATTGGATCATGATGAATTCGCAAAACGCAGCGGCGCAATATCGTGCCATCCGCAGCGCCGGGTTGGTCACCGACGCGAGTCCTGCACGGCTCGTACAGATCATGTTTGAGCACATTTTGTCCCATCTGGCGACCGCCCAGGGATGCATGGAGCGCATCAAGGATAATTTGCCCCTGCGCGACGTCAAGGCGAAAGGGCTCGCGATCAGCAAGGCCGTGCGGTTGATCGGGCAACTCGATGGCAGCCTCAACATGGATCAAGGCGGTCAAATCGCCCAGAATTTGCGCAACTTGTATGTGTACATGTTGAACCGGCTGACGGTCGCGAACGTGACCAACGACGCCGCGATCGTGGCCGAGGTCGCCCGGCTGGTCCGTAAGATCAAAAGCGGCTGGGATCGGATCGTCGCGGACGCCCGATGAACCGAGCCGAAGCAAGCGCCGCCCTTGCGCGCGCATTGGACATCTCGCGCGAGTTAGCGGCCGTCGCCGACAACGGCGATGTGCGAACGACGGGAAGCCTCGACGCTGAGCGCCGACAACTGCTACAGTTGGTGCGCCGGGCATTGCAGACCCTGGACGAAAAGGATCGAGGGGTGCTGCAGGAAATTGCGCAGCTGAATGAACGGGCGCTCGGACTTTTGGAGCACCGCAAACGCGCCATAGGGCGCGATATGGACATGCTGGCGGTGGGTCGTCGCGCGGTGCGTGCCTACTCCGGCACGCGGCTGCAACGCTAGTCGTACCATATCTTCAAGGCAGGAATCATGCCTGCATCTTTTCTCGACGATGGCCTGATATTCGAAGAATTGCTGCCGCTTGCCTGGGTAGCCGGCCCGCTGGTGGAAGGCTTGGCGCTTGCCCGCTTGAACGCGGATAACCATCAGCTCCTCGGCGCCGAGTCCTCGCTCGATGAAGTCCGCGTGTCCGAAGCGCTCAAAGAGGAATCCCCGGCCTTGCTGCACGAGCTGCAACGGCTGGAATTCAAGCTGAACATCTTGTTGCGGCTCACCGCCGAACTCGTTGCACGCAGCAGTCCGTTGCCCCCCGCGCAGCGAATCCGGTTGGGCTCCCGCGGATTGGAATGGTTCGGCGCGGCGGCCCCGCCGCTCGGCAGCACGGGCCTCGTGTACGTGTACATCAATCCGGCTCTACCGCAGCCGCTGAAAATTCCCTGCGTCGTGGACAGCGAGCGAACGCAGGACGCTGAGCGCATCGCGCAATTGCGCTTTCGAGGCTCGAGCGATGCCGTGGCGGAGATGCTCGAAAAGCTCATCTTTCGGCATCATCGCCGTTTGATCGCAGGCGCCAGACTGACGCCCACTTAGCCCCCGCTACCAAAACTCCGCATCGTCTTTTGCGGGATGCCCTTATGCCCATTACGGGTATTTGCCAACTGCTTTCGTCTCAAGCTCATCAGTTAGTATGGAGCTCGTCGAGGCATTGATTTAACAATGTCAATGAGTTAGCGCAAATGCTTAAGACGGAACCCGAGATATGTCGACTCCGTCACACTTTTTAACGGGAAGGAGTCCCAAATAGTGCTCGATGCCAAGGTAATTGTGATCGAACCGTCAGATTCACAGGCGAAGAATCTGGAGGCCTTGCTGCGCTTCTTGGATTTGGAGCCCGTGCGCGTCCATGATTTGACCGCACTCGGCCGTGCGCCCCAGGGCGGCGCGCATGATTGCCTGGCCGTGATCGTCGGCGCGGAGACCATTGCCGCGCAAGGTGCCCTGCTCGTCGCCCAGCTGCGTACCCTCACCGAGCCGCTGCCGGTCATTTATATGAGCGGCGACGGACTGCCGAAAATCGCCGAAAGCAGCGGCGATTTGGCTTGGTTTCATCTCGAAATGCCCGTCAAACAGCGCCGTTTGTCCGCCGTCTTGAACCAGGCGCAAAACGTGCGCAATGGTCATCCCACGCAGCCTGGAGCGCATCGTTTTCGCCCCAGTGGTAATTCGCGCGCCATGCGCGATGTGCATCGCTTGATCGAGCAAGTCGCGCCTTTTGACACCAATGTGTTGATCCTCGGTGAATCCGGTACCGGCAAAGAAATGGTCGCGCGCCATATCCACGAGCTGTCGCATCGCGCGGGACATCCCTTTGTGCCGGTGAATTGCGGCGCCATCCCCGCAGACCTGCTGGAAAGCGAGCTGTTCGGCCACGAAAAGGGGGCCTTTACGGGCGCATTGTCGACACGCGTCGGGCGCTTCGAGTTTGCCGAGGGCGGCACGTTATTCCTCGATGAAATCGGCGATATGTCGCTGCAAATGCAGGTGAAGCTGCTGC
>CAZSOI010000051.1:0-2429 GCA_964608115.1 uncultured Burkholderiaceae bacterium | reverse complement strand
CACAAGATGGCCTGCCGCGCGCGCATATGCGACGACGAAGGAAGGCCCAAGTGGCCTCATGGAGCCCTCAGTGCCACCATAGGGCACGTTCACTATGGCGCTGGCGAAGTGTCGGCCAGATGACCGAGCGTTCGAACGTACCATGGCCACCCCTCCTGTTCACACACGGGCTCGCAGGCCGCAGCGTTGTCGCTGAAGGGCAACACCAAGCCGTCAGCAACAAGTTCGCCCAGCAGTGCGCGAGCGTTCTTGCTTAAGGCGCATGACATCGCTGTTCCGGCACCCACCGTGTTCGCCAACTCGTTCCACGCAAGGCGCCACATGTCGTCCAATCGCAGCACGCCAGTGGTTGTGGAAATGAGTACGCAATCGGCTTCGCTTCGCCAATAAACACCTTGGGCCAACGGGATCGGTTCGAAATTTTCACCCTTGACCGCTTCTTGATTCATTTCAGTAGTTCCGTGCCGCACCGCAAGTGAAGACGCCGCCGCCGATAAGTGCAAGTTCCTCGGTCGAGAGTTCGAACACCGGTTCGAAATTTTCATCCTTGACCGCTTCTTGATTCATTTCAGTATTTCCATGTTCCATTTCAGCATTTCCATGTTCCATGTCAGTCTCCGTTGTAATCAATTTTGAGCGGACGCCGTCGGCACGCGAAAGAAGTGCCCTTGGGCTCTCGGGAAAGCACGCCAAGCAACCTTCCCTTGTCCTATAAGACACAGCTTTGCGTTTAAAACGGACACCGCCCCATAGAAAAATCGCGTCTTGCGACATGCAACAGCAGAATTGCTAACCTCGGCCGGTCAGTTTTGGTAGGGAAGTCAAAATGGTGGGGCTGGACTTGACCCCTCCCACGGACGGGTTGGGACTTGTTAAGTGTCAAGCGCTTCCATTGGTTCGGGCAACGGCTTATCCACGGACGGCGCGGCGCCTCTTACGCCAGCGCCGTCGGTGGGTAACCCGGGTTGCTTGCGGAATTTGTCATTGTGCATGCGTTCGAACTCCATGGGTGAGACGTAGCCGAGCGCGCTGTGGCGCCGGCGCGGGTTGTACCAGCCTACGACGCGCCGGCTCCAAACGTCGAGCACAACGGCAAGGAAGATGAAGCCGGCCCAAGTGGGAACGTAAGTCATGTCGGCAACGAACAGCCTGTTCGGACCCTCGGCGGTGAACTGCCGATTCACTAGGTCCGGAGCCGGGCGCTGGCGCGCATCGCGCTGCGTCGTGACGACAAAACCGCGACGTCGGCACACACCACAGATGCCGTTACGGCGCATGAGCCGCGCGATACGCTTGCCGCTGACATACACGCCTTGCGCTTGCAGCTCGATGCGCATGCGCGGCCTGCCATAAGTTCCGTCGGACTGTGCATGGATTTCGCGGATTCGCTCGAGCAGCACCGCCTCCTTGATTACTCGCCTGGACGGCGGACACTCCAGCCAGTCGTAAAACCCACTGGCGGACACATCGAGCACGCGGCACATCGTGCGCACGGGAAACACAGCCTGGTTCGCGTTCACGAGTTCGTAGGCCCGATGGACGTCTTCTCGCCTTTGCCAAGATATCGCGCTCCATCTTGAACTGGCGGTTCTCCCGGCGCAGGCGGCTCAGTTACTCGCGCTCGGCACTGGTCAACACATCCTTGCCGCCACGAACAGGCGTGCCCCTATCGGCAGCAGCTCGCGACACCCAGGTGGCAATGCTCTTCCCGGTGCATTTGAACTCGCGGGCAAGTTCGGCCGGTTTGCGCCCGGCGCGGACAAGCTCGACCATTTGCTGGCGAAACTCGGCCGAGTACGGCGGTCTTGTTGCTGGCATTTCGGACACCTTTCTCTGTCTAGGATGAGGTGTCCGTGAAAACAGGTTAACTCCACCGTGCGATTTCTTGAAAATTTCAAGAAACGGAGGGGTGGTTATAACTAGTGCAGGATAGGCTGTCGCCGGAACTGTTAGCGAAACGTGCAAATGTCCCCTTTCCGTAATTTACAAATATCCCCTTTTTCACTGGCAGGGGGACGCGGTGGAGGAGGGGAATTTGCTGATGAGCGCCAAGGAGCGGGAGCGACTGCGGGTCATCGAAGCGGTACGCGAGAAGCGGCTCAAGCAATCGAAGGCGGCCGCCCGACTTGGCCTTTCGGTGCGGCAGATTAAGCGACTGGTGCGTGCTCATAAGCGCCGGGGGGCGCGCGGGTTGGTTTCGAAGCGACGGGGCCGGCCAAGCAACCGGCGCATCGCGGCGACCGAGCGCGATCGCTTTGTGGCACTGGTGCGCAAGCACTACAGCGGACTTTGGCCCGATGCTGGCGGCGGAGTATTTGCGCGCGCAGCACGGCTTTAAGCGCTCAGTGCCAACGCTTCGGCAATGGATGATCGAAGCTGAGTTGTGGAAACCAAAGCGCCAGCGCAAGAAGCGTCTTTTTCAGTTGCGC
>CAZSOI010000050.1:0-6307 GCA_964608115.1 uncultured Burkholderiaceae bacterium | reverse complement strand
ACCATTGGGGGTGTCGCCCAGGATTTCGCCCGCTACCTCTAGCGCCGCGTTTTCCGTGCTCCGTGCCGAGGGAATGTGATATCCCACCATCACGATCTGGGCCTCGCCTTTGCGGCGAACAACCACGCTGTGTTCGCCATCTTGCGTTGGCTCAACGGTCCAAAGAGCTGGCAGTTGCCGTCGCGGTCTTGCAATAGGGCCGAAATCCGCCGCGATCCAGCGCAGCGTGCGGGCCACATCGAAGCTTCCTGCGACGATTAGTACTGCATTGTCGGGCTGGTAGTACTTGCGATAGAAGTTTTGGAGGTTTTCAATGGCGACATTTTCAATGTCGCTGCGGTTACCGATCGGCTCTTTGCCATAGTTATGCCATTCGAACATCGCCGAGAGCACTCGCTTGAATAAGACACTCATAGGGCGGTTTTCGCCCAGTTCATATTCGTTGCGCACCACGGTCATCTCGCTGTCCAGATCCTTGCGCGCGATAAAGGAGTGCGTCATCGCGTCGGCCTCGCGCGCCAGCGCCCATCGAAGATTGTCGTCGCTGGCCTTGAATGTGGAGAAGTAGTTGGTACGGTCGTAAAAAGTCGAACCGTTGTTGTGAAATCCTCGGGCGGCGAATTCCTTTTCGGGGTGCGGAAAATGGGTCGAACCTTTGAACATGAGGTGCTCGAGCAAGTGCGCCATGCCGGTCTCGCCGTAGTTTTCCATCCGGGATCCGACCTTGTATGTCACATTGACCGTCACCGTCGGTTTGGTTCGGTCGGGGTAGAGCAAGACCTGAAGACCGTTGTGCAGACGGTACTCTTGAACGCCTTCAACCGACCGCACCTGCATCACGCCGGCCGGCAAAGGCGCCTCAGCTGCGGCCGCGATCCCGGGTCTGAACAAAAACAGCGCTATCGCCAAAGCGGCCAGCGGCCAAGCCGTGCGCTGGGGCGAACCCATCGGAGCGTTCATTAACGTATCCTTTTTGTTTTGGCGCGACGCGCCGTTACTGCCGTGTTTTCGGCGATTGCGGTAAGACCTGCGGTGCGCGCATAAATTCCAAGATGCACTTCGCAACCCGATCTGGCTCTTCGTGCACGATCCAGTGCGTCGCGGCGGCAAAGCGTTCGATCGTTAGATTTGGCACCCACGCTTCCAGGCCATCGAGAAGTTCCGAAACCAACGATTCGTCGCGCACGCCCCATAGCACCAAGGTGGGAACCGCGACAAAAAAATGCTCCGTGTTCAGCCGCAGTGCGGCTGTGCCTTCGCTTGATTCGGAAGCCGGATGCAATGGGGAGGCACGGTAGTAGTTCAGTGCACCGGTCAGCCCGCGACGCCAAACTTCAACATACCGCTGCAAACGCTCCGGCGTCAGCCAAGTGTGGCCGGCCCGTGGCATCGACCGAAGCCAGTCCTTGAGTCGTGCAAACTCATCGGCGGCCAGTGCTTGTTCCATATCGCGTGACCGCAGCCAATTGACATGGCGGCTGGCGGCCTGTTGGGCGGGATTTCGAGACAGCTCGCGTGCCAAGGCGTTGGGGTGCGGCGCGTTGACGACGACCAGGTGCTCGACGCGATCAGGATGGGCGCTTGCAAGACGCCACGCTGCAGAACCACCCCAGTCATGACCAACCACCGTCGCCCGCTCGTAGCCCAGCCGCACGATCAGATCGACCAGATCTTCCACTACCGAACGCAATCGATACGCATCGAGCCCTTGCGGTTGACTCGAAAGGTTATACCCCCGAAGATCGGGTGCAACCGCAAAATACCGCTCACCGACGATCGGCAAAATTTCGTCCCACGCACCCGAATACTCCGGAAATCCATGTAGAAATAACGCTAAGTGGTCTCCAGTTTGACCGGCACTGGCATAGTGAAGCTGGATTCCGTTAGGAAGCTGTGCAAACTGGCCGACCGAGGGAATCTGGTTCATGGGGCAGGGACCGTCGTCGTTAGGGTCAAACAGGAATGCCAACGCGGGCGCCAGAGTTGACCGTAGAATTGTGTTCGCTCCTTCTTCAAACCGCAACCGCGTTTTCTGCGTTCCGCCGATAAAAAAGGCATGGTGTGAAACTTCTCTTTGATTTATTGCCCGTCGTCGTGTTTTTCGTGGCCTTTCGCGTGGCCAAAGGCTTTCCGGAGGCAACGGTCGCGCTAGTAGGTGCCTGGCTCGGAGCCTTGGACGGCGCGCCGGGGCAACAGGCCGACGTCTCCGCCGTGATCGTAGCCTCGGTCAGTGCCATTGCGGCAACGGTCCTACAGATTGGGTGGCTTTTGGCTCGACGTCAGCCGGTAAAACCCGCGGTCTGGATCAGCGCGCTGTTAATTCTCATTTTTGGTGGCCTCACGGTTTGGCTGCACAACGAGTGGTTCATTAAGTGGAAGCCATCAATTCTTTATTGGGTCTTCGCGGCGGTCCTGGCCGGGGGCAAATGGATCTGGGACCGCAATCTATTGGGAGCACTGCTGTCGGGGGAGCTCGATTTGCCGCAGCTGGTGTGGGACCGTCTGCTGGTGGCGTGGACGGTTTTCTTTCTCCTGCTCGGAGCCGCCAACCTCTTTGTCGCCTACACCTGGAGTACGGACAGCTGGGTAAATTTCAAGACCTTCGGTCTTCTGGGCTCGACCCTGGCATTTTCGATTCTCTCCGGGTTTTATATGGCTCGCTATCTGAATACCGAAGTAAAAAGCGAAAGCGATGGTTGAGGATCTTGCCAGCCAAATCCGCGAGCGGCTTCTCGAATTAAAGCCGCAAGAGCTGCAAATTGAGGACGAAAGTGCGGCGCACGCCGGCCATGCGGGAGCGCAAGCGGGAGCCCATTTTCGCGTTCGCATGGTTTGCGCTGCATTTGACGGACTCTCTCGTCTTCAGCGCCATCGGTTGATCTACCAACGCCTCGGACCACTGATGGGCGGTGGCATCCACGCTTTGGCGATGAGTCTGTACGCGCCCGACGAAAGCTCCGAACAGTCGCGCTAGCGGGCGCAATACGCCTTCGGCGCCCGCGCTTCGCGTATTTTGCGTTGGCGATTGCGACGGTGCGTTAGCTAGCAACCGATGCGCGCGAGGTGGCACCGGCCGATGACTGTTGTGGCGCAAGCTCGCTTTCCTCGCGCAAGCGTTCGTACAAGGGCAGTGTGAGAAATTCGGCAAAGTCGGGAGCGGTCGACAACTCGGCGATGACTGCGGCCGCCTGATCGTACGTTGCGGCGTTGGAAGCTAGCCCGGACTTTACCTTCGCCAGTTCTTCCGGAATCCAGTTGCGTACCATTTCAGCGCTTACCTTGCGGCCGTCCTGAAGCACGCCCTTGGGCGAGTGAATCCACTGCCAGAGCTGGGCGCGCGAAATCTCCGCCGTGGCTGCATCCTCCATGAGGTTGTGTATTGGTACACAACCATTGCCGGCTAGCCAAGAACCAAGGTAATGCACGGCAACGTGAATGTTCGCCCGCACACCGGTCTCCGTAATCGGACCCTGTGGAGCAAAGGAAAGCAGATCTTGCGCCTTTACCGCCACGTCATCGCGCTGTCGTTGCAGTTGGTTGGGTTGGTCTCCAAGAACTTTGACAAACTCGGCCATTGCAATGGGTACCAGCGCCGGATGCGCGACCCAAGCGCCATCGCATCCATCGGTAGCTTCGCGCAACTTGTCAGCACGCACACCGGCGAGGGCACGTTCATTTGCTGCGGCATCGCTACGAATGGGAATTAGCGCACTCATTCCACCGATTGCGGGTGCGCCACGCCGATGGCAGGTTTTTATCAGCAGCAGGGCGTAGGCGCGCAGAAACGGCGCGCCCATCGTGACCAGGGAGCGATCCGCAAGACAAAAATCGCGGTCGGCACGGAATTTTTTGATGCAGGAAAAAATGTAGTCCCAGCGCCCAGCGTTAAGTCCGGCGGAGTGCTCGCGCAGTTCATAGAGGATTTCGTCCATTTCGAACGCCGCGAGGATTGTTTCGACAAGGACAGTGGCCTTGATGGTGCCTTGGGCAAGGCCGAGTTCGCGCTGCGCAAAGACGAAGATGTCGTTCCACAAACGCGCTTCCCAACGGGACTCAAGCTTTGGCAAATAAAAGTATGGTCCGGTTCCGCGCGCGAGAAGCTCTCGCGCGTTGTGAAACAGGAACAGTCCAAAATCGAACAGCGCACCGCTTATCCTCTTGCCGTCGACGCGCACGTGCTTTTCGTCCAAATGCCATCCGCGCGGCCGAACCATCAATGTTGCAATTTGGTCATTTAGCCGATACGGGCGCCCGTCCGGGGCGCGGTAATCGATGCGCCGGCGCACGGCGTCGATCAAATTGCGCTGACCATCGAGCAAGTTGCGCCAAGTCGGTGTATTGCTGTCTTCGAAATCGGCCATGTACACATCGGCCCCGGAGTTCAATGCGTTGATGATCATTTTGCGGTCCGTTGGACCGGTGATCTCAACTCGGCGGCAAAGCAAGTCAGCCGGCTGCGGCGCGATGCTCCATGAGGCCGCCCGCAGCTCAGCGCTTGCAGCCGGAAAGTCCGGTCGTTCCCCCTGATCGATGCGGCGCGCACGTTGCGCACGCTCCGACAAAAGCTGCTGTCTGCGCGAGTCGAACTCTCGATGAAGCTTGGCCACGAATTGCAGCGCTTGCGCGGATAGCACCGCTTCCCAAGCGGCGTCGATGGGTTCGTCAAAAGCGATTCCGTCCAGTTGCTTCATAGCTACCCCTGCACGTTGCCAATGCGACGATGCAAAAAAATAGGCCGCACGAAGGCGGCCCAGTTCTTCTTGTTGGTGTAGTTGCTATAGTTGTTCGGGCCGTACTCCAGCCTTGGCCCCTCCCCGCCTCGCTCCAAAACTTTTACACAGGAGAGCGCGCGAGCATAGGAGCCGCACTGCCGGTGCACAAGTCGCGCTGCAAACCTAGCGTTGCTTTGTCGCAACGTAACGCGAGGGCGCGATGCATCGGATGTGCGGCAGCTTAAAGCGCCTTCGTCTCTCATGCTGCTTTGCGATCGGACTTCGGACCGAGGAATTGTTCATCTTCGGTCGATCCGTGCAGAGCGGTAGTGGAGGACTGTCCCTGCTGTATGGCCTGCGTTACCGCGTCAAAATAGCCCGTGCCGACCTCACGCTGATGCTTAACGGCGGTAAACCCAAGCTCGGCGGCAGCGAATTCGGCTTCCTGGAGCTCGACGAACGCACTCATCTGATTGCGCGCGTATCCGTGCGCAAGATGGAACATTGAGTAATTCAAGCTGTGGAAGCCGGCCAGTGTGATGAATTGGTACTTATAGCCCATGGCCGCAAGCTCACGCTGGAACTTGGCGATCGTCGCATCGTCGAGATTTTTCTTCCAGTTAAACGAGGGCGAGCAGTTATACGCCAGCATCTTGCCGGGGAACTGCCGGTGAATCGCTTCCGCGAACGCACGCGCATACTTCAGGTCGGGTTTGCCGGTTTCGCACCAAATCAAATCGGCGTACGGCGCGTAGGCTAGGCCGCGCGAGATGGCTTGCTGTAGGCCCGGGCGCGTGCGGTAAAAGCCCTCGACGGTACGCTCACCGGTCAAAAATGGTTTGTCGTTTTCGTCGACGTCCGATGTAAGCAAATCGGCCGCCTCTGCGTCGGTGCGCGCCACCAAAATCGTCGGAACATGCAGAACGTCGGCGGCCAAGCGAGCCGCAGTGAGCTTTTCAACGGCCTCGCGCGTTGGCACGAGCACTTTGCCACCCATGTGGCCGCACTTTTTTACTGAAGCGAGCTGATCTTCAAAGTGCACGCCGGCGGCGCCCGCTTCGATCATGGCTTTCATCAACTCAAAGGCGTTGAGCACGCCCCCGAAGCCGGCCTCGGCATCGGCCACGATCGGCGCAAAGTAATCGATGTAGTCGGGCGCGCCTGGCTGCTTGCCCTCCATCCACTGAATCTGATCACAGCGGGTGAGCGCATTGTTGATCGCGCGCACGACAGTCGGCACGGAGTTCACCGGATACAGCGACTGATCCGGATACATCGTGCCGGCCGTATTGGCGTCGCCGGCGACCTGCCAGCCCGAAAGATAAATCGACTGCAGGCCCGCGCGCACTTGCTGCATTGCTTGGTTTCCTGTCAGGGCACCCAAGGCGTTGACGAAAGGTCTTTCGTGCAACGCTGCCCAAAGCCGTTCGGCACCGCGGCGCGCCAGCGTGTGTTCGATCAGTACCGAGCCGCGCAGGCGAATGACTTCCTCGGCGGGATAGCTGCGCCGGATTCCCTTCCAGCGCGGGTTTTCGGCCCAGTCCTTTTGCAGTCGTTGTGCGTCAAGCTTGCGAGCGGTCATGAGATCTCCAGCA
>CAZSOI010000049.1:0-1904 GCA_964608115.1 uncultured Burkholderiaceae bacterium | reverse complement strand
ATCTTAGGAAATAATATAAAAGTTCAAAACAATGTCTCTATTTATGATGGGGTGATCTTGGAGGACAATGTCTTCTGCGGTCCGTCTATGGTTTTTACGAATGTCTTTAACCCCAGGAGTTTCATATCGAGAAAGAAAGAGTTTCGCACGACTTTGGTGAGAAGAGGAGCCACCCTCGGGGCCAATGTGACGATTGTCTGCGGAAACACGATTGGTCAGTGTGCTTTTATCGGAGCCGGGGCTGTTGTGACTAAAGATGTTCCGGATTACGCGTTGGTTTATGGAAATCCGGGAAAAGTGAAAGGGTGGGTCTGCGAATGTGCCGAGGAGATTGTTTTTCGATCCGGGAAAGCGGTCTGTAAAACCTGCGGGAGGAAATATAGAAAGGGTTCTACAGGTGTTCACCCAACCTGAAAAGACAAATTCCCCTAAAACCCCATTACGAAACAGGGACTAAGGTAGATTACGCCGAATGTAGTCAACAAGGAACCTGCTCTGGGCGGAGTTGAGGAATGAAAATCATAACCGTTGTGGGCGCACGGCCTCAATTTATTAAGGCTGCAATGGTCAGTCGAGTGATTCGCAAATTTAATAAAGGGAAGGACCGCATCCAGGAAGTTTTAGTTCATACCGGCCAGCATTATGATTACCTGATGGATAAAGTTTTTTTTGAAGAACTTGAACTTCCCAGACCGGATTATCATCTTTGCGTTGGTTCGGGTTCTCACGGAAGACAGACAGGAATCATGCTTGAGAGGATTGAGTCTGTCATGCAAAAAGAAAAACCAAAAGCGGCGGTGGTCTATGGGGATACGAACTCGACACTGGCTGGTGCTTTGGCTGCAGCAAAGCTAAAGATTCCCGTCGCACATGTGGAGTCAGGTTTGAGAAGCTACAACCGGGACATGCCGGAGGAGATTAATCGCCTTGTGACGGATCATCTTTCGACTTTACTATTCTGCCCCACTGACCAAGCTGTTCGAAATTTAGTCAAGGAGGGGATAAGAAATGAAGCAACCAAAATCGTTAAGGATGTGGGTGATGTCATGTACGATTCGATTCTCTATTATTCCAAGGTTGCTGAAAAGAAATCGCGCATTCTTCATGATCTAAATTTGATCGATCCGCAATCCGCAATCCGCAATCCGCAATATTATTTAGCAACTCTCCATCGTGCTGAGAATACCGATGATCCTAAAAGGTTAAAATCTATCCTCAGAGCGTTGAACGAGATTGGGAAAAAAACTCCTGTCATCCTTCCCCTTCATCCAAGGACAAGGAAGATGATGAAGGTCCATTTTCCTTTCTCCACATTCAAGAATATCAAATTCATTAGACCGGTTTCCTATCTCGACATGCTTCAATTGGAAAAAAAGGCCAACGCGATCCTGACCGATTCAGGAGGTATCCAAAAAGAGGCTTACTGGTTTGGGGTTCCCTGTTTTACTTTGAGGCAGGAGACGGAATGGCTGGAAACGGTCAGAAGCGGTTTGAACGTGCTAGTGGGCGCGGAACCAAAGAAGATCGTTCGTGAGATCGTTCGTCTGGAAGAGAGAAGATCTTCCAAAAAGGGAAGTCGGAACGAGTCAGTACCAACGGGGATATTTGGAGATGGGCAGGCAAGTGAGAAAATTGTACAAGTATTGATAAAGGACTTTGTTTAGGATGGGAGAGTCGGTTTCAACGTTTAGGTGGGAACCCAAGCTGGAAAGGAAAACGAGGAAACAGTGGAAGATCCTTTTACTCCTCCTCGCTCTTGCTCTTTTTCTTAGATTCTTTCTCATTCTCAGTCCCGAAGTCATTTACAACGACGGAACTGAATACGTTCGCCACGCCAAACAGATTGCATTAGGGAATTGGTCAGGAGGGATATCCCCCCCCCTGTATCCATCACTCATAGCCCT
>CAZSOI010000048.1:0-11525 GCA_964608115.1 uncultured Burkholderiaceae bacterium | reverse complement strand
CGGAGCAGATCAGCAAAAGATCGTTGGTCAGCTCTCGGGGGGCGAGCGTGGCCGATTGCATCTGGCCAAGACGCTCATTGCCGGCGGCAACGTGCTGTTGCTTGACGAGCCGTCCAACGACCTGGATGTAGAGACGCTGCGCGCGCTCGAGGACGCGCTGCTCGAGTTTGCCGGCAGCGTGCTCGTGATCTCGCATGACCGCTGGTTTCTGGATCGCATCGCCAGCCATATCCTCGCCTGTGAAGGTGATTCGCAGTGGACCTTTTATGCGGGAAACTACCAAGAGTACGAGGACGATAAACGACGCAGGTTGGGTGAGGAGGGCGCGCGCCCGCACCGTCTGCGCTTTAAGCCACTTAAGTAATGGGAAAACCCAGAGCGAACAAACACCATCCGTGGAGGAACACCATGCATAGGATCTCAAGTTCGTTTCGTATTGTCATTGCCGTAGTGTCCGGATGGCTCCTTGCGGCCGCCTCTGCCGGTGCGTTTGAACTCAAGAGCGCCGACATCGCCGAGGGTTCGACGTTGACCAATGCACAGGTGTTCTCCGGCTTTGGCTGCACAGGTGAGAACATCTCGCCCGCCTTGCAGTGGTCCGGCGCGCCTGCCGGTGCGAAGAGTTTTGCTTTGACTGTCTATGATCCGGATGCGCCGACAGGCAGCGGCTGGTGGCATTGGGTCGTATACGATCTACCCGCCAGCACCACGGGGTTGCCGCGCGGTGTTGGCAAGACTGCAAAGCTTCCAGAAGGAGCCCATCAGGGACGCAACGATTTCGGGACGGGGGATTTTGGTGGCGCCTGTCCTCCCCCGGGGGATAAACCGCACCACTACATCTTCACGATCTACGCACTGAAGGTCGAGAAGTTGGGAGTGCCTGCCGACGCAACGGCGGCGCTGATTGGCTACAACATCAAGGCCAACAGCCTAGGATCGGCCACACTGCACGCTCGCTACGGGCGCTAGGCACCGGAGCGGGGCGCGGGCCGACTACTTCGCCAGATGATCCGCGCGAGGAGGCGTTTTGCCGCACCTCGCTCGCACTTCATGTTATGAACGCTTGGCTTGCTCCCGCATCCGAGCGGATGCTGCCTTGGCGAGCATCGGGCTAGCGTTTTTGGTCCGCGCGCATCAGATGCCGGCCACCGCCATAGCGCCGAACGCAAGGCCGGTTAGCGCAACCAGGCCAACGCCGTACAGCAGCCAGGTCTTACGGGACAGCAGAACGATCGCTGACAAAGCAATGGCAATCTGCATCGCGGTTGCGCCCACCGCCCAGCGGTGATGCAGGTGCATCTGTTCATCGCTTTTTTCTTCCCAAGTTTTGACCTCTTCTTCAAGTTTGTCGGCCTTCGCCTTGATCTCGTCTTGCTCTTTGCGATACCGCTCGGCCTCGGATTTGTACGCCTCGATACGATCGGGGCGCGTCGCATTGTCGGCGCCAAACTGTGCCAAGTTGTGCTTTACGCCCTTGGCCTGGTAGTAATTCCACTCGTCGTTGGCCTTGGTCTTAGTGATCGACGCGGTGTTTTTGAACAGCTGCGCCTTGGCTTGGGTGTCACCTCCGGCAAACGTCATCAACGCGCCCAAGGTTGCGAGCACCGCCGAAAGCACCGCCACACGCCCCGCAAGCGTATCGCTGTCACCGTGTGCGGTGGCGTGATCGATCGCATGGTCATGTACGCCATGCACATGAAACTCCTCGTTGGACATCAAGCTCTCCTCAATTGGTCATGGAGTTTGACTTTGCTCGGCGACGGCTTCGTAGCGGACGAAATCGAATCCGAACGTGCGGCCAGCAACGGGCGCGAAATGCTCGCGCGAGCGTTCGCGCCAACGCGCTGGATCCAATGTGGGAAAGTGCGCATCGCCCTCGAATTCGGCATCAATCTCGGTGAGAAATATCGAATCGACGTGGTGCTGCAGGGCCTGTGCGTACAACTGCGCGCCGCCAATAATGAAAATATCGCGCTCGGCCTCGTTGGGTGCTGCCGAACATTTTTCCAGCGCCTCATCCAAGCTCGTTGCGCTTTCGGCGCCTGGCGCCTGCCAGCAGGGGTTGCGCGTTATGACGATATTTCGCCGGCCCGGCAAGGGGCGCCCGATCGAATCCCAGGTCTTGCGTCCCATGATGACGGTGTGCCCCATCGTCGTGCGCTTAAAGTAAGCAAGGTCCTCTGGAAGACGCCATGGCAGGGTGCCGCGGCTTCCGATGACGCCATTGCGCGCCCGCGCGGCAATCAAATGGATCCGCGTCACGGTCTCAAACAGCTACCGGCGCCTTGATATGCGGATGCGCGCGGTAATCGGTGATCTCGAAGTCCTCATAGCGGTATTCAAAGATCGATGGCGGCCGGCGCAAGATCCGCAGCTGCGGGTAAGCGAACGGTTCGCGTCGCAGCTGCTCCTGTACTTGATCAAAATGATTACGGTAAATGTGGCAATCTCCGCCGGTCCAAACAAAATCCCCGGGCGTAAGGTCGCATTGCTGCGCAACCATGTGCGTCAGAAGCGCATAACTGGCGATGTTAAACGGCACCCCAAGAAAGATATCGCAACTGCGTTGGTAGAGCTGACAACTTAGGCGGTCTTGGGCAACATAGAACTGGAATAACAAGTGGCAGGGAGGCAGCCGCATGCGCCCGATGTCGGCCACGTTCCATGCCGATACGATGAGTCGTCGCGAGTCCGGATTGGTTCGAATTTGCTCGAGTACTTGCGCGATTTGGTCAATGTGCGATCCGTCCGATGCCGGCCAAGACCGCCACTGAACGCCATAGACCGGACCGAGCTCGCCCTTGGCGTCGGCCCACTCGTCCCAGATGCTAACGCCGTTCTCGCGCAGGTACGCGATGTTGCTCGACCCCTGCAGGAACCAGAGCAACTCGTAAATGATCGAGCGCAAATGCAGTTTTTTGGTCGTCACGAGCGGAAAGCCGCTCGAAAGATCAAAACGCATCTGATAGCCAAACACCGACCGCGTCCCCGTCCCTGTGCGGTCGCTCTTGTCCACGCCATGTTCCAAGACATGGCGCATGAAATCCTCGTATTGATGCATCTTGTCTGCAGCCCGTTTGCCTCGTGCCGTGGTGCTTGCTCCACCGGTGAAGCGTTGTTCGTGTCTCTCCGACGGCGGCCTACAAGTATAACGAGGCACCGCTGTCGCCTTGGCTTTGCCGGCAGCGGTGCAGGGCGCAACAGATGCGCGCGGGCGGCCGCCGCCACGTCTGGGTGGCGTTCTGCGGGCTCGGTGCGTGGTTTGCCTATGGGTTGAGTAGTTCGCCCGCAAACTGCAACGCCGCCAACCGTGCGTACAGTCCACCGCGTTCGATCAAGTCCGTATGGCGGCCCTGCTCGACGATCTGACCACGGTCCAGAACGAAGATCCAGTCGGCGCGCTGCACCGTCGCAAGCCGATGCGCAATTACAATTGTGGTGCGTCCGCGCATCGCCACTTCCAGCGCTTTTTGTACCGAGCGTTCGCTCTGCGCGTCCAGGCTACTGGTAGCTTCATCGAGCAAAAGCAGCGGTGCGTCTTTTAAGATCGCACGCGCGATGGCAATGCGTTGCCTCTGGCCACCCGATAGACGCACTCCGCGCTCGCCCACCGCTGTGTCGTAACCTTCCGGCAGCTGTGCGACGAATTCATCCACGTGCGCGGCGCGCGCGGCCGCTAGGGCCTGCGCCTGCGACGCTTCGTTTCGACCATAGCAAATATTCTGCAGCACGCTACCTGAGAAGATGACTGGATCTTGGGGCACCAGCGCGATATGCCGTCGCAAATCCGCCAGCCGCAATTGCCGCACACTGATGCCGTCGATGAGCAGCTCGCCATCATCGATTTCGTAAAAGCGCTGCAGTAGCTGAAAAATCGTCGACTTGCCCGCACCCGAAGGCCCAACAAGAGCAACGGTCTGGCCGGCATCGACCGACAAGGTCAGGCCACGCAAAACCGGCTGCGACGGCCGCGAGGGGTAGCAAAAGTCGACCCTGGAGATTTGCACTCGCGCTGCGTGGACTCCCGTGTCCAGGGTCTTGGGCTGCGGCGGATCGGCAATCGCCGATTGCGTCGATAGCAGCTCAACCAACCGCTCAGTTGCGCCCGCGGCCCGCAGCAGATCCCCCCAAACTTCCGCTAGCACGGCAACGCTCGATGCCACGAGCATTATGTACAGCGAAGTCTGGCTCAATTCCCCAGCGCTGATGCGCCCGGCCAGCACGCTTTGGACACCGCCGTGCAAGCCATAAAGCAAGGAGCCGAATACGCCCACGATTATGAAAGCCGTTAATGCCGCGCGCGTTCCTACACGACGCACCGAAGTGCGAAACGCAGTCTCGTTGGCATTTGAAAAGCGTGCGGTTTCGCCTGTTTCTTGCGTGTAGCTCTGCACAACCGGCACGGCATTGAGGACCTCCCCGGCGATGCCGCTGGTATCGGCGATGCGGTCTTGGCTTGCGCGCGATAGCCGCCGCACGCGCCGGCCAATCCACATCGCTGGCAGCACTACGAGCGCGATGATGCCCACCACAGTCAACATCAAGCGCGGACTGCTTGCGATAAGCAGTGTGATGGCACCGGTGCCCATCACGGCGCTGCGCAGACCCATGGAGATGCTCGATCCAACCGCGCTCTGGATCACGGCCGTGTCGGTCGTCAGGCGAGAGAGAATCTCGCCCGTCTTTAGTGTCTCAAAGAACTGTGGACTTTGGAGCAGTACGTGCGCGTAGACGGCTTGGCGCAAATCGGCGGTGACCCGCTCACCAACCCAGCTGACGGTGTAAAAACGAGCCGCGGTAAAAATTGCCAGCGCGACGGCGAGCGCAAAAAGATCCAGAAAATATCCGTGTATTGCCAGCATGCGGGTGGCTAGCTCCAACGATGCGGGTTGTGTTAAGCCGCGATCCACGAGTACGCGCACGGCCACAGGCAGGGCCAGCGTTGCCACGGCAGCAAGCAAAAGAAAAACCAGCGCCAGCACCATTTGACGCAGATACGGCCGCAAGAAGGGCCACAGGGCCCCAAGCGCTCCGAGGCTGCGGGGTCTGGTCGTGGATTTTGGTTCGAAGCTCAGCGGGAGCTTTCTTGCATCGTTGCTCGGCGGGGCCAGAAGGCTGCTTAGCCGATGAACAAAGCGCGTACGAGTCCGGCCATCGCGTCGAGCAAAAGGACGGCAAAGGCCAGCAGGGAAATGCCGTAACCCAGACCTCTCTTGGCGGGATCCTTGCGATAGCCAAGGGCGTAGAGGATTCGACCAGCAATCCAGACCGCCCCCGCAACACCAACGATCGTCGTGGCACCGTACAGCGCCGCTATCCATACGGTCGGAAGAAACAGGACCGTGTTTTCGATCGTGTTCATTTGGATACGAAATGCGCGCTCGAACATCGGGTGGCCCGTTGTTGCGGGCGCCTCGATGTGGTACTTGCCACGCGCCGGGCCGGCCATCGCCCCGACCCAAAGCAACAAGATGATGTTAAGCAAGGTAATGATCGTGGCCGATGTGTAGGAAGTCATACGCTGCTCTGGTCAATATGTGGGCAATGACGGTCATGATGAGGATGTGGTGCGCCCGGCCGGCATGCTGCGCGGGTACGCCTTACGCGGCAGTGGTTTGACCGAACGCCGGTTCGCCCATGCGCACAATATGATCAACGTTGCGGATCGTCTCGGGCCGGTGACTGACAATAACGATAGAGATGCCCAACTTTCGTAAGCGCTCGCTGATTTCCTGTTCGCGCGCGAGATCCAGTTGATCGAAGGCCTCGTCGAGAAACAGCACCTGCGGCTTGCGGTACAGTGCGCGCGCCAGCAGGACGCGCTGCTTTTGGCCGCTTGACAGTGCAACCCCCAGGCTGCCGACAATCGTGTTGTATTGCATCGGCATTGCCATGATGTCGGCATCGATACCCGCGACATTGGCAGCGGCCCGCACCAGGGCCGGTTGATGCTGGGGGTCGAAGAAGCTGATGTTGTCCTCGATCGATCCGACAAACAGGGGATCATCCTGCATCACTACTCCCAGTCGCGCACGATAGGTGCCCGTCTCCCAGTCGCGTAGATCGCGGCCGTTGACTTCGAGGGCGCCTTCCGTGCGATCGAGCAAACCGACCAGCACCTTGACGAGCGTTGTCTTGCCGGCGCCTGACGGTCCGACAATGGCCACGTACTCGCCGGGTCGAACGGAGAAGTCGACATTGCGAAAGGCAAAACCCTCGACGCCATAAGCAAATCCCAGACCGCGGGCCGTTATTGCAATGGGCCCGTCCGGCGGTGGTGCGCTTGCCGCACGGCTTTGTTCGGGCGGCGCAAGCGCAATGTCTGCGATACGCTCGGCGTGCAAATCCAACATGCGAAACTCGATCCATTTGTCCACGAGGTTGTTCACCCGTGTGAGAAAAAGTAGCTTGAACGACAAAAAGCCAAAAAGCATTCCCACCGAAAAGCCGCCACCGACCACCAACTGCGCGGCGAGCCAGACCACGGCGACGTTTTCCAAACCAAAGATCAATCCGTTTGCGGCCCGGTTCAAAATGGCGAGACGCTGCACAAGAACTGCGGCGTTGGTCTGTTCAATTACCAGATTCTGATAGGCCGAGCGCCGCTGGCGCTCGTGCAAGTTGAGCTTGATCGCCATCATGCCGCGCAGCGTCTCGATAAAGTGCGTCCCCGCCTTGCCCTCGTGCACCAGCTGCTCATCGAGTGCGCGGCGCTGCGCCCCGTAAAACATCCCGCGGGTCGCCCCGTAGGCCAGTGCGGCACCTACCACCACGGCCGCCAGAACGGCGCTGTACCAGAGCATCACGATTAGTGTCAGGATCACCATCACGCCGTCGATGAGGGTTTCCAGAAAGGTGACGCTTAACGTGCGCTGGATGGCATCGACGCTGCGAAACCGCGAAACGATGTCGCCGATGTGACGCTTCTCAAACCAGGCCAGCGGCAGGCGCATTAGCTGCCCGAAGAGCGCATCGAGCAAGCGCACATTGAGCATCGTCGAAAGGTATACGCCCAGCCAAGAACGAACCGCGGTGACGGCGACTTGCATCAGCACAAGCAGCGCGAAGCCCACGCCGAGAACTGTCAACAAGTCCTCATCGCGGCCCACGACAACGCGATCGACTACGATCTGAACAAAAAACGGCGAAGCGATCGCAAAGACCTCAAGCGTCAGCGAAAGTATTAGAACTTGGGCGATCGCACCGTGCAGACCCTGTGCTGTGCCAAAGAGCTGGCGCACCGAAGTCTTTTGCCGCTCATCGCGCGCAGTAAAACCCGGCGCTGGCGTCAGTTCGGCTGCTACCCCGGTGTAGTGGCGCGAGACTTCATCCATCGCCAAGACACGCTTGCCCAGCGCCGGATCCATCACGGTGACCTTGCCGCCATCTACGCTGGCCAGGACCACGAAATGATTCAGGTCCCAGTGCAAAATTGCTGGCAGGCGCAGCTTGCCCAGCGCCGACATCGGCGCCTGCACACCACGAAACGACATCTTGAGCGAATCCGCGATGGCTGCAATATGCTGCAGCGTCACGCCTTTCATCGAGGGTGAAAGCCGTAGTCGCATTGCCGAAAGGTCGGTACGCAGTCCGTGGTAGCTGGCGATCATGGCAACGCAGGCAATCCCACACTCGGGTGCTTCGCTCTGAAGAATCATGGGCACGCGGCGCCCGAAAATACCGGCGAACATGGTTAACGAAGTCGCTCGCGAAGTGCCAAAACGGGCTCAAAGACCCACTCAAAAACGGTGCGCTTCTCCAGCAAAATGTCGGCGTTGACGAGCATTCCGGGCCGCAGCGGGAATTCCTGCGCACCCGTGCGCACCGTTTGGCGATCGAGTGCAACCTCGATGCGGTACACCGGCTCGCGCACAGTCAGGGGACCGACGCGCTCGCCTGCGGACCACACCGTGCGGCCAACACTAGTGACCTTGCCCTGGTACTGGCCAAAGCGCTGAAATGGGAAGGCGTCATAGCGCAGAACCACTTGATTGCCCGACTCGATAAATCCGATCGCGCGCGTGGGCACAAGCAATTGCGCGCGCAGGCCGCCGCCTTTTGGCAGGATGGTTGCCAGTGTCGTGTCGGCCGCCAGCGACGCGCCTCGCGTGGCCGCGATGTTGGTGACGATTCCCGCGATCGGTGCTCGAATCTCGAGCTCGCTATGGGCCTCTTCCTGCACCAGGCTTTGTTGCAATTCGCTTTTACGCTGTTCGATCTGCTGCAGCTGGGTGCGGCTGCGAATCTCGATCAACGGCAGCTCGGCCTGAGCGGCACGTAAGTCCCGCTCGACGGCCGCCCGCCGGCCCTTGAGGCTTTCAAGCTTGGTTGTCTGGTCAAGCAGGTCATTGCGTCGATCGCGCGCCATGGCCTCCGAGGCGAATCCTTCCTTGACCAGTTGGGCAAAACGCTGCGACTCCAGTTGTGCCGAAGCCAGGCGCTGCTGTTGCGCATTGATCTCCGCTTGCGCCTGGTCTAGTTCCTTTTTCAGGTCATCGACGCGCTTTCGAGCCTGCGCGCTTTGCTGTTCGCCAAGCATTGCCGATTGCGCCAGCTCGGAGCTTAGCGAACGCAATCGCCCAATGAGCTCCTGATGCACAAGTTCCGACGCATTGATTCCGCTTGCCGTTGTGCGCTCCTGCGAGAGTCTTGCGATGGGCTGACCGGCGGCGATCTCGTCGCCCTCCTTGACCATTAGATCAGCGACGACGCCAGGCTCAGGCGCACTCACGCGCGCCGTGCCCACGTCGGGCTCCAGATATCCGTCGACGCGTTCGCGCCGCGTGTATTCCCCGACAAAGGCAAAGACGATCAGCAGGGTTGCGATCGACGCCGCTAGCAGGGTGAAGACCCACATCGGCACGGGACGGGCCTTCGACACTTCTCCGAGCAGCTTCTCGCGCTGGGCGTCGATCGCCTCCTGACGAAACAACGAGCGAATCGGCGGTGGGTTCAACGTGGGTCCGGCATTTGGTCAATTTAGCGTACGGCGCAACGGGCCGCTGGCTTTACTCCGTCATACCTGCAACCACGCGGTTAAATCCCGCGTCGACGTACGTTATCTCCGCCGTCACGCCCGCCGCCAGATCCGAGAGTAGGAATGCGGCGACATTGCCGACGTCATCAATCGATACGTTTCGGCGCAGCGGAGCGTTGCGCTCGACCAAGTCGAGGATTTTGCCAAAGTCCTTGATACCGGCGGCGGCGAGCGTGCGGATCGGCCCTGCCGAGATGCCGTTGACACGAATGCCTCGCGGCCCGAGCGACGCGGCAAGATACCGCACCGAAGCCTCGAGCGAGGCCTTTGCTAGGCCCATCGTGTTGTAGTTCGGGACCACACGTTCAGCGCCCAGATAGGTGAGCGTGAGGATCGAACCGGGCCGCCCCTGCATCAGCGGAACGGCCGCTTTAGCAAGGGCCGGGAAGCTGTACGACGATATATCGTGGGCGACGCGAAAGGCCTCGCGCGACAATCCCTGCAAAAAATCCCCGGCGATGGCCTCGCGTGGCGCAAAGCCTATCGCGTGGACAAGCCCGTCGAGGCCGTCCCAGGTCTTTGCCAGTTCGGCAAACGCCGTCTCGATCTGCTCATCCGCGGCAACGTCGCAAGGAAACACCAGCGTGGAACCAAATTCCTGTGCAATGTCGGTTATCCGCTCTTTAAAACGCTCCCCGACGTAGGTGAAGGCGAGTTCGGCGCCCTCGCGCCGGCAGGCGCGTGCGATGCCATAAGCGATCGACCGATTGGAAAGAACTCCGGTGATGAGAATGCGCTTACCAGATAAGAAAGCCATGTGCGTGCCCGTCGTTTGCTGCCGCTAGTTTGGTGAGAGCTCGGATTATGCGGCCCACAAGGTGCGGGCGCATGGGTGCGCAATTATGCCGTCCGGCGCCGCACGGGCGCCGGCACGCCACTTACATGCGCGAGGCGGTGGCCGAGGTGGCGGGCGAGTTCGTGGCCGCTTGGGCGCTGGTGCTGACGGCCGGAGCGACCGACTTGTTGATCTTGTGCGAGCTCGCTACCGTCGGACGGGCAATGGTCAGGCTCAGTCGTTGCCCGGCAAAAAGCGTCATCGAATGTAGCTGGTTCCATGCGACGATGTCATCGGCCTGCACATGCCAGCGACGCGCAACCGAGGCTAGCGTATCGCCGCGGCGCACACGGTAGGTAATTTGGCGCAAGTTGGCGCTCTCGGGCACCAGGGAGAAGGACGCGGAGACAAAACCCGGCGCTACATCATCGCTCATCGTCTCATCGCGCGGAACCAGGATGGTCGATCCGGCCGCCGGGCGGTACCGCGGCGGTATGCGGTTGGCCTCGCGCAGTTGCGCCTCCGTCAAGCCGACACGCTCGGCCACCTTTGCGAGTACTTCGCCTTGCTGCAGCGTGTACGCCGTCCAGCTGGCCAGTGGTTGTCCGGTTGCATCAAATGCCGCAAGGTTGGCCTCGAAGGTGTCGACGCGGTCCGCGGGAATCAGGATCGTCGGCGAGGACGCTCCCACAATGAGAGGTCGATTGAAAGCGGGATTGAGGGCGCGAAATTCTTCAATGGGCATGTCTGCCAATCGGGCCGCCGTCATCACGTCCATGTCGCGCGTTTTGTTCATGGCGACGAAATACGGCTCATTGCGGATGTCGGGCAACTCGATACCATAGCGCCGCGGGTCGGAGACGATGTTTTTTATGGCCTGCAGCTTCGGAACGTAGAACTGCGTCTCGCGGGGCAGCCGCAAATCCTTGTACGCGAGCGAACGATGACCCGCGCGGGCTCGTGCCAGCGCGTGCTCAACGCCTGCTTCGCCGCAGTTGTACGCCGCCAGCGCCAGTTGCCAATCGCCAAACTCTGCGTAAAGTTTTTGCAGGTAATCGAGTGCTGCCCGCGTCGACTCGATCACTCCGAAGCGCTCATCCTTCCAGAGGTTTTGCTCCAAAGAATAGATTCTGGCGGTCGACGGAATGAACTGCCACAGTCCTGCAGCCTGGGCAACCGAAATGGCCTCGGGCTGCATCGCACTCTCCACGAAGGGCAGCAAAGCCAATTCGGTGGGCATGCCCCGTTTTTCGATTTCCTCGACAATGTGATACAGATACATGCTCGCGCGGGCAGTCATGCGACCCATGTAATCCGGCTGCGCTGCATACCAGCGCGTGGATGCCTGCGTGCGCTTGGTGTCCAGGTCCGCCATCTTGAAGCCGCGTCGGATGCGGCTCCAAAGATCCTTGTCATTGAGCGCGGCCGGCAGCGGATTTTGGTCTGCGACTTCCGTGGAACTGCTGTTGCCCGCGCCAGCGGCTGCTCCGCTCAAGCTGGATTGATCGTTCGAGGTCTTGGAGACGGCATCGGCAGCGTTTTGCTGCGAGGTGCCAGGGCCCGTGCCCGAATTTGGCACTGCGCCGATTGCAGCCGCGGGCGTGGCGTCGGTTGCCAGAGTATGCGAGGCTGCGACCGGGACTGCCCACGCTGCTGCGGTTTGCCCTGAAATTGCGCCCAGGAAGGCGACTGCGCTGGTTGCAGGCACCGTTA
>CAZSOI010000047.1:0-13302 GCA_964608115.1 uncultured Burkholderiaceae bacterium | reverse complement strand
TCCACTGAAAGTAGTTCAGGTCATAACAAAAGTGGTAGGCGATCATTTGCGTGATCGCCACACCGCGCGCAATGTCAACGATCGGCAGGCGCTGCGGGGCGGCAACGTTCGCCAAAGTCGGGACGGCCAGTGGCAGGGATTGCGAGGACACAGAGCGCAAGTGTACGCAGCCGCTCCCAGTTGCGGCTGCCTCTCGGGGACCTTGGATGTGAATTTCGCGCTTGCGAAGCGCTAATGCGTGGCGTCGAGCGCCAGGTTCAGTTGTAGAACATTTACGCGTGGCTCGCCTAACACGCCCCATTGGCGTGCGCTGGCGTGCTGATCAACCAGCGCCCGAACCCGCTCAGGAGGAAGATTGCGCACACGTGCGATGCGCGCTACTTGGTAATACGCTGCGGCCAAGCTAATGTGAGGGTCCAACCCACTGGCGGAGGCCGTTACCAGGTCGACGGGAAGGGGTAAGTGATTATCCGGGTCGGCCTGGTGCAAGGCGTCGATCCGTGCCTTGACGGCATCAAGCAAGGCGGGATTTTCGGGTCCCAAGTTAGAGCCGCCGGATGCTAGCCCATTGTTTGGCTGTGGTGAGGTCGCCGATAAACGCCCCCAAAAGTGTCCGGGATCGGCGAAATTCTGGCCGATAAGTTCGGATCCGATGATGACGCCGTCGCGATCGATCAGGCTGCCGGCCGCTTGGTGCGGAAAGATCCAGCCTCCTACCACCGCTACGATGAAGGGGTACAGCAGGCCGGTAAGCAGCGATAAAACAATGAGAAGCGAGAGCGCAGGGCGAAGCAGATTTTTCATGATCCGTTTTCCTCAAGCCATGCCGCCTGCGACGAGCAGCAGGTCGATGAGCTTGATGCCGATAAATGGCGCCACGATCCCGCCCAATCCGTAGACGAGCAGGTTGCGCCGCAAAACGGTCGCCGCACCCAAGGGTCGGTAGCGAACCCCTTTTAATGCGAGCGGGATGAGCACGACGATGATCAATGCATTGAAAATCACCGCGGAAAGAACGGCCGAACTTGTTGTCGCTAGTCCCATGACGTTCAGCGCGGTCAACTGCGGATATGTGGAGGCAAATGCCGCTGGCACGATGGCAAAGTACTTGGCCACGTCGTTGGCGATACTAAAAGTGGTGAGCGCGCCGCGCGTCATCAGCATTTGCTTGCCCGTTTCGACGATCTCAATCAATTTTGTGGGATTTGAGTCCAGGTCGACCATATTGCCGGCTTCTTTTGCTGCCTGAGTACCGGTATTCATCGCTACCGCGACGTCGGCCTGAGCTAGTGCTGGCGCATCGTTTGTGCCGTCGCCCGTCATCGCCACCAGACGCCCCTGCGCCTGATGTTCGCGGATCAGCCGCAGTTTGGCCTCGGGTGTAGCTTCGGCAAGAAAGTCGTCGACTCCTGCCTCGGCGGCGATCGCTGCCGCAGTGACCCGATTGTCACCCGTGATCATTACGGTCTGTATGCCCATGCGTCGCAGTTCGCCGAATCGCTCCTTGATGCCACCCTTGACGATGTCCTTGAGCTCGACGACGCCCAAAACGCGGGCGCCATCGGCAACGACCAGCGGAGTACTTCCGCGCCGGGCAACCGCTTCGACGGTCTGCGCTATCGACTGAGGAAAGGCGCCGCCCTGCGCATCGACGTGCGCACGAACCGCATCGGCAGCGCCTTTGCGGATTAACCGAGTGCCAATATTGATGCCACTCATGCGCGAGCTTGCAGAAAATGGCACGAAGTGCGCATCGAGCGATCCGATGTCCCGCTCGCGCAGCTGAAAGCGCTCTTTGGCCAAAATGACGATGCTGCGCCCCTCGGGTGTTTCGTCGGCCAAGGAGGCCAGTTGGGCAATATCGGCCAACTCCGCCTCGGTGACACTTGGTCCGGGTAAAAACGCGCTCGCCGATCGGTTGCCCAGCGTGATCGTGCCCGTTTTGTCCAGCAGCAGCACGTCGACGTCGCCCGCGGCCTCGACGGCCCGCCCGGATGTGGCGATGACGTTGGCCTGCATCATGCGACTCATTCCTGCCACGCCGATGGCGGATAGCAGGCCGGCAATCGTGGTTGGTATCAGACAGACCAGCAGCGAGATGAGCACCGTGATGGAAACTGCGCTGCCTGCCTTGGCCACATCGACGCTAAATATCGAAAACGGCAGCAGTGTTACGGTGACAACCAGAAAGACGATCGTTAGCGCAATGAGCAAGATCGTTAAAGCAATCTCGTTGGGTGTCTTTTGGCGTCGGGCACCCTCGACCATGGCGATCATGCGGTCGATAAATGCCTCTCCGGGGTTGACACTTACGCGCACCACGATCCAGTCGGAGAGCACACGCGTGCCACCGGTTACAGCGCTAAAGTCCCCACCGGATTCGCGAATGACTGGCGCCGATTCGCCCGTGATCGCACTCTCGTCGACCGAGGCAACGCCTTCGACGACCTCGCCATCGGCTGGCATTGTGTCGCCCGCCTCCACCAAGACGGTATCGCCGCGCCGCAGCTGCGTGGCCGGCACCGAGTTCCAGCTCGCGCCGTGGTGCGGGGCGGAGAGCAACTTGGCCATTGCTGCCTTCTTTAAGCCGCGTAGCGCTGCCGCCTGGGCCTTGCTGCGACCCTCCGCAAGCGCCTCCGCGAAATTGGCAAATAGCACCGTAAACCAAAGCCACAGCGCAATCGCAAGAATGAAACCGCTTGGTGCCTCCCCGCGGCCCAATAGCGCCTGCACCCAAAGCACGGTGGTCAGGATGCTGCCGACAAAGACGACGAACATCACCGGATTTCGCCATTGCAGGCGCGGATCGAGCTTGCGGAAGGAATCGACGATGGCCGGACGTACCAGTTCCGGGTCGAACAGGGAAAAAGATTTGCGCGTCATAATGGGTATTGGCCTCTTGTCCGCGTCAGTGTGCGTGAGGCAGCATCAAATGTTCGATGACGGGACCTAGCGCAAGCGCCGGTACGTAATTTAGTGCTCCGACCAAAACCACCGTTCCAATTAGCAGCACGACAAATAGTGGTCCGTGCGTGGGCATAGTGCCGGCCGTAACCGCGAGGCGTTTTTTTGCGCCCAGCGACCCAGCAACGCCCAGAACCGGGACGATCACTGCAAAGCGTCCGAACCACATTGCGACAGCGGTCAAGACGTTATAAAAGGGCGTGTTGGCGGACAGGCCCGCAAAAGCGCTGCCATTGTTATTGGCTGCCGATGTGAAGGCGTACAAGATCTCCGAAAAACCATGCGGCCCGGGGTTGGCAATGCCAGCACGACCATCTGGGCTCAGTACGGCAATCGACGTGCAGGCAAGCACGAACACGGGCGTAGCCAAAATTGCGATGGAGATCATCTTCATGTCGAAGGATTCGATTTTCTTTCCGAGGTACTCCGGGGTGCGGCCGATCATCAGGCTGGCGATGAACACGGCCATCAGGGCGAAGATCAGCATTCCGTAGAGTCCGGAGCCAACTCCACCAAAAACCACCTCGCCGAGCATCATGTTCCACAAAGGAATGAACCCGCCCAAGGGCATGAGCGAGTCATGCATCGTATTGACGGCGCCGCACGATGCCGCGGTGGTGACGGCAACGAACAGTCCGGAATCCGCGATGCCAAAGCGCGTTTCCTTGCCCTCCATGTTGCCGCCCGGCTGCAAGGCGCTTGCACTTTGGTCAACGCCAAGCGAAGCCAACAGTGGGCTGCCATTTTGCTCAATGTCAATCACGACTACCGCAGATATGACAAAGAGCACAGCCATCGAGATGAAGATCGCCCATCCCTGACGTTGATCGCCGACCATGCGGCCGAACGCGAAACAAAGCGCCCCCGGGATCAGAAAGATGGACACCATCTGCACGAAGTTTGAAAGCGGTGTCGGATTTTCGTACGGGTGAGCGGAATTGGCGTTAAATGGTCCGCCGCCATTGGTGCCGAGCATCTTAATTGCCTCTTGGGAGGCGATCGGGCCCATCGGCAAGGTTTGGGTCGCCGTTTGGGCGGCTTCGGTCAGCACGTTGCCCTGCGCGTCCTTGAGCGGGGCGCCGGAAGCGTCGAGGCGGGGATTTTGATACTGCGTAATCTCCAGGGTGCGCGCTTCCTTGTAGGCGGAAAAATTCTGGATCGCTCCCTGACTGAGCAAAAACAACGCGTACAGCAACGCGATGGGCAGCAGCAGGTAGAGCGTTGCGCGGGTCAAATCGACCCAAGCGTTACCAATGGTTGCAACACTGTGGCGCGCGATTCCGCGAATCAGCGCTATTGCGACTACGATCCCCGTGGCAGCCGACATAAAATTTTGCACGGCCAGTCCGAGCATCTGCGTGAGATAACTCATCGTCGACTCGCCCGAATATCCCTGCCAATTCGTGTTTGTCACGAAACTTACCGCGGTATTAAACGAAGAATCCGCGCTGACGTTGCCAAAGGCTTGTGGATTGAGCGGCAATATGGCCTGCAGGCGCTGCAAGGCGTAGACGGCCAGCACACCCAACACACTAAAGAGCAAGATCGCGTACGTATATTGCGGCCATGCCATCTCCTCCTCGGGGCGAACACCGCAAAGCCGATAAATTGCCCTCTCCAGTGGTCCGAGGATCTTGCGCGCGGCGCCCGCAACGCCCTTGGCATCGCCCTCCATGCAATCGGCCACATAGCGACCCAGCGGATAGCTCAGCGCGACGATCAGCCCCAAGAACAAAATCAAAAGCGTCAGAGAATGCAAGTTCATTACAGTTTCTCCGCCGCGATGAGGGCCGCGATCAGGTAAATAAGCAGTCCGATGGCGATGATCGCGCTTAGGATTTGCATCCAGCTCATAGGGAAGACCTTTCGAAAGACCGCAGAGGCGCCTTTACTGACGTTTTTGCAAGCGGGCGCAACCGTACGCCAAGGCGCTGATCAGTACAAAAAAGACAGCGATACCCAGCAGGTAGTAGATGTCCATGATCTTTTTTTAGTTCAGATGGGGACGCCACGCGCACCAGGCTTTGCGCGCGCGCAAGCAAGATGCTAGTTCAAAGGACGTATTTTTCGGCTACAAATTCTCGCAATGACAGTAAAAACGGTGTAAACGCCTCAGGTACAAAATCGATAGCCGACACCCGATTCGGTGAGCAGATGTACCGGTCGCGTCGGATCGACTTCAATCTTGCGCCGCAGATGGCCCATATAGATGCGCACGTAATGTGCATCATCGACGTGCGAAGGTCCCCACACGCCCTTGAGAAGTTGTCGATGCGTAAGCACGCAATCGGGGTGGCCGACCAAATACGCAAGTAATCGATACTCAATCGGTGTTAAGTGCAGCGGCTCGCCATTGCGCCAGGCCATGCGCTTGCCCAAATCCAGCCGCACCTCGCCGAACTCAACGACGTTTTGTCCACTCGGGCCGCCGCGATGACGCCGCCGCAGTTGTGCGCGCACCCGTGCCAGCAGTTCACCGGCGCCGAAGGGCTTGGTCAGATAGTCGTCGGCGCCGGCATCGAGCGCGGCAATTTTTCCGGCCTCGGACGTGCGCGCCGACAGCACAATGATCGGCACGTCCGACCATGCGCGCACTTCGCGAATCACGTCCATTCCGTCGCGGTCGGGCAAACCCAGATCGAGCACGATGAGGTCCGGGCGGCGCGTCCCGGAGTCGATCACGCCGCGCTTGGCTGTGTCCGCCTCGAACACCTGACAGCCCTCCGATTCGAGCGCAACTTTTACGAAATGGCGAATCTGCGCTTCGTCCTCGATCACGATCACCACGGGCGCCTGACCACTGGGTGTGCTTAACGATCTTTCCGATACCACCGAACTCATCTCTCCGTACTCCTTGCGCCTATCGGTCGGTCGCGGTGTCTGCCGCGACGATCGCAGCGGTGGGACGGATTGCTTGCGCCAGCTCCTGTGGTCCGCCAGGCGGCGTGGATAGCGGCAGCTCGAAGAGAAAGCGCGCACCACCGCCGGCGCGGTTCTCCGCGCGTATCGTTCCCCCGTGAGCCTCGATGATTGCACGGCAAATGGCCAGTCCGAGCCCAACGCCGGGCGTTGCACTCTCTTTATGACCGCGCTCAAACTTCTTGAAGATTTCTTCCTCTTTGCCCACAGGCAGACCCGGGCCGTCATCTTCGACCCAGACGGTGACGCGTCCGGGCTCGACCGCCGCGCCGATGTCGATGTGCGTGCCGGGCGGTGTGAACTTGGAAGCGTTTTCGAGCAAGTTACACAGCACTCGTTCCATCAGCACGGCATCGATCTCTACGAGCGGCAGATCCGGGGGCAGGTGCACTCGCACCGGCCGCGCGCCCAATGCCGGAGACATGGCTCGCAGGGATGTGCCGACCATCTCCTCAAGCGACTGCCACTGGCGATTTAAGGCGACCCGTCCGGCCTGCAAGCGCGCCATGTCGAGCAGATTTTCGACAAGCGAGCGCAGCCGTCCGGCCTGGTCGCGGATATTCTCAACGATGGCGCCTTGTTGCTCCGATGGCGGTGGCTGGGTCAAGCGCAGTGAATCGGCCAGACCAACCAGCGCAGATAGTGGCGTGCGCAGATCGTGGGAGATGGCCGAGAGTAGCGAATTGCGCAGGCGCTCGGATTCCATCTGCAGCGTCGAGTTTTGCGCAACTTCCACGTAGTGCACGCGCTCGAGCGCAATGGCGATGAGTCGGGCGACCGTATCGAGCAGCCGCGCCTGTTCGGGGCCAAGCAGGCGCGAACTGGCCCCGGGCTCGATGGCCAGGAGCCCGCGCACGCGCATCGGCGCTTTGAGCGGAAGGTACAGCACGGGGCTGGCCGGTAGAGTGTCGGTTCCCTGTCCGGCCGCTTCGCCATGATCTAAAGCCCACTGGGCGATGCCTAGGTCGATCGGTACGGCCGGCTGCACCGGTGGCAAAACGAGCTGAGGCGGGGGCACAATGCGGCCGGCATCATCGGCAAGAAGCAGTAAAGACCGGGCGCCAAATTCGGTCCCAATAAACCGATCGCAGATCTCGGCAATCTGTTCGGGCAGCAGCGCCCCGGAGAGGTCGCGCGCCATTTCGTATAAAGCGCGCACCCGACTCTCACGGCCTGTCGCCACCCGCGCTTGGTATTGCAGCCCGGCGGTGAGCTGGCCCGCGATCAAACCTACGGCCAGCATTACCGCGAAGGTCAGCAGGTACTGAACGTTGGAAACCGCGAAGGAAAAACGCGGTGGCACGAAGAAAAGGTCGAACTCCGCCACACTCAAGAACGACGCCAGTACCGCGGGTCCACGCCCGTAGCGCACTGCCACGATCACAACGGCGAGCAGGAAAATCATTACGATGTTGGGAAGATCAAAGATCGTAGGCAATGGTGCCGCGATGACGGCGGCCGCGACACAAACCAGCGCGCTCCAGCCGTAGGCCGTCCAGGGTGCGCTGGCAAGCACTTGTGGCTGCTGATCGCCGGGATGCGCTGGCCTATCGCGTCCGATGCTCGCGATCGTTGTTACCTCCAGGTCCGGAGCTAGCCGGGCGAGGCGCTCGGCAAAGGACCGACGCCAGGGACGCCAATGGCCTCTGGGCGTGCGCCCAACGATGACGCGTGACAAGTTATGGTCGCGCGCGAACTTGACGACTGCGGCAGCTTCCTCATTGCCGGCCAATGTGGCGGTCTCAGCGCCAAGCGACTGCGCAAGCTTGAGCAAACGCAGCACCTGCTGGCGGCTGGCCGCGGGAGTGCGCATGCCCTCCGGTGTCTCGATGTAGATCGCGTGCCAAGGCACGTCCAGGCGGCTCGCGATGCGAGCTGTGCTGCGCACGACCCGGTCGCCGTCGGGGCCAGCGCCAACGCAGGCAAGCAGCGATTCGCGCGTTTGCCAGACGGGTGCGACGGATTGATCGCGCCGGTATTGAAGCATCTCGACGTCGACGCGATCGGCCGTGCGTCGAAGTGCCAGTTCACGCAACGCAATTAGGTTGCCCTTGCGGAAGAAGTTACGGATTGCGCGCTCGGCCTGCTGCTCGAAATAGACCTTGCCTTCTTTTAGGCGCTGCAACAGTTCATCTGGCGTAAGGTCGACCAACACGACCTCTTCGGCCTCGTCAAAAACCCGATCGGGAACCGTCTCCCAAACACGAATACCGGTGATGCCGCTTACGACGTCGTTGAGCGTCTCCAGATGCTGGACATTGACGGTCGAGTACACGCTGATACCGGCGGCGAGCAGTTCTTCCACGTCCTGCCAACGCTTGGGGTGGCGCGATCCCTCCACATTGCTGTGCGCCAACTCATCGACCAGTATTAGCGTGGGCTTGCGCGCCAGGGCCGCATCAAGATCAAACTCCCGCAACGTGCGGCCGCGATAGGACACTTGCCGTAGCGGCAAGCGCTCCAAATTCGCTGCCATCGCCTCGGTCTCCGCGCGCCCGTGGGTTTCGACAATCCCCACGACTACGTCCACGCCCTGCTCGCGCATGCGTCGCGCGGCCGCAAGCATGGCGTAGGTTTTCCCCACGCCGGCCGAAGCGCCAAAAAAGATCTTCAGCCGACCGCGCTGCGCGCGCGCGGCATCGTCCTGAATGCGCGCCAGCAGCGCGTCGGGGTCCGGGCGCTCGTCGCCGACACGACCACCCGGTTCGTTGTCCAGTAGCTCGTTCATGGTGTGCGAGCAGCCATGCCAGGCTGCCAGCGCATCGTATCGCGAATTGGTGCCTGGTTTGGTGCCGGGGCGAGCGCACGCAACCGGGCGTTGCGCTCCCCCGGGGCAAGTTTCGCGAGTTTCTTGACCTCCTCAAAAAAACGGCGCAAATCGCCGTGCTCGCGCATAAGCAGCGCCTCAAACGCCGGTACGTCGTCCTGGTAGGCTGCCAGCGCGGCCAGCCGCGCGTTGCTCCAGGGCGTGCGAAAAAACCCGTCGTAACCGTCGTAACCGCTCCAGCGCTGATCTCGCAACACCTGGTAGCGCTCCTGAAGCTGCGCAAGGATCTGCGCCTTGCGCTGGCGTTTTTGCGCAAGCGCGGCTGTCGACTCATACACCGCCTGTAATTGGTCGCGCGCCTGCTGCAGCAGCGCGAGCAAGTCGGCATGACGAGATTGCTCCTGTGTGAGTTGTTCGCGCAGCTGCGCATCGTTGCGCGCCGCGACCCAGCGGGCAACGCCCTCGCGCTCAACGGCGGTTGCGAAGCTTTCGTTAAACCGCGTGTCGTCGCTTACATATACGAGCTGGTGCGCGAGTTCATGAAAAATCAGGCGTGCGAGCTCAGGTTCGGGCCATTTGACGAAGGTGTTGAGCACTGGATCGGAAAACCACCCCAGGGTGGAGTAGGCAGGAATCGGTGCGACGAAAACGTCCATACCTTGGGTGGCGAGCTGTTGCGCCAGGGCGTCGGCATCGGCCTGATGAAAATACCCGCGGTAGGAAGCGCAACCAAAAAGTGGATAACACCAAGTCTTCAGCTCCAAAGACAGTTCCGCAGTGGCAAATACATTCCACACTGCGCTGGAGCGATGCAAGTCGGCGTAGCGCGTGTAGCTGGCATTGTCCGGCAAAGCGAGCTCCCGGGAGGCAAAGGCGCGAATGTCGCGTGCCAGCACTAGACGTTGGCGCAACTCGGCAGGGGTCGCCGGGTCAGCGAGCAAATCCGAAATGGGCCGCGCCGCCGAAAGCATGGAAAACTCTCCCGCGACGGCCTGGGAATAGTATGGGGCGACGCTGCAACCGGCCGCGCACAGCGCCAGGCACAGGAGGGCGACGGTGTTTGCGCGTCGCTTCCAAGTTTGCTGGTTCATAGGCGTAAGGACTAGAGCGAGGCCACACGGTGCGACGTTGACAGCAAGCTGTTGTCCAACCCCAAGACAACGCACCACAGCAGAATATCGCGAGTTTCCCTAGAATGGAAAAAGCGCTCAGCCTTTCATCGGCTGGTGCAATTCGGGTAGCTCGCGCAAATGCCCGCGAGTCTTTGCGACGCCCCGCTAAAGCGCTGGCGCCGGCAACGCGAGCAAATTGAGCAACGTCACAAGAGGGCAGTGCTATGGGTCACTCCAATCACGCGGCGGCAAAACAAGCTGGTCAGTCAGGCGAATCGCAACTGCAGCAATTTTGGCTGCCGTTTACGCCCAATAAGGAATTTCAGCGCGAGCCGCGGCTCATCGAGCGCGCCGAGGGGATGTATTACTTCGCCCCCGACGGGCGCCAGATCATCGACGCTTCCGCCGGGCTTTTTTGCGTTGCCGCGGGCCACAGCCGACCGGAAATCGCCGAGGCGGTGTACCGGCAGTTACAAACGTTGGATTTTGCGCCGACGTTTTTGCGAGGACATCCGGGCGCGTTCGAATTGGCCAATCGGATTGTTGAACACACGCCACCCGGGGTAAATCGGGTGTTCTTTGTCAACTCGGGCTCCGAGGCTGTCGATACCGCGATGAAAATTGCCCTAATGGTGCATCGCGTGCGCGGACAGCCGCAGCGACAGATTTTCATCTCGCGCGAAAGGGCCTACCACGGCGTCAACATGGGCGGCGTTGCCCTGGGAGGCTTGCTCAACAACCGTCGCGCCTACGGCACGGGGCTGGCCACGGTCTATCACATGCGGCACACGGCGCTGCCGGCTAACCGCTTTGTCAAGGGCCAGCCGGAGTCAGGGGCCGAATTAGCCGAGGATCTGGCGCGCTTTTGCCTGCTCTATGGTGGGGAAAATATCGCTGCGGTTTTTGTCGAACCTACGGCCGGTGCCTTTGGTTGTCTGCCTCCGCCCGTGGGATATTTGGAACGTTTGCGCGAGATTTGCGATGCCAACGGAATCTTGCTGGTCTTTGACGAAGTCATTTGCGGTTGGGGCCGGATGGGAGCGCATTTCGGCGCTCAGGCTTTTGGGGTGACACCCGACATCCTCACAATGGCAAAGGCGTTGACAAACGGCGCACAGCCCATGGGCGCGGTAGCGGTCAAGCAGCAGATTTATGACGCAATCAACGAGGCTGGCCCGGAGCGCGGGATCGAGTTTTTCCACGGCTACACGTACTCGGGACATCCGGCAGCATGCGCCGCGGGTTTGGCGATGCTGGATATTTACAAGAAGGACCGCCTGGTCGAACGGGCGCGGGAGCTCAGTCCATATCTTGCGGATGGGATTCATTCACTGCGCGATCTGCCCGTGGTGGCCGACATTCGTTCGATCGGGATGCTGGCGGCCGTCGAGCTATCTGCGGCGGGCACTCCGGCGGTGCGTGGGCACGAGGCGCAAAAACGGCTCTTCGACCGAGGGTTGCATCTGAAAAACACGGGCGACTCGCTCATCATTGCGCCGCCGCTGATCGCCGAGAAAAAGCACATCGACGAGATCGTCGGGAACTGCGCGAGGTCATCGCTGGCCTGTAAGCGGCGCCGCGCTAGCGCCCGGCGGCTTTGTTCGGGTGTGTAACTTGGCCTTGCGCCATTGAGATGGAGCGGGGCCTCAACCGGTATACTGCGCCTTTACCGGCAACGTGCGCGTTTTCGGTGGCGTTGAGCCATTGTCAAATGCGAACGCGCGGACCATGACCAAGTACGTTTTTGTCACTGGCGGCGTGGTGTCTTCCCTGGGTAAGGGAATTGCCGCCGCCTCCCTCGGCGCGATTTTGGAATCGCGCGGCCTTACCGTCACGCTCGTCAAGCTCGATCCGTATATCAATGTGGATCCGGGAACGATGAGCCCATTTCAGCATGGCGAAGTATTCGTCACGGAGGATGGAGCGGAGACGGACCTAGATCTGGGGCACTACGAGCGCTTTATTTCCTCGCGCATGCGACGCGTGAACAACTTCACTACTGGTCAGATTTATGACTCGGTGATCCGCAAAGAGCGTCGCGGCGAGTACCTGGGAAAGACGGTTCAGGTGATCCCCCATATCACCAACGAGATCCAGGATTTCATTGAGCGCGGCGCGCGAGGCAGCGGCAGTGCGCCGGTAGATGTTGCAATTGTCGAGATCGGTGGCACCGTTGGCGACATTGAGTCCTTGCCATTTCTGGAGGCCGTACGCCAGATGAGCTTGCGCATGGGCCCAGCAAGCGCTTGCTTTGTGCACCTGACGCTAGTGCCCTTTATCCCGGCTGCGGGCGAGCTAAAGACCAAGCCCACGCAGCACAGTGTCCAAAAGCTTCGCGAGATCGGCATATCGCCCGACGTACTGCTGTGCCGTGCCGATCGCCCCATACCCGATGAGGAGCGCTCGAAAATCTCCTTGTTTTCCAATGTTGCGCTCGATGCAGTGATTTCGGTCTGGGACGCGGACTCGATCTACCAGATTCCCTCCATGCTGCACCGGCAGGGCCTCGACCAGATCGTCTGCTCCAAGCTCAACATCGTGGCCCGGCCGGCCGATCTTTCCTCCTGGACGCGTCTGGTGGAGGCGCTCGAGCATCCCCACGGCGAAGTGCGTGTCGGGATGATCGGCAAGTACGTCGAGCTATCCGACTCGTACAAGTCGCTAAATGAGGCGCTGATCCATGCCGGCATCCAGACGCGAACGCGCGTACTGATCGAATACGTGGACTCCGAACTCATTGAACAGCACGGCCTGCCCGATCTTTCGCACTTAGATGCGATATTGGTGCCGGGCGGTTTTGGTCGCCGCGGCGCCGAGGGCAAAATCCGCGCCATCACCTATGCGCGCGAAAAGGGCGTGCCCTATCTGGGCATTTGCTTTGGCATGCAGCTGGCGACTATCGAATTTGCGCGCAGCGTCTGTGGCTTGACCGGAGCCAACAGCACCGAGTTTGAGCGCGACACCGCGCATCCCGTCGTTGGATTGATCACCGAGTGGGTCGATCAATCGGGTCGCACGGAACTGCGCTCGGAGGAATCCGATCTGGGTGGAACGATGCGCCTTGGCTCGCAGCGATGCCCGGTGGAGCCGGGAACGCTTGCCTATCGGGTGTATGGTCCCGAAGTCAACGAGCGGCATCGCCACCGCTACGAGGTCAACAATCGCTACGTGCCGCAACTGGAGGCCAAGGGTCTTCACATTAGCGCGCGCACGCCGACCGAGAACCTGCCGGAGATCATGGAGTTACCCTCGCACCCGTTTTTCATCGGTGTTCAGTTTCACCCGGAATTTACCTCCACACCCCGCAGCGGCCATCCGCTGTTTCGTGCGTTCATCGAAGCGGCAATCGCGTTTCGTCAACGACGCGTGGGTACGCCGCTGCACAAGGTCGCTGCGTGAGTGCGTTTTGGCAATCCGGACGCCTTGTGATGAAGGCGAAGGCATGAAGCTGTGTGGATTTGACGTCGGCCTACATCATCCCTTGTTCGTCATTGCCGGCCCTTGTGTCGTCGAAAGCGAGGAGCTGACGCTACGAATTGC
>CAZSOI010000046.1:0-5628 GCA_964608115.1 uncultured Burkholderiaceae bacterium | reverse complement strand
AATTTCGCCACCTTCGCGACGCGCCACAGTTCATCGCCGGGCCGCACCGGTCGTAGCTAGCGCAGATAGTTGCGGCACTGCAGTGAATTCTAATGCATCTGCGCCGGCAACCTGCGCGGCAGCGTTGCGGCACCGCGGCGTGCTAGTTTTGCGTGCATGGGCATTGATCACTATGAAAATTTCCCAGTCGGTTCCTGGCTGCTTCCATCGCAGCTGCGCAAACCGATTTTGCAAATCTATCGTTTCGCACGCTACGCCGACGATATTGCCGACGAAGGCGATGCAACTTCCGAGCAGCGTTTGGCTGCGCTTGGCGCGTTGCGAGACGATCTGGATCAAATGGAATCGGGTAACTACTCGCCAAACGGCCGCTGGGCCGAATTGGCAGCCGCCGCACGAGCGCATGCGCTGCCGCTTGAGCGGCTGCGTGATCTGCTGCGGGCCTTCGAACAGGACGTGCGTGGTGCTCGCTACCGCGACTACGACGAACTACTCGCCTATTGCCGCTACTCCGCCAATCCTGTCGGCCGCCTGTTGCTTGCTCTGTACCGGCGTCCGGAACAGCGACTCGCCGAGTGGTCCGACAGCATCTGTACGGGCTTGCAACTGGTCAATTTTTGGCAAGACATTGACTGCGACTATGCCAAGGGGCGGATGTATGTTCCACAATCCGAGTTTGAACGCTTTGGCGTGGACCCGCGCCAGATCGCACAACGCCGTCCCAACGAGGCGTGGAAACGCATGATCGCAGCACAAACTGAGACGGCTCGCCGCTTCTTGCTTAGCGGACGACCGTTGGCGCGTGCCCTGGGAGGGCGAGTCGGCTGGGAATTGCGACTAATCATCCAGGGAGGGCTACGCATTGCCGAGCGAATTGACGCTGTGGACGCAGATGTCTTTTACCGGCGGCCGGTCTTGCGCGCAACTGACTGGGTTCGAATCTTTGCGCGCGCGCTACTGATGCCATGACGCCCGACGAATATTGCCGCGATCGCGCGGCCGCAAGCGGATCGAGCTTTTATTACAGCTTTTTATTTCTGCCGCCCACACAGCGAAGCGCAATCACTGCGCTGTACGCATATTGCCGCGAGATCGACGACGCAGTAGACGAAGTCGGTGACAGCACGGTCGCCGGCGCCAAAATCGACTGGTGGCAAACTGAAGTCGAGCGATTGTTTGCTGGCACGCCGCAGCACCCTGTCACCCGCGCCCTGGAGCCTCACGTCACAGCCTACGGGTTGACAAGCGAACGCATGCTGCTAGTCCTGGAGGGCATGCGCATCGACTTGGCGCAGAACCGCTTTATCGATTTCCCGTCGCTTGCTCGCTATTGCTACCTCGTCGCCGGCGTCGTCGGAGAGATGGCGGCGGGCATTTTTGGCCTCAGCGACGAGGCAACCTATTCGTACGCGCGCCAACTCGGGCTCGCGTTGCAGATGGTCAACATTTTGCGCGATGTCGGTGAAGACGCTCGCCGCGGCCGGATCTATCTGCCGATGGACGATATGCAGCGCTTTGGCGTAAAGGCCGCGGACATCCTGGCCGGTCGTTATGTCAAAGGTTTTAGTGAATTGATGAATTTCGAAGCTCAGCGCGCTCGTCAGGCATTTGCCGACGCGCTTGCAAAGCTGGCGCCCGTGGACTACCGCGCGCAACGCCCTGGAGTCGTCATGGCGGCGATTTACGCCCGACTGCTCGACGAATTGGCGCGCGACGATTTTCAAGTTCTGCACCAGCACATCTCGCTTACGCCGATACGCAAACTCTCCATCGCCTGGCGCACCTGGGTCTTTGGGCCGCCTACCCGCATGCTGCACGCGGCCCGCACCGAGGACTCGCATGCCAGCAGCAGCGCGGACCGATAAGGCGTGTACGACGATCGGCGGCCAATTGTCATTGGCGCAGGATGGTCCGGCCTGTCCTGTGCGGTGCAACTGGCTTGCCAGGGTACCCGACCGCTTCTGCTCGAAGCCGCGCCGCAGGTTGGAGGGCGGGCGCGCATGGTCGAGCTGGACTTGGCCGGCAAGCGCTTTCGGGTCGACAACGGTCAGCACCTGCTGCTTGGCGCATATCGCGACACGCTGGCGCTGATGCGAACAGTGGGCGTTGCGCCATCTTCGGTCTTTGTGCAATCGTCGTTTGCCATTTCGTATCCTGATGGCTGGCACGTCGGGGCCGCACAGCTTCCAGCGCCCTGGCATCTGGCCGTGGGAATCGCGCGGGCACGCACGATTCGTTGGTCGGAGCGTTGGGCTCTAGCGCGGTGGGTGCGGCAAATGCAGCGCGAGCACTGGGGTGTGCCCAGCGATATGCCTGCGCTTGGTTTATTTACAGATCACCCTGCGGAGCTAACGCGCCGCCTCTGGAGGCCGCTTTGCCTGGCGGCGCTGAACGTCGGCCTTGAGCAGGCTTCCGCGCGTGTCTTTCTAAACGTTCTGCGCGACAGCCTCGGGGCCGAAGAATTTTCCAGCCGCCTGCTGCAAGCTCGCACTGACTTGTCCACGCTATTTCCCGATGCTGCCCTGCGCTGGTTACAAGCCAACGGTGCGCACGTGCGTTTGCACTGCCCTGCGCTTCAGGTGCGGCCACTGCCAGATCAAAACGTTTCTCGGGTGCTATTGCGCGATGGAACCAGTATCGAGGGACCAACCGTCCTTGCCGTGCCACCAGACCGTGCAGCCGCATTACTCGATGACGGGCAGCCCGCGCTTGCCAATACAATTGCGAGACTTCGCGCGCTGCGATTCGCACCAATTGGCACGGTGTACCTGCGTTACCAGCCGGCAACACGGCTGGCGCAGTCGATTTACGCGCTGCTTGACGACCCGGCACGGCACTGCTACGGGCAGTGGGTATTTGACCGCGGCGCATCGGACCCGTCGCTGGATGGGATTTTCAGTGTAGTGATCAGCGGACCGGGACCGCATCTGGAGCTATCCCGTCAGGCGCTAGGGCAGCACGTTGCCGCACAACTTAGCGCCGAGTTCGGTCTGCCTTCGCCCTTGCAGCATTTCACGATCATCGAGAAGCACGCGACCCTAGTTCCCGTGCCGAACCTGCAACGCCCTCCGACGGTCCTGCCCGCGCCTGGAGTGTTGCTTGCAGCAGACTCGGCGCACAGCCCCTACCCGTCGACGATCGAAGGTTCGGTTCGTTCGGGTCTGCAAGCCGCCCAGGCGCTTGCCAGAAGACAACCCAAAGCAAGCTAATATTTGAGCGATGAACGATCCTCGCCCAGAGCTCGAACTGCTCGCGCCCGCCCAGAGCGCCGATATCGGCATCGCGGCCATCGACCATGGCGCCGATGCCGTGTATATCGGTGGACCGGCTTTTGGCGCACGCGTGCACGCGGCCAATCCGGTCAGCGACATTGAGCGGCTAGTGCGTCACGCCCACCGCTACAGCGCACGAGTCTTCGTGACGCTAAATACGATTTTGCGTGACGATGAAATGCAAGATGCGTGCCGTCTGGCGAGGCAACTGTACGAAGCGGGAGTCGACGCCCTGATCGTCCAAGACATGGGTTTGCTGGAGTTGGACCTGCCGCCCTTGCAGCTACACGCCAGCACGCAATGTGACATTCGTACGCCCGAAAAAGCGCGCTTCTTGCAGGACGTGGGATTTTCACAGCTCGTGCTCGCGCGCGAGCTTTCCCTAGCCCAAATCCGGCAAATTGCCGAACAAACGCGGGAGGCGTGCCTGGAATTTTTCATTCATGGCGCCCTGTGTGTGGCCTACAGTGGCCGGTGTTATATCAGCCACGCGCATACCGGCCGCAGCGCAAATCGGGGGGATTGTTCGCAAGCGTGCCGCCTGCCGTACACGCTTCGCGACGCGCAAGGTCGCATTGTCGCGCGCGACAAGCACCTGCTATCGATGAAGGACAACGACCAGAGTAAAAACCTCGCGGCGCTCATCGATGCGGGCATCCGATCGTTCAAGATCGAAGGGCGCTACAAGGACATGGGCTACGTAAAAAATGTCACAGCACACTATCGACAGCTGCTCGATGATATTCTGGAGCAGCGTGGCGATCTGCGCACAGCCAGCGATGGCCGGTGCCAGTTTTTCTTCCAACCCGATCCTAGTCGAAATTTCCATCGAGGCAAGACAGAATATTTTGTCAATGGCCGCCGCGACGATGTCGGGGCATTCGACACTCCTAAGTTCGCCGGCACGCCGATTGGCCACGTCATCCGCGTTGCCGAACAATATTTCGATGTCGCGGTTGAGCACGAAGTAGGCGATTTGCACAACGGCGATGGGTTGACCTACTACGATCAGCGGCAGCAGCTAGTCGGAGTACAGGTAAATCGGAGCGTACGGCTGCACATGCCGCAGCACGCCAGCGGCGACGGGACTTTAGCGCCTGCTGCGCTCTGGCGCATCGAACCCAACGAGTCGATCGGCGCGCTGCGCGATCTGCGCGAAGCCATACCGATTTGTCGCAATCGTGACCGGCACTGGATGCGCATACTCGAGGGCAAAACGGCGCAGCGCAAAGTCGCTGTTGATTGGCAGCTCTCGGAAAGCGAGGCCGGGCTGCAGCTTCGTGTGGTCGATCCGCATGGGCATTTGGCCGTCGTCCCAGCGCCACGCGAGTTTGACCAAGCTCACGACGTCGGTCAGGCCGAGCGGTCGTTGCGCGAGAGCCTATGCCGACTTGGCGGCACGATTTTTGAGGCGCGGCGCATCGATATAGCCTGGGAGCGTCCGCGGTTCATTCCTGCCGCCATAGCGAACGCCTGGCGCCGTGATGCCCTCGCGCAGCTTCAAGCAAAGCGCGCCGGCTGCCTTGCGCGATTGCCTCGCATAAGGCCCAAGCAGCCGCCGGCTCCCTTCCCGGCTGAAAGCCTGAGCTACCTTGGCAACGTTGCCAATCAGCTCGCCGCAGCTTTTTACGCGCGCCACGGCGTAAAGGTCATCGACGCAGCCTTCGAAAACCATGCGGAACTTGGCGAGATCAGCCTCATGGTTACCAAGCACTGCATTCGTTTCTCGTTGAGCCTTTGTCCCCGGCAAGCCAAGGGCGTGATCGGTGTTCAGGGCACAATCCGCGCCGAACCCATGACATTGGTTAACGGTAACGAGCGCCTGAGCCTGCGCTTTGACTGCAAGGCCTGTGAGATGCATGTTATCGGGCGCATCAAGCGCTCTGTGCTGGTTTCTTCGCAGGCGCAAAAAATCACTTTCTTCGGTTCGCGGCCCAAAACCGCATAGGCCTGTTCTTCTTCGGCCATACACCGGCTGCCATCGGAAAACATTTAACCTGGAGCTGGTTCACGCGCGCCATGGCGCGCGATCACGACAAAGAAGGCAATAGCGCTAAGGCCTGCGCCGGCAAGAAAGCTTTGCGGCGCGCCGAAACGATCCCATAGCAGGCCCGCTAGGGTACTTGCCGCCAAAAGCGCAACGCCGGCGACGAGATTAAACACACCAAAGGCCGTCCCACGAAGCGCCGGCGGTGCTGCGTCGGCCACCATCCTTGACAGCAGACCCTCCGAGATGCCCAAGTGCAGGCCCCAAAGCGCGATTCCGCTCCACACCCACACCCACTGCTCGCTCCAAGCCAGAGCAAGGTCCCCAGCCGCTAGTACCACGAGTCCAAGCGCGAGAATCCCCGAGGGT
>CAZSOI010000045.1:0-1865 GCA_964608115.1 uncultured Burkholderiaceae bacterium | reverse complement strand
GTAAAGAAACATCGCCGGCTCGTTAGACGCCGGAATGATCTCGGTAAAGCTCCCACAATTGAGGAATCGATTGAACCCGTCGACCTCTGCATCGCCGAAGCAGATAGTCGGAACACCCGGCGGGCAGTGCGCGCGCCGCTCATGATCACAAAACACGAGTTTCGCGCCTGCATCGCGAATGACAAAATCGATCGTCTTCGGAGGAAACCGGAAATTCACTGGGACTGCAATCAGGCCTGCGCGCATGATACCGAAATACGCAGCGAGGTACTCGGCACAGTTCGCGGAAAGGATCGCAATACGGTCGCCGCGCCTGAAGTCATGCTCTCCAATTGCACGAGCAACACCATTTGCCATGGCGTCAAGTGCAGCGTAGCTGACGTCCCGTGCTTGCCGGTTCGCGCTCAGGTCAATGATCGCGATGTTCGACAGGTCGCGGTTCCTGCAAATCAATTGCCCGAGATTCTGAAAAGAAGACATTGACGTTTTACCGTGTTACGCCAGCACGTTCATCGTAAAGCCCGTCGTGCGAGTATCATCTTAATTTGCATTTCCGCTGTGTTGTCCGCATGCGCACCGGTCAGGCCTTTGGCAACGCGCTCAAATACGTGCCGCGCCCGCTCGCGAGCAGTTTGCCGGAAATGTCAAACACAAATGATTCGGAAGACGAAAATTGGTTTCCTACCTTGACGATCTTGCCGCGACAGTTGAGATCGCCCGGCAATGCCGGGCTGTGAAAATCAACCCGCAGATCGATAGTCGGCACCGGTCGTCCCAGTTTCTTGATCATCGCCCAGTCGGCGGCGAGATCAACCAAAGCAGCGAGGACGCCTCCATGTGTATAGCGTCGTTCCGGATTTACCACCCACTCCTCGCGCCATGTTGCCGTTAGTTCGATGCCATCGGTACTGACCTCGTTTACCCTGAGCCCAAGCCACCGGTGGTAGGGCGCACGTGTGATCATCGTCTGCACCCGTTCGACGGTAAGATCTTCGTTCATTAATCTGACCTCCGCCTTACGGTGCAACAACAACCTTGCCGACAACCCCGCGATCACGCAGGAGACGCAGCCCCTCAATCGCTTGCTCCAACGGCAGTACTTGGTCGATCACGGGTTTCATCTTGCCATCTTGAATCAAACCCATCAGTCCGCGTAAATCCTCGTCGTAGCAGCTATTCGATCCTTGAATGTTGATCTCAAAGCTCCAAACATAACGCAGGTCCTCCTTGGGGTCATGGCCCATCGTTGCGCCGCAGACCAGGAGCTTGCCGCCGCGCTTGATGCAGCGCAGGGAGGGGACCCATGTGTCGCCGCCGGTAAAGTTGATGACAACATCGACGCCGCCGTCGTACGAGCGGCGTTGCGGCTTGCCATACTTCTCAATCGCCCACTTGGACCAATCTACTTTGGTGTAATCGACCACCTCGTCAGCGCCAATTTCCTTCAAACGACGCAATTTTTTCTCGCCCGACGCACAAGCAATCACTTCGGCACCCAATAGTTTGGCAATGACAACGCAGCCGGTACCGACGCCGCCGCTGGCACCCAATATCAAAACCTTGTCGCCTGTCTTAATGCTGTTGTGTGTGATGAGCATGCGGTGAGCGGTGCCGTAGGCAACCGGAAGCGCGGCAGCCTCGGTGAAAGTGACCTTATCGGGCATCGCGACGAGTTGATCGGCAGCGACCAAACAATATTCGGCCATGCCGCCATCCAGCATCTCGCCCATCAGGCCGTTTTTCTTATTGACGGGATTCACCAAAACGCGATCGCCGACCTTCCAGTTAGCGACATCGTCGCCCAATGCCATGATCTCACCGGCCATGTCGAGACCGATGATCACCGGCAGCGGCACCTTGATGCC
>CAZSOI010000044.1:0-1928 GCA_964608115.1 uncultured Burkholderiaceae bacterium | reverse complement strand
CGCAAAAGCGCGCCCCGTCCAGTTCCGTCTCAGGCAGTATTACTGCAAGCTCCTCGCCGCCGTAGCGCGCTACGAAGTCGCCGGGGCGTCGCATCTGGCCCGTTGTCGCGTGCGCAATCCGCTGCAAGCAGCGGTCCCCGGACTGATGCCCGTAGGCGTCGTTATAGCGCTTGAAATGGTCAACGTCGATCATCAACAACGAAAGTGGCAAGGCGTCGCGGCGAGCTCGCCGCCACTCTTGTTCGAAGCGCCGGTCAAATGATGTCCGGTTGGCAATTCCGAGCAATCCATCGGAGAGGGCAAAGGCTTCGAGCTGCAGATTAGCCTGAGCCAATTCCCAGTTTGCTCGCCCCAGTTCCAGCGTGCGCTCTCGCACCCGGTACTCCAAATCGAGCTTTTGCTGTTCTAGTTGACGATTCGCATCAGCCAAGGCGCGGTTGGTCTGATCCAGCTGATCGGTACGTTCCCGGACACGCTGCTGCAGATCGACGCTGAGGTGGGAAAGCGTACGCAGAAGGTTCCGTAGCGCGCCGAGCGTGGCTTCGGTGGCGGGGCCCTCCATGCTCGAGGACAACTCGTAGGCACGCGCGGCCGATTCCCCCGCGCGCAACAGTCGGATCTGCCGGGCCATTGACATGTCGACACCAAGGATGTGCTGCACGAGCCACGGCGAGAGGAACTCCAAGATCGCTTCGACAGGGCGTGGCGCGCTCGTGTGCGCGTCCCACAGCGACGCGATTTGTTCGATGAACTGCGCGTGGGCTTGGCGGTGCAACTCCAGATGCCGGCTGTCAACGCCGGATTGGATCATCAACTGTTCTTCGTCCGCAAAGTGGACCTTGGCATATTGGCGCAACCGCTCGAAGGTTTGCGAAAGCGCGCGATCGTCAACCCGATTACCTGCCTCGAGCGCGTTGCTTAGCCTGTTGATCATGGCTACCAGCCGCCGATGCTGTCGATCGATCGATGGCAGATTCGTGAGGAAGCCGGCGTTCCAAGCAAAGACACTCATTGAAGTCAGTCGCTCACTGTCGAGCTGCTTTTCATGTCGACCTCGTGCGTCGCGAGCCCACTTATAAGTAAGCGGCATGGCTTAGAGCGACATTAGGGCGTCAAGACGAAAGCGTTGCGAGAATCTGAAGCTGGAATTGGGTGCAATTTCGCAAATCTCGGCTCAGTGAGAGCGCTTTTCGTTTGAATTAAGATGTCTTACTGCGAATGAGGCGATCGAAACGGCGAGCGGAGCCGGGTGTCAGCGGTAGCCGATCAAACGCTCCGACTACAACGTTCGTCCGGACGGCGCCCGTTTTCGCCCTCTATCTTCGCTTCAAATGAAGTGCACGACAGGTACCGATCCAATTAGAAAGCTCGCCTCTATCCCCGCTTTCCGCGACGGGGCGTAATGTCGACAATGCGCGGGATTGCAGCCGATCAAATTCTGCGGCCGAGGCCCGAGGCACATCATCGCTAGCCGCCGATGGCGCTTGCGGTGAGACCGTCAGGTAAGCAAGCGCATCGTGGAGAATCTGCAGGTGGTCGGACAACGCATAGTCTGCGGCAATTGCCGTCAAGCGTTCGACGCGGAGTGGGAGTTAGGATTAAGAGAGGCGAAACCCCGTTTCTGGATGCTGGCGCTTTTTGACCCAAGCTTGCAGGGCGTGTGGCTTCTTGAGATTATCAAGAAATGGCGCGGTGGTTATGACGAGTGCAAGATAGGCTGTCGCCGGTACTTGTCAGACGAATGGCAACTTAGCAGAGTGAACGCGGGAGGTAATTGACAAACAAAATGGCGACGCGACAAATAAAAAAAGCGCGCAATTCGCGGGTAAGCGTCGATCTACTCGCCTACAAACAGCCGTGGCTTGATTGGTGCGAGGCGCAGGGAGTTACGCCGAGCGACGCGCTTCGTCGCGTGGTGGCACGACTTG
>CAZSOI010000043.1:0-5417 GCA_964608115.1 uncultured Burkholderiaceae bacterium | reverse complement strand
GTTGTTACTTCGCTTTGCATGCAAATCCGTCCCGGTTGGTGATTCTGAGCAAGTGCGACGGTGAAGCGTGGTGGTCCAAGCGTGGAGCGCTCATCGTCCCTATCAAAGCAGCTCCGTCGTCTCCGCTCGGAGGCGCGATGGATGTCTGTCGGCGTCTGGTGCCCAAGTGTGAGGCCCCTGAGGCGGAAAGTGGCGACGCCCAAAACGCATGCCTAGGGGTCTGTGCCCGCAAAAGGACCGAGGTGCGCTTTAAGCCTTCTTCGGTTTCCCACGAGGGACTGTGCTGACACGCCGCGCAATGCGGCCGACGGCCTCTTTGAGTGTCTTCAGGTCCTTTTGGCAGGTTTCCCACAAAATGGTGGGATACATCTCGTGGTAATCGTGCCGCAGAACGTTACCGATACCAGCGATCGCTTGCCATGGGACATGAGCTTCGCCTTCTTTGCACTCTTTCGGAAGGCGGCGACTGGCTTCGGACAGGATCTCGAGGTTTCGTTCAACGAGCTGTCGTGCACGCCGGTCTCGCCGAAATTTGCCCAGATCGTAACCTGCTGTGTCCGCCTCGATGTTTGCGATTGCCTCTAGGATGTGACGAAGGTAAATACTCGCGACCTTCTCCATTAGTAGATCTTTTCCGCTTCGCGAAGGACTCGATCGCGGATTGCCGGACTGAGTCCTTGCCTCGTAACAACATCGACCTTTCGGCCAAGTCGCTCTTGCAAAAAGTCCTGAACCGAAACCAGATCAACTAGGCTGAACTTGGTGCCCGCGGCTACATCGACCAGGACGTCTATGTCGCTGTCAAGGCGGGCTGCGCCGCGCACGACCGATCCAAAGAGCGCGAGCGACGTGAGCCCACGCTCCCGCAACGGCTTCTCCAGTGCCGCGAGCGCAGCGACCATCTCGTGCTTGCTGGCTGGTTGAGGAACGCGCTGCCCTTTGGGTACGGCTTCCTGCTCGAGAAGAAGCCGAAGAGCCTGGCGAATCACTTCACTAGCGTTGTTATAGAGGCCGGAAGTTACTTTGCGTCGAACGTACTTTTCAAGTTCCGGCGTAAGCGAGACATTCATTACTGCGGATCCGATTCCGAAGGTCATGGAAGGTTCTATAACATAGTTTAGCAAAGCCTGTTATCAACCAAAACCATACACAAGCGGCAGACGGGCCGCCCCTATTGAAGTCTTTCGATCTGAAAAGCGACTTGCTCCTTTTCCCGCGTTACCTCGCAAGACGTGCCCACACGAATGTCTTCGGTGTTGGGTTTGTCGATTCCGCGACAGTCCAACGACGCCCGCGCCTTTCGCTAACTGCCTGAAAACACGCAAAAACTGCAGTTGGCACGGATCTCGCAATAGATCCTCGAAGACCCCCCGAGGGTCGGATCTCACCGAAGGATTGCGCAATGACCTCCGCCAGCTTGGCCACAGCCCACATCTTGCTAGCCGCGCTCAAGGCCAAAGGGAGTGCCCAGTCGCAGCCAAACTCGGGTTGCGCCTCCGCGAGCGGCGCGGGCAAGGCCAGCTGCGGTTCGTCCGCCGGCCCGGGGGACATGCCCCCCGAGATCTGGGAGAAGGTAAAGAACCATCCTTGTTATTCCGAAGAGGCCCACCATCACTACGCGCGCATGCACGTGGCGGTGGCCCCGGCATGCAACATCCAGTGCAATTACTGCAATCGCAAGTACGACTGCTCCAACGAGTCGCGCCCGGGCGTGGTCTCGCAAAAGCTCACGCCCGAGCAGGCCGTACGCAAGGTGCTTGCGGTTGCCAGCGAGATTCCGCAGATGACGGTCCTTGGCATCGCTGGCCCCGGCGATGCGCTGGCCAACCCGGCCAAGACGTTTGCGACCTTCGCCATGCTGCAGGAGCAAGCGCCCGACATCAAGCTGTGCCTCTCCACCAACGGCTTGGCGCTGCCCGACATGGTCGATGAGATTTGCGGCTACAACATCGACCACGTGACGATCACGATCAACATGGTTGATGCGGCCGTTGGGGAAAAAATCTATCCCTGGATCTTTTATCAGCACCGCCGCATTACGGGCCGTGAGGCCGCGAAGATTCTTGCTGAGCGCCAGCTCCTGGGTTTGGAGATGCTCACGCGCCGCGGGGTGCTCACCAAGATCAATTCGGTCTTGATCCCGGGCGTTAACGACGAGCACTTAATTGAGGTCAACCGCGCGGTCAAGGAGCGCGGCGCCTTCTTGCACAACATCATGCCGCTCATCTCCGAGCCCGAGCACGGCACGTACTTTGGCTTAACGGGCCAGCGTGGCCCAACTGCTCAGGAGTTAAAGGCCGTGCAAGACGCCTGCATGGGTGGCGCAAACCTCATGCGGCACTGCCGCCAGTGCCGGGCAGACGCCGTGGGGCTGCTGGGCGAGGATCGCTCCGAAGAATTTACGCTCGAGCAAGTCGAACAAAAAAACATCGTCTACGACTTGGAAAAGCGACGCCAGTACCAGCTTGCAGTGGAACGCCTGCGCCAGGCGCAGCGCGAGGCCAAGGTTCAGGCGCTAGCTGCACAGGCGCAAGTTGGCGAAAGCGAGTCCCACATCAAAGTGCTCGTTGCCGTGGCCACCAAAGGCTCCGGCAAGGTAAACCAGCACTTTGGCCACGCCGAGGAATTTCAGATCTATGAAGTTTCGGCGACGCAGGCGACGTTTGTTGGCCACCGCCGGGTGGATCATTACTGCCAGGGCGGCTGGGGCGAGGACGATCAGCTGCCGTCGATCATCAAGGCGATTAACGACTGCCACGCGGTGTTGGTGGCAAAAATCGGGCGCTGTCCTCTGGAGGAACTCACGGCTGCTGGGATCGAGGCGGTCGATGCCTACGCGCACGAGTTCATTGAAAAAGCGCTACTTACCTGGTTTGCCGATTACCGCAAGCGCGTAAAGGACGGCGCAATCATTCACCGTGAGCGGGGCGACGCGGCCATCCGCCAGGGCGCTTACACGCATGCGGCCGCCTGATGCGATCACAAAGAGGAGATCGCGATGCTTGGTACTGCAATCCGTAAGAGACAAAGAGCGCAGCCCGGCGAAGGCTGCAAGATTTCCTAGGGAGTAAACACACTATGCCAATGAAGATCATCGCTTCGTCCTGTACCGGTTGCTCGGCCTGCGAGCCCGAGTGTCCCAACATGGCCATCCGCGAGAAAGGCGGAACCTTCATCATCGACCCAAAAAAGTGCACCGAGTGCGAGGGGCACTTTGACTCGCCGCAGTGCGTTGCGGTGTGCCCCGTTGCGGGTTGCGTCGTCCGGGCCTAGGCGCACGAGCGCGCGATGTGCAAACAAACAAATTGCGAATCAGCTGATGCGATGAACATTACCGTGACCGCGGCGGCGGAGAAATTCTTGCGACGCGTGCTGCGCTTCTCCGGCAGCCCTACCGGCGCGGGCGTGCGCCTGATCGTGAGTCCAGGCGGCTGCTCGGGCTATCAGTCGGATTTCACCGTGGAAAGTGCCCCGCAGCCGGGCGATGCAGTGCTAGAGGTCAACGGCGTGGCGCTTTTTTTACCCGCGGCCAGCCGCGCGCTGCTCGATGGCGTGACCATCGATTTTGCGGACACGCTCACGCAGACGGGCCTGACCTTTGTAAATCCCAACGTGGGGGTTTGTGGTTGTGCAAGCAGCCTTGGTGCCGGACAACCCCCGGGCGTGGCAAAAATCGATATTGGCTCAATCGGGCGCTCGAGCACGAAGGTGCCCGCGCGCTGACCAAGGAGATGAGCGCAAACCATGGGCGATATGCGCCGCGATAGCGATGAAGTGGAACTTACCAGCGCCCCGCGCTTTGGTTTTGGCGAGCGGGTGGTAAGTCGCTTTACGGTGCGAAACGACGGTACCTACCGCGGCAAGGACATCGGAGAAGTACTGGTGAAGCGGGGCGATATCGGATTTGTGCATTCGATCGGGACGTTTTTGCAGCAGTACTACATCTATGCGGTGGAGTTCATAGAAAGCGGTCACCGTGTGGGCATGCGCGCTCGTGAACTCGTGTCGCTGGACAACATGCCCGAGGAGGTTCTTTCGCGCCTCGGATCCCGTGCGAGCGAGCTTGACGCGTTGCGCAAGCGCGGAGCACGCGATGTTTGAGCCCGCGAGCGCGCGATTTCAATGGGGCCAGGCCGTTGCCGCGGCGTCGGACCTGTATAACGACGGAAGCTTTCCTCAAGAGGCTGAGGGCGCGTTACTGGTTGCGCAAGGAAAAATCGGAGAAGTGGTTCGCATTGGCCATTATGTCCCGGCCAATCAGAGCGTATATCTGGTCGATTTTGGCAGCGGGCGCGTCGTGGGCTGTCGCGAAGACGAGATCGTTCTTGTGGGCGCTAAGTGCGATCCTGGCTCGAGCTGCGGGGAGGGCAAATGAGCCCGGCACTTGACCTGGATGCAATTTTTGTCCCGTCCTTTGGGTCGCCTGCCACAAGTCCCGACGGACCCGGGCGGGTGTTCGATTTCGATAAACGGCGGATCGAGCGCGCGCTGCGCCAGCGCGTGCGCTATCGCTATGTGCGACCGAAGGTGCTGCGCGAGGTCGATGGCTGGCGCATTGTCAGTCCCTGTTGCTCGCGCAACATCGATGCGGACGGCGGCCTCATCGACATCGCCTGGCTGCGCAAGGATCCGCCCATTTGGCGCCTGTACGCACGCGACCATGCTCGAGGCGTCTGGGCCGAGCGTGAGCGATCGGAGAGGTTAGATGAGCTGCTCGATGCCATTTGCCTGGATCCGCAGCGGGTGTTCTGGCCGTGAACAAGACGAACTTAATGAGCAACGACCTACAGGCGTGGTCGCCCCGACGCGACCGCGGGCGATTTTTGATGAAGGGCATGCAATGAAAGTGATGATTCGCAAAACCGCTAACGGCAAGCTCTCGGCCTACGTGCCGAAAAAGGATCTGGAAGAACCCATCGTTGCGCAGCAGCGCGCCGAACTTTGGGGCGGCCAGGTCACGCTGGGAAACGGTTGGGTGCTGGAGCTACCAAGTTTGGCCGCCGACACAGGTTTGCCGATCACGGTCGAAGCACGTCGTATTGGAAGCGAGTGACGCCGGGGTGCCTATGCGTTGGCCGCAGGAAGAACTGACGGTTGCAGGCAGAATTCTGGCCTCGGCGGCCACACTGCGCGAGGCCGCCGAGCAGCTGCGTGCGCGCTATGCGCCCATGCGCACAACGCTGCTTGATGCCGCGGAATTGCGCGACGAATTGCCGGCGCTGCGCGCGGGAGGCCGCGCGCTGTATTTTGCCTCCAGCGATGGGCACTGCTGGACGCTTACGCAGCAGGCCGAGGCGGCGCAATTGCTGATACTGACCGAGGAGTAGAGGGTGAACGCAAACCAAACGCAGGGCAGCTTGCACAAAAGAGCACCGATGCCGCTGCAATCACAGACGATCGCGCTCTCCGACCCGGAC
>CAZSOI010000042.1:0-7995 GCA_964608115.1 uncultured Burkholderiaceae bacterium | reverse complement strand
TGGCGCGACGCCAACGGTGAGATTACTTATTCGGATACTCCACCGCCTGCAGATGTTTCGCGATCAAACATACTTCGCCAACCCACAGGTGTCAGCCCTAGCAACACCGACACCACTTCGGCGGCTCCCAGCGCGCCCGCTATAAATAATGGCGGCCCCGTGCCCGCAACGCCTCGGACATCGGCCCCCGCATCGGCGCCTCCATCCCCCGCACCGCAGGCGAGCAAACCCAACCCTGCTCCCAAATCCCTCGCAGAGCAAGATGCAGATTTTCGCAAGCGACTCACAGAACGGCAAAAAGCCGAGGAAAAGGAAGAGCAGGACGAAGCGCAGGCGTCCCAACGGGCCGAGGCCTGCAACCAGGCGAAGACGTATATGGACATGCTCCAGGGCGGCACGCGACTATTGCGTCCTGATGCCAACGGCGAGCGAAATTTCCTCGACGATGATCAGCGTGCGGCAGAAGTTCAAAAAACGCAGGACGCTATCAACAAAAACTGCTCGTGACGACTTGCGCGGCGGTTGCCTGCCGTCCGGCGCCACTGCTCTCGCATAAGCTCCCTTGACCGCAATCGCCTGGTTAGCGCCTCGCAATGCTGGCGCGTAAACGCTGTGCGCCCGCACCCACGGTAACAAAGAGCGGAGCGCAACTTGGCTTGACCGCGTTATTCAAGAGCAAATAGTTTTTCCGGGCCTGCATCGAGCTCGGCACCGCAGGGTAATGCCAAGCAATCTTAAGTCTCATAACGTCTGCGCAAAATCCTCGCATAAGCGGGCAGAAGCTCTTCGGCTATCGATATCCCGGCAATACCGGCGCGCACTTTAGGCTTTGGAGCCCGCGGCTTACCGTGATCTGGCCGAAACCGCTCGGGATTGCGTTTTATTGCGTGCTGCGCGCATGCGCCGCGCGTCCTTTGGATCGAGCACCAACGGCCGGTAGATCTCTACCCGGTCCCCGTCGCGCACTGGTGCATCCAGGCTGCAACGACGATGGAATATCCCCACCTCGAGCGTCTCCAAACGCAACTCGGGCACTGCTTTCAGCACTCCCGAGCGCTCGATGGCCATGCGCACGCTGGCGCCGCCGTCCAGTTTGACCGCTTGGACCCATTGGCGCTGAGGCAGCGCGTAAACGACGGTTACCCGAATCGCCTCAGTCGGCGACTTGTCCATACAGTTGCTCCGCACGAGCGGCAAAGGCATCAACCAAGGAATTGGCAACCCGTTCGAAGACCGGCGCGACGGCGCGCCCGAGCAATCCAGCAGCAAACCGGTAGTGCAAGTCCAGGCTGACCTTGCATGCGTCCTCACCCAACGCGCGAAAGCTCCATTCCCCGCGCAAATCGCGAAACGGTCCGTCAACCAGCGTCAAGGTAATTGATTCGGGAAAGCGATGGACATTCGTGGTCGTGAAGTGACTATGAACCCCCATGTAGGCGATCTCCACGCGCGCATCGACAATGTCCTGCTGGGTCTGTGGCCGCACGTGAGTGGCCGCGCACCACGGTAAAAACTTCGGGTATTGAGCAACATCGTGCACCAGCCCGAACATTTGCGCCCGGCTGTATGGAACGATAACGGAACGGTGGACGCGGTGCATCGCAATCGGTTGTTACACTCAATTTTATCGGCCTCCGGCGCACTCGAACACCATGTCGATCACCCAAAATCGCAAGGCACCGCACGAATACCACGTCGAAGAGCGCTTCGAGGCGGGCATAGTCCTTGAAGGCTGGGAGGTCAAGAGCATTCGTGCGGGACGTGCGCAGATCAACGATGCTTACGTGATCGTGCGCGAAGGCGAGCTCTTTTTGCTCAACGCCCATATTGGCACGCTGCCGACGACTTCCACGCATGTGCACGCCGAACCCACTCGAACCCGCAAGCTGCTGCTTCGGGCCGAAGAGATTCGTAAACTCATCGGCAAAGTGGAACGAGCTGGCTACACACTTGTTCCTCTGGACCTTCACTTCTCAAAAGGTCGCATCAAGCTCTCGGTGGGTTTGGCCAAGGGAAAGCGCCAGTTCGAAAAGCGCGCAGCCGAGCAGGAGCGAGATTGGAAGCGCGAACAAAACCGCCTGCTAAAGCAGCGGTCCTCTAAATAAGTCAGGGCAGATCACTTGGCGGCCGCAATCCGCCGCCAGGTGTCAACTACCGAGTCGGGATTTAGCGAAATTGACCCAATGCCCTGCTTGACGAGCCACAAGGCAAAATCCAGGTGATCCGACGGTCCCTGGCCACAGATCCCTATGTACTTTCCCTTGCTGCGGCATGCCGAAATCGCGCGCGCGATTAGTGCCTTGACCGCGGGATCGCGCTCGTCGAATTCGTTAGCAACCAAGCCCGAATCGCGATCCAACCCGAGCGTAAGCTGCGTCAAATCGTTGGAGCCAATCGAAAAACCGTCGAAGTACTCCAGAAATTCCTCGGCCAGCAGCGCATTGGATGGCACTTCGCACATCATGATGATGCGAAGCCCGTTCTCGCCGCGGCGCAGGTTGTGCGCAGCCAGCAACTCCGTGACCTGCCGGGCTTCATCCAACGTACGGACAAAAGGCACCATGAGTTCGACGTTGGTCAATCCCATCGTGTTGCGCACGCGTTCAAACGCGGCGCACTCGAGCTCAAAACACCCCGCAAAGCTCGATGCAATAAATCGCGACGCGCCGCGAAAACCCAGCATGGGGTTTTCCTCGTCGGGCTCGTAGCGTGTCCCGCCAATTAGCTTGCGGTATTCGTTGCTCTTAAAGTCGGACAGACGCACGATGACGGGCTTGGGCCAAAAGGCACTGGCGATCGTTGCCACGCCCTCGGTAAGTCGCCCCATAAAGAAGTCGCGCGGGCTCGGGTAACCATGCGCCAGCGCTTCCACGGCCCGTTTAAGGGGATCATCCAGGTCCGGGTAATCGAGCACCGCTTTGGGATGCACGCCGATGTGGTTGTTAATGATGAATTCCAAGCGTGCCAGACCCACTCCCGCGTTTGGCAGCGACTGAAAATCAAACGCTAACTGGGGATTGCCAACGTTGAGCATGATTTTAACGTCAATTTCGGGTACGATTCCCGCTGCACGGTCTCGGTTTCAACTTCCATCCGGCCCGCGTAGATCACACCGGTGTCACCCTCGGCGCAACTCACCGTGACCTCTTGTCCCTCGGCCAGCCGCACGGTTGCATCAGTGCAGCCAACCACTGCCGGAATGCCCAATTCTCGCGCGATGATGGCCGCGTGACAGGTGCGGCCGCCACGGTCCGTCACAATGGCGGAGGCGCGCTTCATGACCGGCTCCCAGTTCGGATCGGTCATCTCGGTGACCAGAATGTCTCCCGGCTCGACGAGTTCCATCCTAGAGGCATCGCGAACGACGCGCACCTTGCCCACGCCGATCTTCTGTCCGATTGCCCGACCCGAGGTTAACACCGGCGGCGGACGATCCTTCGGCAGCTTTAGCCGATAGCGCAGTTGCGTCTCGTCTTGCGGGCGCGATTTCACCGTCTCCGGCCGCGCCTGCAAAATGCAGATTCGCCCGTCGACGCCATCTTTACCCCACTCGATGTCCATGGGGCGGCCGTAATGCCGCTCAATTGCCACGGCGTAGCGCGCCAGTTCAAGGACATCGCCATCCTCAAGCGAAAATCGGTGACGCTGCTCATCGTCAACGTCAACCGTCTTGACGTGACGGCCGGCGGCACCGCCCGCGGCGTCGTAAACCATCTTGATGAGCTTCGATCCCAGGTTGCGGCGAACTATCGGAAAATTGCCGGCTGCAAGCATCGGTTTGTGCACGTAAAACTCGTCGGGATTTACGATTCCCTGCACGACCGTTTCGCCCAGTCCGTAGTTCGATGTGATAAATACAACGTCCTGAAATCCGGACTCTGTGTCGAGTGTGAACATGACTCCGGCCGAGCCGCGGTCGCTGCGCACCATGCGCTGCACGGCTGCAGACAACGCAACTTCGTCGTGGCTAAAACCGTGATGAGCGCGGTAGGAGATCGCGCGATCGTTATATAGCGAGGCGAAAACATCCCGCAGGCGGGCAAGCACGGCCTCCACGCCGACGACGTTCAAAAACGTCTCTTGCTGCCCTGCAAAGGAGGCCTCGGGCAGGTCCTCGGCAGTCGCGCTCGAGCGAACCGCAACCGAAATGCTTTGCTCACCAGCGGTCAAGGAGCGAAAGTGGGCCCGCACCGCATCTTCCAATGCTGAGGGGATCGCCGCCGATGTGACCCAACTGCGAACTTCCCGACCCGCTTCCGACAGTGCGCGAACGTCGCTGACATCGATAGACCGCAAGCGCGCCGCGATGCGCTCGCGCAGCCCATTAGTCCGCAAATATTCCCGGAAGGCGTAAGCGGTTGTGGCAAATCCGTCGGGCACGCGAATGCCATCGGCCGCCAGCTGGCTGAGCATCTCACCTAGCGAGGCGTTTTTCCCGCCCACGCGCTCCACATCCGTCATGCGCAAGGAGCGCAAAGGGACAACCAACTCCTCAGCTTCCATTAATCCTCCCAACAAGCCCCTCGCTGCGAGCCCCGGGTATGCGACAGTCCGTCAGGTGCTCTTCGCAGGTCGACGTTCCGATCGGAGGCTATGCCAAAATCGTCATCATTCTACTCGGTCGCAGGAGTCTTATATATGACTTCGCATCCGCACGCCTCACAGTTTCGGGACGTCTTTTACGTCTCCGACGGCACGGGAATCACCGCGGAGACCCTCGGGCATAGCGTTCTGGCGCAGTTCGACTCGGTGCGTGTGCATGCACACCGCATCTCTTTCGTCGACACCCGCACAAAGGCGCTCGACGCTATCGAGCGAATCAATGACTCGTTTCGGCGTCACGGCCGCCGTCCGATCGTCTTTCTGACGCTTGTTGATCCGTCAATCAATGCGATCTTGCATAGTGCCAACGCGTTGATTCTGGACCTCTTTGCGACATTCGTTGTGCCGCTCGAGCAGGAATTTGAGTGCAAATCCACGCACACGATCGGCCGCTTTCACAATATCGCCGATTCGCATACCTACAAGAACCGCATCGAGGCCATTGGCTACGCGCTCGCACACGACGATGGGCAATCTGCAGCCGAATTGCAGCGCGCGGAGGTCATCCTGATCGGCGTATCGCGCAGTGGCAAAACGCCTACAAGTCTGTATTTGGCAATGCAATACGGCGTTAAGGCGGCCAATTACCCGTTGATACCGGAGGATTTTGAGCGCGGCGCGCTTCCCAGTGCCCTTGCGCAGCATCGCCACAAGCTCTTTGGCCTATCGATTGCGCCCGAACGACTTGCGGAAGTTCGCTATGAACGTCGACCCAACAGCCGCTATGCCTCGCTGGAGAACTGCTGCTATGAGGTGGCGCAGGCCGAGCGCCTGATGCGCGTCTCGGGCATTCGCTGGCTCTCGACAACAACCAAGTCGATCGAAGAGATCGCGGCTACCGTGATGCAGGACTTTCTCGTGGAGCGGCCGGCCGAGTAGGTGTTTGCTGCGCGCTAGCAAGACAAATGTACGCCCGAAGACTCGAAGCTGCGCAGATGGCCTCGACGCTAGCGGCGGTATTGCGGCGCGATCTCGTTCGTTGGACTAGCCTCTTGCGCCGATTCGCGACGGCGCAGACGCTCAAACAGACACACCGCGGCGGCGGTAGCGACGTTTAGTGACTCTACGCTCGTAGTCGTCGGGATACGCACGCGCCAGCGGCAAATGGAAAGGGCTTCCGACGATGGTCCGGCGCCCTCCGCACCGAAGATCCAACCCACCGCACGATCTCCGAAATCGTGCTCCCATAATGAAGGAGCGTCGTGGGCAACCGCAGCAATCCATTGCCCGTCTACCGCGTCGAGCAGTTGCGCGGGGGCTACTCGCTCCAGTAAGTTCATGCGAAAGTGCGCTCCCATTGCCGCCCGGACGGCCTTGGGCGACCAAAGCGAGGCCGTGCCAGCGGCAGCGAGCACGTGCTTGACACCAGCGGCTGCGGCCGTGCGAATGACTGCACCGACGTTTCCGGGATCCTGCACGCCGTCGAGGTACACAACATCGCTCGCCAGCTCTCGTGGCATTGGAGAATCGGGAATCCGCAGTACCAGCAGCAGTCCGACGCCTGTTTCGACGGGGGAAATTCGATCGTATAAAGCGGCACGTAGTTCGTAGCGCGGGGCGCTCGCCGGAAGCTGACCTAGTAGTTCCTCGATCTGCGGATGTGTGCTGCCGCGGCGAATCACAACTGCATCAACGGCGGCAGCGCAGGCGGCTGCGGCCTGCGCCAGGTGAAGGCCTTCCGCCAGCGTCAAACCCAGGGCCCTTGCCGCGCGCGGCGCAACGGCGATGCGCAGCCAACGCCGAAAGACCGGATTGGCTTCGGAGGCAATGGATTTCATTACTCTCGAGTACTAAATCGAAGCTTCGCTTCGCGCACTGGGGCAAACGATTGACGGTGTATCGGGCAAGGCCCAAGCGCAAACATGCACTGGCGGTGTGCGGGCGTCGGATAGCCAAAGTGTTCGGCAAATCCGTAACCGGGAAACGTACGATCGAGCTCGCGCATGAGCGAGTCTCGGTACGTCTTAGCAAGTATTGACGCACACGAAATCACGGGCTCGGAAACGTCACCGCCAATGATCGCCCGCGCACCGATTTGCAGCTGCGGCAGCTGATCGCCATCGACCAGCACGAAGTCCGCTGGGGGCGATAAAGCCTCAATCGCGCGGCGCATTGCAAGCAAGCTGGCCTGCAAAATATTGAGAGCATCAATTTCCTCGACGCTGGCACTGGCGACGGACCAAGCCAGCGCTTGTTCGCGTATTTGCTGCGCGATCCGCTCACGCTGCGCGGGTGAGAGGCGCTTGGAGTCCCGAGCGCCGCCGATCTGCCGGCCGGGGTCAAGGATCACCGCGGCGGCAACTACGGGGCCGGCCAAAGGGCCACGGCCCGCCTCGTCGACGCCGGCCACTCGCCCCGGCTGTCCAAGAGCGGCCCGCGCTCCAAAGCGCTGAGGACCCGTCACGGCCGGTGCTTCCGGACCTGAGCGATGGTGTGCAAAATCGCCTCACTTGCCAGCGCTGGCGTATCGCGGCGCAGCGATTCATGCATCGCACAAAATCGCTGTTCTAACCGCTGCTGCTGATATTCATCGCTTAGCACACGCAGTAGCTCCTGCGCGACGATCCTCGGCGTCGCCCGTTCCTGCAAGAGTTCCGGCACCAGCGCCTCGCCGGCCAAAATGTTCGGTAAACCGACCCATGGTAGGTAGGTCCCAATGCGCCGCATGATCCACGCTGAGCCGATCGGCACACGGTATGCAATCACCATGGGCCTTTTGTACAACGCTGCTTCCAAGGTCGCCGTGCCGCTTGCGACCAAAGCGCCGTCACAGGCCTCAAGGCAGTCGTGTGAGCGGCCATCGACCAGGACGATGCGCTCGAGCGTGGCTTGTTTGCAATACGGCAACCGACTCTGCTCCACAAGAGTACGCAAGCTGGCATCGGCAACGGGAACAATGAAAGTCGCATCGGGCAAATCGCCGGCAAGTCGCTCGGCGGCAGCGAAGAAGACGGGACCGATGTATTGAATTTCGGCGCGCCGGCTTCCCGGCATTAGGCAGATCACAGGCTTGTCTGTGGCAAGGCCCAGGCGCGCACGCGCTGCAGCGCGGTCGGGTCGCATCGCAATGGCACTAGCAAGTGTATGGCCCACGTAGGTCGCCGCGATGCCTACGCGATCGTAAATCGATTGCTCAAATGGGAAGACGAGCAAGACCCGATCCGCAGCCCTCCTGATTCGCTCAATGCGCCACCCGCGCCATGCCCAGATCGAAGGGCTGACGTAGTGTATGGTGGGCACACCGCCTCGGCGCACGCTTGTCTCCAGCGCCAGGTTAAAGTCGGGGGAATCGACGCCAACGAGCGCGCAGCAGGATCCGGCGCACAAGCGCCGCGCCAATGCGCGACGAAGCCGCAGCAGGCGGGGTAACTCCCGAAGCACCTCGAAGTAGCC
>CAZSOI010000041.1:0-1536 GCA_964608115.1 uncultured Burkholderiaceae bacterium | reverse complement strand
CAAAAGCTGGGGCTGGCCTGCGCGCTCTTAGGCGACCCCAAAGTGCTGCTACTGGATGAGCCAAGTGTTGGAATCGATCCGATCTCTCGCCGCGAGCTCTGGGCCATTGTGCGTGAGCTCGCCGCCGGCGGAATGACGGTGCTCTGGAGCACCTCCTATCTGGATGAGGCCGAATCGTGCGATGAGGTGCTGCTGCTAAATGACGGCGAGCTGCGTTTTGCGGGCCGGCCCGCGGACTTAACAAAGCGCCTTGCGGGTCGTGTCGTGCAAATTCGCGCAAGTAGCGGCAACCATCGCAAGTTGCTGCGGCAGGCCCTGGGGCTGTCCGGGGTCATCGATGGCGTGATCCAGGGCCAAGCCGTGCGCTTGGTGCTGCGCGATGCAAGCGCCCTGCCCGAGGTTTCGGACTTGTCTCGCAAGGTCAGTGCGCAACTTGTGGCAGTCAAACCCCGCTTTGAAGACGCCTTCATAGACCTTCTAGGTGGCGGTCCGGGGGGCGAATCGACCATTGCCCGCCTGATGCCCGAAGTGGCATCGGGTGCCTTTGAAGAGTCGGTAATCGAGGCCAACCGCTTGACGAAGCGCTTTGGCGATTTTGTTGCCACGGACCAGATCAGCTTTGCTGTGCGTCGCGGGGAGGTGTTCGGACTGCTGGGGCCTAATGGCGCGGGCAAATCTACGACCTTCAAGATGCTCTGCGGATTGCTCACGCCCAGCGCGGGCCAGGCCAATGTGATGGGAATTGACCTAAAGAAAAGCGCCAGCCGTGCGCGCCAGCAGCTGGGCTACATGGCGCAAAAGTTTTCGCTCTACGGCAACCTGACCGTTGCCCAGAACCTGGATTTTTTCTCCGGCGTCTATGGACTCAAAGGCCGACCTCGCGCCGCCAAGATCGCCGAGATGGTCGAGGCCTTTGACCTGCAGCGTTATCTGCCGGCCGAGAGCGAGACGCTCCCCTTGGGCTTTAAGCAGCGCCTGGCGCTTGCCTGCGCGATCATGCATGAGCCCTCGGTTCTTTTTCTCGACGAACCCACTTCGGGCGTAGACCCCGTAACAAGGCGCGAGTTTTGGACGCACATCAACGGTGTGGTTGAGAAGGGCGTGACCGTCATGGTCACCACGCACTTCATGGACGAGGCCGAATATTGCGATCGCCTGGCGCTCATCTATCGCGGCCAGGTAATTGCCGCGGGCACGCCCGATGCCCTAAAGGAGCAGGTGATAAGCGAACACACACCCGAGCCCAGTATGGAGGACGCGTTTATCGAACTCGTGCGCCGGCACGATCGTGAGATCGCCCATGCATGATCGACTGCGCCGCACCCTGGCCCTGTCGCGCAAAGAGTTCTACCAGATTGTGCGCGACCCCAGCAGCATCCTGATTGCCTTCGTGCTGCCGCTGATCCTGATTTTCATCTTCGGCTACGGCCTGAACCTGGACACCGCGCGCATGCAAATCGGACTCGTGGTGCTGGACCACAGCGCCGAGGCCACGCGCTTTGCCAGCGCATTTTCTGGCTCACCCTTTGTAGCGCT
>CAZSOI010000040.1:0-80310 GCA_964608115.1 uncultured Burkholderiaceae bacterium | reverse complement strand
AGCGCCGAGGACCTCGGTGGCGCCGATGTGCACACGCGCGTCTCGGGAGTAGCCGATCACTTGGCGCAGGACGATCGACACGCGCTATCTATTGCGCGGCGCATCGTCGCCAATTTGCATCGCGCCGCCCGAGGCTCGGGCGCGCCGCCGTCAGAGGTGCCGACCATTGAAGAACCCCTGTACGACGCCAGCGAAATCTACGGCATCGTGCCGACCGATATACGCAAACCTTACGAGGTGCGAGAGGTCATTGCCCGCATCGTCGATGGTTCGCGCATGGACGAGTTCAAGGCGCGTTACGGCACGACGCTGGTGACCGGATTTGCACGACTGTATGGACAGGCCGTGGGAATTCTTGCCAACAATGGCATTCTCTTTGGGGAGTCGGCACAAAAGGCCGCACATTTCATCGAGCTTTGTGTGCAGCGGGAAATCCCTTTGGTGTTTTTGCAGAACATCACCGGATTCATGGTGGGCCGCGCAGCGGAAAACACTGGCATTGCCAAAGACGGGGCCAAGATGGTAACGGCCGTAGCCACAGCACAAGTGCCCAAGATTACGGTGTTGATCGGGGGCTCCTTTGGTGCGGGCAATTACGGCATGTGCGGAAGGGCATATTCGCCACGCTTTTTATGGACGTGGCCCAACAGCCGCATTTCGGTGATGGGCGGTGAGCAGGCGGCCGCGGTCCTGGCAACCGTGCGCCGCGAGGGCATCGAGGCGCGCGGTGGATCGGTGAGCGCACAAGAGGAAGAGGAGTTCAAGGCGCCGATTCGCGAGCAGTACGAGCAGCAGGGCAACCCCTATTACGCCGCGGCCCGCTTATGGGACGATGGGATCATTGACCCGGCGCAGACCCGGCGCGTCCTAGGCCTGTCATTGGCGGTGACAAGCAACGCCGCCGTTGCGCCAACGCGCTTTGGCCTTTTCCGCATGTAAGGCGATCGACCGCCAGATCGCACCCATCGCAAGGATTTTTTGATGTTGGTCGTAACCACTGAAAATATTGCCGGCCACCGGGTCCTCGAAGTCAAGGGCCAGGTCTTTGGGGTCGTCGTGCGCTCGCGCGGGCTTGCGGGCAACATCATGGCGGGCCTGCGTTCGATCGTGGGTGGCGAAATTGCCGAATACACGCAACTGCTCGAGGAGGCGCGCCGGCACGCCATCGACCGCATGGTGCGTAATGCGCACCAGATGGGCGGCAACGCCGTCGTGATGATGCGTTTTGACTCCTCCGAGATGGGTCAGACGATGAGCGAAATCGTGGCCTACGGCACGGCTGTCGTGGTAGAGAAAATCGCGCCCTAACAATGTTGCGCAGGGCCTTGCTCCTCGTGGCGCTGACACTTTTGGCGGTGGGCCTAGGAGCCTTGCTGTTAGGCGCGCGCCCTGGCTTGCCGATGACGATCTGGGGGGCGGTGCTCTTGGCCGCAGTGCTCTTTGAGCGCTGGCGCTATCGTGCTTCGAGCCCCGGGCGCCCCGATGCTTGGCAGCCGACCGGCGAGCGCTTCATCGATCCGGAGTCGGGCCGCCCGATGCGGGTCCTGTACAACCCGAGCACCGGCGAGCGGCGCTACGAATGGGTCGGGCCGCAAAATCCTCCGACGCCCTGATGTTCTCGAGCCTGCTCATTGCCAACCGCGGTGAGATAGCCTGCCGCATCATGCGAACGGCACGCCGCATGGGGCTGCGCACCATCGCGGTGTATTCGACCGCAGACGAGGGCGCGCTGCACGTGCGCATGGCCGATACCGCAGTGTGCATTGGGCCGCCTCCTGCACGTGAGAGTTATCTGCACGTGGATCGGATCGTTGCCGCCGCGCGCAACAACGGGGCTCAAGCGATCCATCCGGGCTACGGCTTTTTGTCCGAATCGGCACATCTGGCACAAGCCTGTGAGCAGGCCGGCATCATCTTTGTCGGCCCTCCGGCCGAAGCGATTCGCGCGATGGGTTCGAAGTCCGCGGCCAAGGGCTTGTTGCAGGCGGCGGGTGTGCCGCTCGCGCCAGGCTACCACGGCACCAACCAGGATGCCTCGTTTCTTGCAACGGAGGCCGGGCGCATCGGTTTTCCCGTGCTGATCAAGGCCAGTGCGGGCGGCGGCGGCAAGGGAATGCGGCGCGTTGATCAGGCCAAAGACTTTGCCGCAGCGCTGGCGGCATGCCAGCGCGAGGCGCTGAGCTCCTTCGGGTCGGCGCAGGTGCTGATCGAAAAGTACATTCAGCAGCCTCGACATATCGAGATACAGATCTTCGCCGACAGCCACGGCAACGTCGTGCATTTGTTTGAGCGCGACTGCTCGGTGCAGCGCCGACACCAAAAGGTTCTCGAAGAAGCTCCCGCGCCCGGCTTGGCCCCCGGCCGACGCGCGCAGATGGGGCGCGCCGCAATACAAGTGGCACGGGCCGTGGGCTACATTGGGGCGGGCACGGTCGAATTCATCGTTCCTCATGCGGCGCGCGCCCACGATGTGGGCGAAACCTTTTACTTCATGGAAATGAACACCCGCCTGCAGCTTGAGCACGGGGTCACGGAATTGATCACGGGAGTCGATCTGGTGGAGTGGCAGTTGCGCGTTGCCGCCGGCGAGCAGCTACCCTGTACCCAAGAGCAACTGCAGTACCGGGGGCACGCGATCGAAGCGCGCATTTATGCGGAAGATGCCGACCGAGGGTTTACGCCCTCAAGTGGCGTCATCGAGTACGTGCAATGGCCACCGGTGTCGGCCAACGTTCGCCTGGACACGGCAGTTGAGCGGGGCGACGCAATTTCGCCCTACTACGACCCGATGATCGCCAAGCTAATCGCTTGGGACATCAACCGGGAAGGTGCGCGCGCGCGCCTGCGAGCCGCCCTGTCACAAACGCGCATCGTTGGAGTCAAAAACAATGTCGCGTTTTTGTATCGTCTTGTCGATGCGCCGTCCTTTGCCGGGGCGGCGCTGGATACCGATCTGATTGAGCGCGACGCCTCAGCTCTGGCGCCTGCGGGCAGGCCGCCGCCACGCGAATTCTGGTTGCTCGCGGCTTTGGCGCAACTCGAAAATGAAGACGCGCAGGATGCGCGTTCGGGGCCCTTGCGTACCGCATGGGGCGGCCGTGACAGCTGGCGCGCGAACCGGCGCGGCGCGCGGTCCATGGAGCTGGTATGGCATGGTGTTGCGCGCCACGAACGGCGCCAAGTGTCGGTGCGAGCGCAAGCCGGCGTGCGCGCCTTGACAATGGACGGTCAAACGATCGGTGGCCACGCCCGCTTTGCGCAGGCGCTTGAAAACGGAGGGCGCCTGCAGGTCCATCTGGACGGCACCGCAATCGATGCCACGGCCGTGCTGCATGCCGGGCACTGGCATATCTTTGTCGGCGCGCATCACGAGAGTTTTGAAGTTCGCGATCCCCTGGCTGCCGCCGCTGGCGCTGGCGAGGAGCAAGAACACCTCGCATCGTTGCTTGCACCCATGCCGGGCAGGATCATTGCCTTGCTTGTTACGCCAGGTGCGCGCATAGAGCGCGCAGCCCCCCTTTTGATTCTCGAAGCAATGAAAATGGAGCACACGGTGCGCGCGCCGCAAGCCGGCGTGCTGCGCACCTTTCGCGTGCGCGTCGGCGAGCAGGTAAACATGGGAGCGCAGCTAATGGATTTTGTGCCCGAGCCCGCGCAACCGGCGCAAGGCGAAGATGCATTGAAGGCCTAGGGCGAAGCGAGGAAAATAGCTGCATATGCCTGCAATGGGAAACGCGTCGCGCACATCGGGGCCGGCGGTGCAATTATGCGAGGTCGGCCCGCGCGACGGATTGCAAAATGAGCCGACCGGCCTGCCTCTTGCGATCAAGCGCGAGTTCATCGAACGCCTTGCCGCTTGCGGATTGCGCCAGATTGAGGCGGGTGCCTTTGTCTCGCCCCAGCGCGTCCCTCAGATGGCCGACTCGGGCGAGTTGCTCGGGCAGTTGCGGGGAACGCCGGCACTTTCCAATGTAACGCTTGCCGCGCTCACTCCCAACCTTCAGGGCTTCGAGGCGGCCATCGCCGCAGGCGCTCAGAGCGTCGCCGTATTTGCGGCGGCCTCCGAAACGTTCTCGCAAAAAAACATCAACTGCTCGATCGCTGAGTCCCTCAAGCGCTTTGAGCCCGTGCTGGCTGCGGCCCGCAGCGCCAAGGTTCCCGTGCGCGCGTATCTGTCTTGCGTGGTCGCTTGTCCCTACGAGGGGCCGATCGCCCCCGCGAAGGTCGCAGCACTTGCTTGCGACCTCACCGCGATGGGCTGCTACGAGATTTCGCTGGGCGATACGATCGGCGTGGGTACCCCGGGGACGGTTCTTCCAATGCTTGAGGCCGTTGCGCGGCAGGTGCCCATCAAGCGGCTTGCAGGCCATTTTCACGACACCTTCGGCATGGCGGTGGCCAACGCCTTTGCCGCCTTTGAGTTCGGACTGCGCACCTTCGACGCCTCAGTGGCGGGGTTGGGAGGATGTCCTTTCGCGCCCGGGGCAAGCGGCAACGTTGCAACCGAGGACCTCGTATACCTCTTTGAGGGCCTGGGCGCTGCAACGGGTGTGAATTTAGCCGCACTCCTCGATTGTGGCAGCTGGATCTGCGCGCAGTTAGGCCGCTCCAGCAGCTCGCGTGTGGCCCAATCGCGAGCCGCGCGCAATCGCGCAGGGGCTTCGTAACAAAGTAAGCAATTTCGCAACGCGCTGCGCGTCATAGCATCTGCCTCGCGTATCCTCCCCGGTTGCGCGGCAACCGGGGGAAGGAGGCGGGGATGAAGGCAGCTTGGCCCTTGGCGAGCTCGCACGCGTGGGCTGAGCTCGCAAAGCTGGCGCCGCAATTCGTAATTGCCGCGGCCGCACTGTGTGCGGCGGCTGACCCCGCGGGTGCGCAGCAAGACGAGGCAGCGACGCCGCTCGGACCTATCGTCGTCACGGGCACGCACGTGCGGGACCGCACGGAGCTAAATTCCACCGCGCCAGTGGACGTCTTAACCGCCGATGACCTGCGCGCTGTGGCCGGACCAGAGGCAAACCTGGGCCAGGCACTGCAGGCGCTGCTGCCGTCTTTTAATTACCTCGATCAATCCAATTCGGGCACTGCCGACCACGTGCGCGCAGGGCAGCTGCGCGGCCTTAACCCGGATCAGATCCTCGTGCTCATCGACGGCAAACGCGTGCACCCGACCTCGATTGTCAACGTCGAGTCGACAGTGGGCCTGGGCGCGGTGGCGGTGGACTTTGCTTCGATACCAGTAAACGCGGTCAAGCGCGTGGAGGTGTTGCGCGATGGGGCCGGTGCGCAGTACGGCTCCGACGCAATTGCCGGCGTCATCAACGTGATATTGGACGATTCACGCTCCAGCGGCGGCGAGCTGCAGGTCAACACGGGCCTTTATCACACCAACTTTGCACCGACCGACCGGATCATCAATGACGGACAGACCGTCAATTTGCAGGCCAAGTACGGTCTGGCGATGGACAATGACGGCTTCGTACACTTCGGCCTGGATGCCACGAATCACGAACCCACGAATCGTGCGGGTTTTGATCAGTTCAACCCGACGCCGGATTTGGTGACATTTCGGGTGGGTGACGCAAAAATCGAGAACCTCAACCTTTGGGCCAACAGCAGCGTTCCCTTAGCTGGCGGCGCGACGGGCTACAGTGTGATGCTTTTTAACCGCCGCAATTCGTACGGCGATGCGTTCTTCCGCGAACCCAATGACCTGGTGAACAATGTTCCGGCGGTCTATCCCAACGGCTTTTTGCCGCAGAGCACCGGGCGCAACGAGGACTGGCATTTGAGCGCTGGCATACGTGGCAACCTCGCCGGTCCCTGGAATTACGATGGGAGCCTGACCTACGGCCTGAATCGATTTGCCTACGGGCTGAGCGATTCGCTTAATGCATCCTTCGGGCCCCAGAGCCCGACGAACTTTAACTTGGGCGGGTTTCGATTCACCCAGGCCACCGCCAACTACGACGTTACCGGCCAGGTTGGCTGGCTGGGCCTGGCCAGCCCTTCGACGGTTGCCTATGGGGTCGAGTTTCGCCGTGAAACCTACGGCACGACGGCCGGCGACCCGGACTCGTACTTAACCGGCACGGTGAATCCAGGGGGCGTGGGCGGCTCACAGGGCGACGGCGGTCTAATGCCTTCGGAAGTCTCGCAAACTTCGCGCAACGTCGCCGGCGTCTATGCGGACGTCTCGGGCGACATCGTCTCAAGCGTATTTGCCGACGCCGGCGCGCGCTTTGATCATTACACCGGCGTAGGCTCCGCGGTAACGGGAAAACTCAGCGCCCGCTGGGAGTTTGTGTCCAATTGGGCCCTGCGGGGGGCGGTGTCGAACAATTTTCGCGCCCCCGCCTTGGCGCAAATCTCCTCTGCGTACAGTCCTACGGAATACGTCAATGGAGGGGGCCTGGGCACCGTCTACATCGTCCCCGTATCCAATCCGGCGGCAGTGTCTCTCGGTGCGCAGCCCTTAAAGCCTGAGCGGTCCAAAAATTACAGTCTGGGCCTAGCTGCGCAGCCGCTCGCGCAGCTTCAGTTCACAGCCGATGTATTTCGCATCAACATCAACGATCGCATAGCGCTTTCGCAGGAGCTCACTCCGACCTCGGGGCCCTATGCGGGCGAAACGTTTCAGTTTTTCACCAACGTGGTCGATACGACGACGCATGGCGCAGAGCTGGTCGGCGCCTGGAGCCAGAAGCTCGCGGGTGGCATTCTGAGACTCTCGGACGCCTCGATGTGGACCACCAACGCAATCCGCGATATTCATGCGCCACCGGCTCAGGTGAGCGGCCTGCCCAACACGACCAGTGCGGGCCTGCTCTTTGGGCTTCAGGCGCAAAACGCCATAACAACCGCGGTGCCCAAGCATCGCGATGTGGTTTCTGTGAACTGGGCCGGCAACGGCGAAGCGCACACGTGGAACTTGCTTGCTCGCGTCACCTACTCGGGCCAGGTGACCCGAGTCTTTGATTTTGGCGGCGGCGACACGCCAATGCAGACTTACGGGGGCACGACGCAGCTCGACTTGGAAGCGGAGTGGCGCGCCACGCGCGATCTTGCGCTTGCGCTGGGGAGCACCAACCTGACGGACCGCTATCCGACCATGTCCAATGCTGCCATCAACTATGGCGGCAACCTGCCCTACGACTTTTTATCGCCTATCGGGTTTAACGGCCGGTACCTGTACGCGCGGTTGCGCTACGAGCTGCACTAAGATGCAAGAGGCCGTGGGCGAAGCGCCCGCCGCGCAAGATGCGACCCAGGTCGCCCCGCGGCGCCACCTGGGCGTGCGCCACGCGATGGCGGTGTGCGTAGGGATGGTGATCGGCGCAGGGATTTTCCGGACCTCGCCCAACGTTGCCCAAAGCGTCATGAGCGCTCGCACCCTTTTTGCGGCCTGGGGCTTGGGGGGCGTGCTCTCGCTGTTGGGCGCGCTGTGCTTTGCCGAAATGGCCGCGGCCTTTCCGCATGCAGGAGGCGACTACACCTTTTTATCGCGTGCCTATGGGCGGCGTTTGGCGCTTTTTTTTGCTTGGTCGCGGTTTTCGGTCATCCACACGGGTTCGATGGCGCTGCTCGCCTTTGTGTGCGGCGACTATCTGACACAGTTGGTTAATTTCGGCCCTTGGAGCAGCTCGGTCTTTGGAGTACTGACCGTCCTCGTGCTTACGTGGGTCAATCTGCGAGGCGTTCGCCTGGGTCTGAGCACCCAGATCGGGTTCATGGCATTGGTGCTCTTTGGCCTAGGCTGTGTCGTCGTTGCCGCCATATGGGTGGCGCTACAGGGAGCTAGCCCGCAGACCTCGCCGAGCGTGACGGCAGCCGCTGAGGATCACACCGCCTTTGGCACCGCGATGGTGTTCGTGCTGCTGGCCTATGGCGGCTGGAGCGACGCGGCCACGTTATCGAGCGAGATGCGCGATGAGCGCCGCGGCATCGTGCTGGCGCTCGTGGGCGGGATGTCGATCGTCGCCGCGCTCTACCTGGCGGTGAACTGGGGGTACTTGCGCGTGCTGGGTTTAGATGGCTTGGCGCGCAGCGAGGCCCCAGCCGCCGAGGTCATGCGGGCCGCTTTTGGCCGGCCGGGCGAGATACTGATCGTCTTTACGGTGACGATTGCCGCCGTGTCGATCATGAATGCGCTACTTATCGTGGGTGCGCGCACGACGTTTGCGGCAGCGCGGGACCTGACCGGCTTTAGACGACTTGGCTCCTGGGACGTCGCGCGCGGCACACCGGCCCATGCCATGCTGGCGATGGGTGCGGTGGCGATCCTCTTGATCGGCTTTGGTACGGTGACGCGCGGCGGCTTCTCCACCATGGTCGATTACCTGGCACCGGTGTTTTGGTTTTTTCTCTCGTTAAGCAGCCTAGCGGTCATCGTGTTGAGGGTGCGCTACCCGGATGTGCCGCGCCCCTTTCGCGTGCCGGGCTATCCCCTGACGCCGATTTTATTTTTCTTGAGCTGTCTATACACCCTGTACGCGAGCTTGGCCTACGTGCAGATCGGCGCCCTGGTCGGGGTAGCTGTACTTGCGCTCGGAGGCATTTTATTGCTCTTTCAGCGCACATAATCGTCCAAGGTCAGCAACCTCGTGCTGCGCAAGCCCCCGGCTATTGCGCCGCTTGTGCGCGGACTGCAAAGCACTAGCCGTCAGTGATCTTGCTTTGCAACCGGGCTCTCACGGCGCTAACGCAAACCCATTGCGGACTTGATCGCAAGCTCCTACGCCAGAGTTTCAAAGCGTAAGCTGTGCACACCAACGACGCCCGACAGTTGCTGAATTTGCCGCAGCACGGCCGCAGGAATTTCGTCATCGACCGAGACGAGGCAAACGGCATCGGCGCCCGGCTTGGCGCGGCCCAGATTAAAGTTGGCGATATTGACCCCGGCGTGTCCTAAAGTGGTGCCCAGCGAGCCGATGAAGCCCGGCGTGTCTTTGTTGCGCACAAACAGCATGCGGGGTGTGAGTTCCGATTCGAGCGCAACATCATCGATGCCGATCAGGCGCGGTTTGCCGCTAAAGAGCGTTCCGGCCACGCCCAGGCCGCCGTTTTCCGTGCTCACATGCACGCGAATGGAGGTGTGGTAATCGGTCTCTGCCTCCAGACGCGTCTCCGCGGTGCGAATGCCACGGTCCTTGGCGATCACGGGGGCGTTGACCATATTTACGAAGTCCGACGAGGGTCGCAGCAAACCCATAAGCACCGTGCTTGACAAGGGTCGGGTGTTCAGTGAGGCCACGTGTCCCTCAAAGCCGATCTGGATGGACTGGATGCCGCCGGGAGTGACTTGTCCCAAAAAGCTGCCAAGCTGCTCGGCCAATCGTATGTAGGGGCGCAGCCTCGGCGCATCTTCGGCCGACACGGAGGGCATATTCAGCGCATTACTTATCGCTCCGGTGAGCAAAAAATCACTCATCTGCTCGGCGATTTGCAGCGCTACGTTTTCTTGCGCTTCAGCGGTCGAGGCCCCCAAATGCGGTGTGCAAACGACATTTTCCAGTGCAAACAGCGGCGAGTCGCGTGCCGGCTCCTCGGCAAAGACGTCCAGGGCCGCACCTGCGACCTGTCCGGAGTGCAACGCTTCGAGCAATGCGGCTTCGTCGATCAGTCCCCCGCGCGCGCAGTTGATGATGCGCACTCCGTGCCGGCAGCGTGCAAAAGCGCGTGCGTCAAGAATATTGCGGGTCTGGCCGGTTAGCGGCGTGTGCAGGCTCACGAAGTCGGCGCGAGCCAGCAGCGCATCGAGCTCGAGTTTTTCCACACCCAACTCTCGTGCACGTTCGGGAGTCAAAAAGGGGTCGCTGGCCACCACCTTCATCTTCAGACCCAGCGCTCGGTCGGCTACGATCGAGCCGATATTGCCGCAACCGATGATGCCCAACGTCTTGCCGGTCAGCTCGACCCCCATGAAGCGCGTTTTTTCCCATCGGCCTGCATGCGTCGAGGAATTGGCCGCGGGAATTTCGCGAGCCAGCGCAAACATCATCGCAATGGCGTGCTCGGCGGTGGTAATCGAATTGCCAAACGGCGTGTTCATGACCACGATGCCGCGTGCGGTGGCGCCCGCGATGTCGACGTTATCCACACCAATGCCCGCCCGTCCGATGACCTTCAGGCGCGTTGCGGCGCTCAGTATGGAAGCCGTCACCTTGGTGTTGGATCGGATTGCCAGGCCGTCAAACTGCGCGATGATCGCGCGCAGTTCCTCGGGCTTGAGCCCCACGCGCTGCTCGACCTCGATGCCACGCTCGCGGAAGATTTCGACGGCGCGCGGCGAGAGCGCGTCGCTGATCAGCACCCGGTTGCTCATGCGTGATGGCGCGCCGCGCCCTCGGCAGGGTTCACCCCAAGATCTTCGCCATAGATCGCATAGGCCCAGTCGAGCCACTCAGTGAGCGCGACAATGTCGTCCGTTTCGACCGTGGCTCCGCACCAGATGCGCAGTCCGGGCGGCGCATCGCGATACGAGCCGATGTCGAAGGCAACGCCCTCGGCGTCCAGCGCCGTAGTGATTTTCTTGAGCCACGCCTGCTGCTGCTCGACGCTCAGGTGCGAGGCCGCTGCCGGCGCCAGGCACAGGCACACGGAGGTCGGCGAGCGGGCCGCCGGATCCGTCGCCAGGTATTCAATCCAGGGTGTGCGATCGACCCAACGCTGCAGTGCCTCCGCGTTTTGCCGGGTGCGCCGCGCAAGTCCCTGGGCGCCGCCAACCGAGCGCGCCCAGGCCATCGCGTCTAACGCGTCTTCCACACACAACATGGAGGGCGTGTTGATGGTTTCGCCCTGGAAGATTCCCGCGTTGAGCTTGCCGCCTTTGGTCAGGCGAAAAATTTTCGGTAGCGGCCAGGTGGGTGTGTGCGACTCGAGCCGATGCACCGCGCGCGGCGACAAAATCAGCATGCCGTGCTGGGCTTCGCCACCGAGAACCTTTTGCCAGCTAAAGGTGACGACGTCGAGCTTTTCCCACGGCATGGGCACGGCGCATGCCGATGAGGTGGCGTCGCAAATGGTCAGGCCATGGCGGTCGTCGGGAATCCAATCGCCGTCGGGAATGATGACACCCGAGGTAGTGCCGTTCCACGTAAATACGATGTCGTGTTCGAAATTGGCCTGTCGCAAGTTCGGTAGCTTGCCAAAATCGGCGACAAAAGATCGCGTCTGCAGGTGCTTGAGCTGTTGAATGCAGTCTGTCACCCACTCCTTGCCAAAACTCTCCCACGCGAAAACATCCACGGGTCGCGGCCCGAGCAGCGACCACAGGGCCGCTTCGACCGCCCCCGTGTCGGAGGCCGGCAGGATCCCAACGACGTAGTTTTTGGGCAATTCGAGCAGCGACTTGGTTTCCTCGATCACCTGCAGCAGTCGGGCTTTACCAACCTTGGCGCGGTGCGAACGGCCCACCAGTGCTGCACGCAGCACGTCCACAGACCAGCCGGGGCGCTTGGCGCAAGGGCCGCTGGCGAAATTGGGGGATTGGGGACGGTGCGACGGTTTAATTGCGCTGGCAGCACACATGCGGGTGGTTCCTGTACTGAACGACTCGTTGGGGAGCCGCGGCCCGCTGGCAGGGTACCCAATTAGCTGCTACGGCGTCAACTGTTGCCCCTTTTTCACGCCGGCGCTACCCGCGTGGCGCAATTCTCCTTAATAATCCCCCCTTTGTCCTGGGCGGCACGTGGCCGCAATGGCCGTACAGGACCGCAGCCCTAACCCCTGCTTACTATGCATACCATCGCCGCGTGCCGATCCGCGCCATTGCTCAGGTGCGAATTCGCCCGTTGCATCCGAAAGCTCGCTTGGGCCTTGCTTTTGGTCCAGCTGGCAATGCCAGCGGCTTGGAGCGCAACAGCCGGCGCAAGCGGCGCGCCGCCCAAAAGCGCCAAGCCTGCGCCCGCGGTGCGCACGCGGCTCGTAAGCCTGCGCGAACTCGGGGCGTGGCAGCCCATCGAAATGCGCGGCGTGGATCGCAACGTGTACTTGCCACTTACCGTGCGCTTTGACGAATCGGTCGTGAGCGCGAAGCTGCACCTGACCTTTACCTTCTCGCCGTCGCTGTTGCCCGAGCTCTCGCAGCTGCGGGTGATGATCGACGAGGAGCCGCTGGCCACCGTGCGTCTGCCCAAGGAACGGCTGGGTACACCGCAGCACGTCGATATTGACCTCGATCCGCGCTACTTCGTCGAGTTTTCCAAATTGCATCTGGAATTCATTGGTCATTACACGAGTGACTGCGAGTACCCGTTCCATACCAGCTTGTGGGCGAGCGTAAGTAACGAAAGCACGCTGGAGCTCGTAACGCGCCCCTTGGTCCAGCGCAACGACTTGGCGATGATGCCCGCGCCCTTTTTCGACAGCCGTGACAATCGGCGCTTGGAGTTGCCCTTTGTCTTTGCGCGCGAACCTTCGCTAGCAACTTTGCGCACCGCGGGCATGCTCGCGTCTTGGTTCGGTGCGGTTGCGAGCTACCGGGGAGCGCATTTCCCTTCGTATTTCGACACCCTGCCCGCGCAGCACGCGGTGGTACTTGCGACGAACGAGGAGCGCCCCTCGAACCTGGCGCTGCCACAGGTCCAGGAGCCCACGCTGGCCGTCATCACGCGTCCAGACGAGCCGACAGTAAAGCTGCTCTTGGTGCTCGGGCGCGACGCCGAGCAGCTGCGTACGGCGGCACAGGCTCTCGTGTTGGGTCAAGCGATCTTGAGCGGAGAGCGCGTTACGGTACGTTCCGTTCGCCTGCCCGAAGCATCCATCGCTTACCAGGCTCCGAACATGGTGCGCACGGGGCAACGAGTGCGCATCGGCGAGCTCGTCGAGCGCTCGGGCGATCTGCAGGTTACGGGCCACTCGCTCGATCCGATCCGCGTTAACTTGCGCTTGCCGGCCGACATTTTCACCTGGGAAGCGCGCGGAATGCCCGTAGAGCTGCGCTTTCGCTACACCGTCCCGCGCGAGAACGGTCAGGGCAACTTGTCGGTTCGCATCAATGACGAGTTCGTCCAGTCCTTTCCACTGCGCGCCGCCGACCAGGTTGGCACCTCGCGTCACCTGGACCTGCCGTTTCTTGAGGACACTGGCACCTTGGTCACGCAGGGCCTGACGGTGCCGGCGTTTCAGCTGGGCGCCAACAACCAGCTTCAGTTCGTCTTTGATATTCCACCGCAGGATGAAGGACACTGTCGCACGACCTTGGGTGCGGCACAGGCCGCGATCGACCCGGATTCGACGCTCGATCTCACACATATCGAGCACTACGCGGCGATGCCCAACCTTGCGTTTTTTGCCAACAGCGGTTTTCCGTTTACCAAGTACGCCGACCTTGGCCAGACGGCGGTAATACTTCCTGATACGCCCAAACCCGCGGAAGTCGAAACGATGCTCACCGTGCTGGGCAGCTTCGGTGCGGCCACCGGTGTGCCAGCAACGCGCTTTGAATTGCTCAAGGCAAGCAATGTGCAGCAGGCCGGCGACCGTGATGTGCTGCTGATCGCAAGCGGATTGGATGCCCCGCTGCTGCAGACTTGGAAGGACACACTGCCTGCACGCATCGATGCAGGTCAGCGGGCGAGCTCGATGCTGGGCAAACTCGCTGATGCGGGCGCGGAATGGTTTAGCGGTGCGTTGCCGCACGCGGTGCCCAAAGACGGTTGGACAGAGATCGCCAGTAAGGGGCCGCTGGCGGCGATCTTAGGATTTGAGTCGCCCTTGGCAAGTGGCCGGTCGGCCATTGTGCTCAACGCTACGGACGAGGCGACGCTACCGCGCGCTGCTACGGCCTTGATCGATGCGTCCAAGGTCCGCGATGTGCGCGGCGACCTCGTTTTGTTGCGCGATGAGCAAGTGCAATCCTTTCGTGTCGGCGATACCTACTACGTCGGGCACCTGAGTTGGTGGCGATGGTTATGGTTTCAGCTGCACTCGCACCCCATCTTGCTCGTGGCGCTGGGCTTGGCGCTGGGCGTGTTTATTGCGCTCGTAATCTTCGGCGCGTTGCGACGGATGGCGGCACGGCGGCTGGCCGCCGGTTCGTGAGCGCTTGGCAGCAGGCGCAAATGCGGCGCCAGCTGCTGCGTGCGGGGGCGCTTGTGGCCTTAGCTGCCGGCCAGGCGCGATGGGCAAGCGCCGCGGCGACGCTGCCTGACGCGCCGGCCCCGCCCTGCACCTCCTGGGCCGCGTGGGCGGAATTTGCCGACCAGTTTCTGGGCAGGGGTGCGCGCGTGATCGATCCAGCTTCGGCGCGTGCGCACTCGGTTTCAGAGGCGCAAGCCTACGCCCTGTTCTTTTCCTTGGTGGCAAACGACGCGGTGCGCTTTGAACAGCTGTTGCGTTGGACCGAGGACAATCTGGCCGGGGGCGATCTGACGATGCGCTTGCCCGCATGGCTTTGGGGGCGACGCGACGACGGTAGCTGGGGTGTGATCGACGAGAATTCCGCGGCCGACGCCGATCTGTGGATCGCATACACCCTGGGGGAGGCCGGTCGATTGTGGCAGCAGCGGCGCTACCTCGCCTTGTCCTCTGTGCTTGCCGAGCGCATCGTGCGCGAGGAGACAGCGCAACTGCCGGGCCTGGGTCGAACGCTGCTGCCGGGTCGGCGCGGTTTTACCCCGGAGCCCGGACGCTGGCGCTTAAACCCAAGCTACATGCCGCCGTTTCTGATGCGCTGGTTTGCCACGCGCAGTGGCGATGTGCGCTGGCAGGAGTTACTGCAAACCTCGCACGTAGTTTTACGTGAATCCTCGCCCCGCGGTTTTGCTCCCGACTGGGCGTTTTATCGTGCTGATCCCGAAGCCGCGGGAGCCGAATCCGGCCACGGCCACTTTGAAGCTGCGCAGCTTGGGTCCGCGCAGCGAGTCGGCGGCTACGACGCAATTCGCGTGTACCTCTGGGTAGGTCTAACCGCAGCACTTGACCCGGCGCGCGGACCGCTGCTCGAGCACTTTTCCCCCATGGCCGATCGCATAGAGCGCGAAGCGGCGCCGCCCGAGACCATCGATGCGTTGGATGGAAATGCCCAAGGTGAAGGGCCCGCGGGATTTTCGGCGGCGCTGCTGCCGTTTTTGACCGCGCTTGACCGCGCCTCGGCGTTGCGCGCACAGGAGCTGCGGCTGCGCAACCATCCGGTGCGACCCGACGCGTACTACGAGCAGGTGCTTCGGTTATTTGCCACTGGCTGGCATGAACTACGCTTTGCCTTTGCTGCTGACGGCAGCTTGGTGCCTGCATGGCAGCAGTGCTCCGCGCCTTCGCGCTGAAGCCGGGCGCGGCGTGCCGCGCGCTCGCGCGCTTGCGCCCCTGGACGGCCTTATTGGCGGCGACGCTTACCGCGCCACTGTTGACGGTCTTGGCGCAGGCGGAAGCTGCGCGGAGCCCGACGTCCTTGCCGCAGCAGGAAGCAATTGCCGAATTGCTGCGCAGCGCACGGCTTTGGCAGGCGCTCGAACACCCCGATGCCGAACGCGAAGTACTACGAAAGCTTCTGGCGGTGCAGCCCGAGCAGCCGCGCGCACTGTTTTTGCTGGGTGAGCTCGAGCTGCGTGCCGGGCACATCGAGCAGGCCCGTAAACTGGCGGCGCAACTTGCTCGCAGCCCCGAGGCTGGAGCCTTGGTGCGAGAGTTTGCGGACTTGGTGCGTGTCTACACACGGGAGCGCACGCGCCTGGCACAACTGCGAGTCTTTGTGCGCGGCGGCAACCAGCCGCGTGCGCTGAGCTTGGCGCGCTCGCTGTTTCCTGACGGCCGCCCTCCGGGAGACTTGGCCAATGAATTTGCGCTGGTGCTTGGCAGCACACCGGGCGGCTGGCAGACGATGCGCGAGCTGCTGCAAGAGCGCATCGAAGAAGACCCAAATCCGCGCGACCGACTGACGCTGTATGAGCTGCTGGCGTTGCACGCCGATACACGCGAAGAGGCGTTGCGTGGCTTTGCCGACTTGGCGCTTGGCCACGATGTGGATCCGCAACGAATCGCCAGCGCTTGGCGCCATGCCCTCTTGGCGCTTGGCAACGACGAGCAGGCGCAAACTCAGCGGCGACTATTCCTGGCACGATATCCCAGCGACAGCGAGATGCGTGAGGAGGTTGCGCGTGTTGAGGCTCAGAGGATAGCCGCGCAGCAGTTGGAAAACGATCCCGCAGTGCAGCTTCGTCTTGCAGCCGAACGCTCGCTCGAAACCGGCGAGATGGCCGAGGCAGAAAGCGAGTTGTTGCGCAGCTTGCAATTGCGCCCGGAGGATGCAGAAACAATCGGGACTTTAGGGCTGCTGCGCTTGCGCCAGGGGCGCAACGAAGAAGCGCTCGCGTACTTTGAGCAGGCCAGTGAGTTGGAAAAAGCGCAGCCGGATCTGCGTGTGCGCTGGCTGGATCTGACCAAGACGGCGCGCTACTGGAGCGCGCTTGCCAAGGCGCGCGCTTTGCGCGACGCCGGCGATTTGGAAGGGGCCGCGCATCTGGTGGAGTCGGTGCGCGATACCCAGCCCGATCAGGTGGAGGCGATTCATCTGCTCGCCGCCTTGCGCGTGGCGCAAAAGCGCGAGAAGGAGGCCGAGGCACTGTACCGGGAACTGTTGCGCCGCGACGCAGCCGATGCACGTGCCTGGCGCGGCTTACTGTCGCTGCGGCTAGAACAAGGGCGCGTAGAAGAAGCACTCGATCAGGCGCAGCGGTTGCCGTTAACGGCAAATCTCGAACCCGTGCAGGTTCTGGAGCCTACGGCCCTGCGCGACGCGATCAGCCTTGCGGCCGCCGAACACCCGGATGTGCAGCTTCGCCTTTTGGAGCACGGCGTTGAGCTCCTGCCGCGCGATCCCTGGCTGCGCTATGACTTGGCACGTGTGTACTTGCGTCTGCAGCTGCCAGGCTTAGCGCAACAGGTGATGCAGCAGGGCGAGGCCTTGGCCCCGCAAGATGCCGAGATGCACTACGCGGCGGCGCTGGTTGCGGCGGCCAGTGGCCGCGATGATGTGGCCCTTGCGACGGTCGAGGCAATTGCCCCCGCACAGCAGTCGGCTGGCATGCGCGCGCTGGTTCAACATTTGCGTTTTGAGGGCGCGTTGCGACGAGCGCGCAGCGCGCGCGCCACCTCCGATACACAGCAAGATGCCTTCTGGCGCGGCGAAGCGCTGGCCCAGGCCGGCAACGATCCGGCGCGCTTGTTGCGTGTGGCTCGAGCGGATTTGTCGGCCGATGACTTAAGTGGAGCGCGCGCGCTTATCGACCGGCTCGCGATCGAGCAAGGATCCCTTGGCCCCGAGGAGCAACGCGGCCTTGCCGAGGCAATGATCGATGCGGGACGCATGGACCTTGCTCAGGCGCTCATTGAGCAGATGGCGGGCAAGGAGCCGCTCGATGCGCAAACCCAGGCGCAGTTGGCGCTGCTGCGTGCGCGCATGCATCACGCTCAGCACAATGCGGCGGCACTGCACGAGGATTTGCAGCGAATGCACGATTTGCTGCCGCGCGAAGACGTCGAGCTGCATATCGAGGCGCTGGGCCTTATGGGCAACGATCGCAGCACCGCGCATGAGTGGATGGCCGAACTGCTCAGAGCGCACCCGCAGGACCAGCAAGTGCTGCTCGAAGCCGCACGCCAGGCCGAGCGTGACCGCCAGTACGCGGCCGCAGTCGGATACCTGGGCGTGGTGGCCGGCGCAGCCTCCGAGGCTGCTGCCGAGTCGCCCATTCCCCTGTTGGGGCCGAGCCCGTCGCTGCTGGCCAACACCCCATCGGCACCGGTTGTACAAAATCTCCCGGAAGACAGCGTGCAAGCCAAGGCGCAGCGCGAGCTCGCGGTGATTCAGGCGCGGCGTCAACCTCAAGTTGATACGGCTTGGTTGCAGTACTCGCGCACTGCAACCGACGGCCTTTCGACCTTGCGTGGCACGGAGATCCCGCTACTGGTACTTTGGCCGGGCGGTTACGACGGGCACTGGTTCGGACAGGTCGACGCGGTGCGTGCCAGCGCGGGCACTTTGCCAGCGCAATTCGCGTACTCGTCGCAGTTTGGCAAGGTCCTGGCGCTGGCACCGGCGGGCCTGGCCGAACCGGTTTCCGAGCAGGCCAAGGGCATTTCCGCCGAGGTTGGCTGGCGCGCTGATGAACGGCGGTTTGACGTGGGCGTCGTTGGCGCCGGCTTTAAGGTTCCCAACCTCGTCGGGGCTTGGCGCGAAAGCGCAACCTGGAACGACTCGGACGTGAGCGCGGAGCTATCGCGGCGCGTTGTAACCGCCAGTTTGCTCTCTTACGCGGGAGCCGCTGATCCGGTAACCGGAGCGCTTTGGGGTGGTGTGACAGACACCGCGCTGACGCTTCGCGTTGGTCGGGATTTGGCGCGCGGCTGGAGCTTTTCGAGCAGCCTGTCGATGGGTGTGGTCACGGGACGCAATGTGCTCTCCAATCCCAATGTGGAGTGGCGCAGCGTTATCGATCGTGACTGGATTCACCGCTCCGATTTTCGGTTCAGCGCAGGCGGGGTGCTCAGCATCTGGCACTACCAGTACGATCAGGACTTCTACACCTTCGGACAAGGTGGCTACTACAGCCCGCAGCGTTTCGTGTCCCTGGGCGTTCCTCTCGAGATACAAGGTCGGCGAGGAGCGCTTTCCTACGACCTGCGCGCTGTGCCGTCGTGGGCCTGGACGTACGTGCAAACCGCGCCGTACTACCCGACCGATGCGAGCCTGCAGGCTCAGGCAGGTAACCCCGTATATACCGCCGGGACCGGAACCGGCGGCGGTCCGGCGGGCAGCATTCGTGGCGACATCGAGTACCGTCCCACGGCCCACTGGAGTCTCGGAGCTTGGCTTAACATCGACCGCTCGGCCTATTACGCGCCTAATCAGCTGATGATCTACCTGCGCTATTGGTTAGAGCCGCAAAGCGGCGCGCCGGCGTTCCCGCCGCACCCGGTGGTTCCCATCTCCTTGTTCTGAGTGCTTGGGCCGAAGTGCTCGCCGGGACCGGCCAATGGGAAGGCCGCGCAGCCGCGCTAAGAGATCTTCGTCTGATCGACCTGCTGCAGATGGGGTATGAGCCAGTCGTACAGGTGCCGTATGGCCACAGCGATACTTTGCGAATTCACGTGTAACAAGATGCAGTGCAGCTCTTCGAGAAAGCGCAAGTTGCGCATTCTGAGCTCGCTGCCTCCCTCTTGCCTTCCTTGTCCCAGCAAACTGACCTCGGTCGTAAAGTGTGCGCGCAGCATCTCAATCATCGCCCGCAGGTCGTATTCCAAGGTCTTCGGATCGCCGCCGCCTGCCAGATCGTCCGCAAGTGCGTTCATGCGCCCGACAAGATCGCGATGCTCGGCATCAATCTCGGGGATTCCGAGTTGGAATTTTTGCTCAAATTCAATCGGCTTGATCGCAGTGAGCTCGGCGCTCGTTGCTTGCGCGAGCGAAAATCCGCCGTCGCGGCTGCATTGTGCCTTGTGCATCGCCGACTCGCTGACCTGCAGCAGGCGCTCGGAGTTCGTGCCGTCGGTCGGATAAAGCGCCACGCCGATGTGGGCCGTCACCCGAAAGCGCAGCTCGTTGTGCGCAAAAAGAGCTTCGACCGCCTCAACGATACGCGCCGCGGTAATGCCCGCGTCCTCGCGCTGCCCGAATTCGGGCAGCAGTACAACGAACTCGCTAATTCCTAGACGCGCGGTCGTGTCGCAGTCGCGCACGCAGTTTCGCAGGGTCTCGGCCACAGTAGACTGAACTTCATCAGCGGCCTCACTCGAGAGCGATTGCAGTAGCGCTTTGAACCGGTCTAATTCGATGCGCAAGATTGCCGCGCGGCGGCGGTATCGCCTCGCGGCTGCAAGGGCGATCTTCATGCGATCAAGAAGCAGTGCGCGCGTGGGAAAATTCGTGATCCGGTCAAAGGCCGCAAAACTTGCAACCGAGTCGTTGGCCGCCATATCCCCGACCCAAGGCGAGATATCGGTCACCAAGATGAGTAACTTGCGCGTGTCTTGTGGCCCGACGGCTACGGCACTGAGCAGCACGGGCAGGTGCGTCGCATCGGCGCGTTGGAGATGACAGCGAAGTTCGGCGCGCGAGCTCGAGGCAAGCGTGGTGCGGCAAAATTCGGCCACACCGGCTGCATCGACGTCGGCAACGATGGAAAGCAGGCTGCGACCATCGATGTGTTGACCGGGCGCTGTGCCGCCAAGCAATTCGCGCAATAGGGGCGAGGCCGCAACGATGTTGCCGCAGTCGACCAGTGCGAAGGCGATCAGATCGCTTTTTAGGAGTGCCTGGGCGATATCGTCGTTGCCTGAAGCAAGGCTGCGCTGCTTGGTGAAGTCGGAGGGGCGGGGCAAAGAATTCATGGCACGATTTCTTCGGTGGGATCGGCGCCGGCAATCGCGATGTAGCGTTTTCGCATCAAAGAAGTTTGGCCAAGAGTGCGCCTACGCGATTTGTGGAAAAAAGCGAAAAAGGCCCGTAATTGTCGCGTTTGCCGACGGCAGCTGATGCGCTCGCTGCGGCATGGCGCCACAGGCGGCTTTGGCAGCATCGAACGGACGGATCGACCGCGAAAGGACGGCTCGCACAAAGCCTTGCGCCAAACGCGCGTTGCTTCTTGCCGGCACTGCGCTAACGCGAGCGCGAATTGGCGCCAAAACGTGAAAGCGACGAGCTCAGAAGTCCTCGACTCGATACAAAGCGTTTAGGCGATGCTCCGCGCCTGGTGCCACGCGGACCGCGTTTTCAAGCGCGTTGCCACTTTCCACGCAAACCATCTCTCGCCATCCGCCCTGGTCCTTGGAGCCTTGTCCCAGGTCCCCCATTTGCCTGGCTTTTTGTTCCCATGGAGTCCAGATGACGGTGGAGCGACTGCCGGACTTGGAAATGTGTATGCGCCGGCGCAGCTCCGCATCCTCGATCGCGCAGTCGGCCACGCTATTGACGTAGACCCGGTCGACCTCGCCCCGAAACCGCACGGCGCCTTCTTGCCGCGCCCTGCGGCCGCCATTGACCTTGTCGAGGAATTCGGCGCCATCGAGCCCGAGTATGCGAACTGCCTCGATGTCGCTAACCTGAAAATACGTGTGTAGCGCCTCCCCGACCTCAAAATCCGCGATGCCGGTGTTGGAGGTAATCAGCTCCACGCTGAGCGATACGCCGATCGTGAGCTGCAATTGGAGGTGAAAATGATGTGGCCACAGGGCGCGCGTGTGCTCGTTGTCGCTTAGCTCCAGCGTGAGCTGCGTCTCGCCACCACCCATGCGCTGACAATTTCGCATCTCCCAAATCATGGTGCGTACAAAGCCGTGGCTCGGTAAATGGCTGTGGGAACCGTGCGGCCCGAACCAGGGCCAGCACAGTGGAATGCCGCCGCGGATGGATTTGCGCGCTGCGTACTGTGCCGCCGCGGAGATCCAGATCACAGGGACTTGCTGCGAGCGCGGCCGCCAGGTCGTAAGGTGCGCCCCTTGCAGACATAGCGTGGCCTGCGCCAAATCGTTTTGCACATCGGCAAAAATCAGCCCATCGGGTGCATCGCGGAATTCGACCTGGCCCAGCAGGCCGTAGCGGTCGTTAAGTCGTGCAGCAGAAACAGTCATGGGGCTACCATAAAAAGAAAAGACGAGTGGACACTGGTCGGAGACGCCTTCTGCGGCGCGGCCGGTCGCAATCTGTCACGACACCTAGAAAAAAGCAACTGCAGCAAAACTGCACTCACGGTGCGCTCATAGGGTAAAAATCGGTCCACTCCCCGCCGGGTGAGCGCAGGTAGCTTCGGCTGGCACGCTGCAGCAATACCGTACCCTCGTTTTCGGCCACCCACTGGGTGGAAGGTAAGGCGGCCAGCAATGCTTGCACAGCCGAGGGAGTTGCCTCGTTCGGGCCAAGTTGGGTGAGTCCGGCGATAAGCGCCGTAAGAGCAAGGTAGCTCGACGGCCTTTGGACCACCAGCGGTTGCGAGGCCGCATGCCGCAAATGCGGAAATCCGACCAATTTGACCGCTACGGGAACATTTGTGATGGCACGCGTTGGCAGCTCGCGCACTCCTGCGATTTGGTTCGCGTCGGCGCGCAGCGCGGCACCATGCTCTGGAATGAGGACAATCGCAGTGGGCCTCCCGCTTGCCTCGATAAGGTCCATGAACCGACCCAGATCGATAAAGAGGTGCCGCAGGCGCGGTGTGTACGAATCGATGCTACTGCGCATGAGCTGACCGCCCACGCGATTGCCATCGTGCAAACTGATCGTGTTATAGAGCAGGGCGTTGTAGCCTTCGTCGTGCTGGTGGCGCGACCACCAGCGCGAGAGCACATCAAAGTCGGGCCGCAACGGCGTGCCATCGAAAGCGGTCATGAAGACCGCAGAGGAACGATTGTCCTCCGGGTCGATCCCCATGCCGCCTTGCTCGCGCAGCTGTTGGGCGAAGTGGTCGTATTGCCCGTCGTGGTTGAGCAGCAAGGCGGGCTGGTAGCCCACAGCGGCCAGGCTGTGAAACAAGTAACAGCCCTCGGCCGCTGTGCCGCTGTAGAGCTCGCCCTGCGGTGTTTGTCCACAGGTCCCATGCAGCAGTCGCAGCAGCGCCGGGCCGCTATAGGTGGCTGCCGTGTTGAACTGCTCAAAGACGATATCAAAGCGCGATAAGAACGGATCATCGCGCATATGGGTGTAGGTTAGGTCGTCGAAGGACAGCGAGCACACGGACAGCAGAACCAGGTCAAAACGCGCGCTGCCGACGCGGGCAAAGTTGACGCTCTTACCGTGTTCGCTGCCGTAGAAGGTTCGCAGCACCTCCTCGAGCGCGAAGGGCGAAAGTGGCGCTTGCGCCTCCTGCGGCTCGCCAGCACGTATGAAAGGCCGGGCGGGCACCGCGGCCGGCGCGGGTGCCGAAGGCGGAACGACGGTCGCAATTACGAGACCAATAAAGACGAACGTCGCAAATCGCAAACGATGGCGAAGCAGCACATAGGCAAGCGCCATCAACGCCAGGGCCGCGAGAAATAGCGGCAAATGGGCCCGCGAGGCTAGCTCGAGCAGGTAGTCTGCGCGGAAGTTGGCAAGTGCGGCCGCATCTTCAATGAGCCGTGTCCAGGGCGGAAGGTGCAGCTCGTCGTATAGCAGCGCGATTGCGGCCGGGATCGCCAGCAGCGTGCGTATGCGCCTGGCAGCGGTGCGCTGCAGCGGCAGGGCCAGCGCCACGGCGAAAGCGAAATTGGCCAGCCACTGCAGCTCGATGCGGTGCGCGTAGTACAGGCCCAGCTTGGCAAGAAAATAAAGGCTCCAGGCGCCCATTGTGACGGTGCTGCGGCCCTTGTTTGAGCCGCGATAAGCGTTACGCGCAATACCGGCTGTGGTGAAGCGGCGCCGCAACGATCGGCGCGGTGCGGATCGTACTCTTGCTCGAGATTAAGATTCCACAGGTGCCGCGGCGCGCGGTCCCCAGGGGGCGAGATAGCGGCGGGCTTCGAGCAGCGCCCAACGCACTAGTTGGGCGTAGCCACGCAGGCCAAGGGTGGCAATCTCCCAGAGCCCTCGCAATGGCAGGTCACTTGCATATTGTTCTTGCCAGCGCGACCAGGCATCGGCGCGGCCAAATGTGCACTGGATGAGCTGCTCTTGCTGTCGCAGCGTCATGTTAACGAACTGCACACCCATGTAATTGCCCCGCTGGGCTGTGACGCGCGCGGTAAACGCATGCTCGACGTTACCCGACTCCATCGTTACCTGCAGCGTCGTTCCGCGCTCCAGCGCAAGCTCCTCGGCAAGCTCCAGTCCCAAGCCATTGAGCGAGTAGTCGTTGGTGTAACAGCGTTGCGTATGTCCGTTTGGCAGCAACAGGCTCACGGGCAGACGTGCGACAACGCGATGAAAGACGCGCACTTGGCGTCGTTCATGTGCTACGCCGATGGCCGCACCGAGCATGAGCAGGTTAAACGTGGTCCACAGCAGGTTGAGCACGACGGTGCCGGCTTCGAACCGGTTCCAGGACACAAGCCGTATTAGCCCAATGAGAAGGCCGATGCCATTGAGCAGCACCAAGCCAAAGTACGGCCGCGAGATGCGCCAGTCAAAGTGCGTGCGTTGCACCAATTCGCCCTTGGCCGTGACATTGAATTTGCCCTTGTGCGGGTTCACAAAGGCGATCGTTGTCGGCAGCGTGATGTACCAGGCCAGCACCGTTTCGTAGACTTCGGCCCAGAACGAATGGCGGTAGGCCCCTTGCATGCGTGCGGTCGTGATGTGCGGGAGCACCAAGTGCGGCAGCAAATACAGCGCGAAGATCGTGGCTGAGGAACGGATGATGTGCAGCTGAAAGTACAGGTAGGCAAGTGGTGCGGTCAAAAAGACGAGGCGCGGAATGCCGTAAAAAAAATGCAGCATCGAGTTGCTGTAGCAAAGGCGCTGCATCCAGCTCAGTCCGCGACCCAAAAGCGGGTTATCGAGCCGAAAAATCTGTGCCATTCCCCGGGCCCAACGGATGCGCTGCCCGACGTGCGCTGCCAGACTTTCGGTAGCCAGACCCGCGGCCTGCGTCATGTTCAGGTAGGCGGTGGTATAGCCATGCCGGTGCAGCTTCAAGGCCGTGTGCGCATCTTCGGTTACGCTCTCCACGGCAATGCCACCGACCTCAAGCAGCGGAGCGCGTCGCAGCACAGCGCAGGAGCCGCAGAAAAACGTCGCATTCCAAAAGTCGTTGCCATCTTGCACGAGTCCGTAAAAAAGCGAGCCCTCGTTGGGAATGCGGCGAAACGTCTCCAGGTTGCGCTCAAAGGGGTCGGGGGAGAAAAAATGGTGTGGCGTCTGGATCATGGCGCATCGCTTATCGCGCAGCATCCAGCCCATGCAGGTCTGCAAGAACGAGCGCACGGGCAGGTGGTCGCAGTCGAAGATCGCGATAAATTCGCCTTTGGTCTGGGTTAGCGCGTGATTGAGATTGCCGGCCTTGGCAAACTTGTTGTCGGGTCGCGTGAGGTACTCCACCCCGGCTTCGAGTGCAAACTGCCGCACCGGTTCGCGTCGCCCGTCATCGAGAACGTAGATGCGCAATTTCTCGGGTGGCCAATCAATTCCTTTGGCCGCAAGCACCGTGGGCCGGATAACGGCCAAGGGTTCGTTGTAGGTGGGAATGAAAATGTCGACGTGAGGCCAACGCTCCACACGCTCGGGTAGCGACGTGGTCTGGCGCTTAAGCGGCCAGGCACATTGCAAAAATCCAAGCAACATGATCAGCCAGGCGTAGACCTCGGCGGCCAGCAGGCACGAGCCCAGCACACTTTCCCAGCCGGGATCCAGGTCCATCGACTGGGTGATGCGCCACCAGCCGTAGCGGCAGGACGCAACGAGCGCGAGCGTCATTAGGATCAGCGTTGGCACCGTGCCGGGGGTGTTGCGGATCTGGATCGCGAGCAGGCACAGCGCCATGCCAAAAACGAGCTGGGAGATCCAGTTAAACGGCGTGGTGACCGCCAACCAAAACGCTGCTGTACAAATGGCGATTCCGAGCAGGCGTACGGGCAGACGCTGCAGCCACGGCGCATCGGCGGCTGCCTCCAACCACCTGCCAAAACGGTCGTGGTCGATGGAAGGGATGTGCGCATACGCCCAGCGCGCGGTCGCGATCAGAGCTGCGCGCAAGCGATCGGCGGGCTGGGCCCGGCGCACCTCCAAAGCTCGTGCGAGCCATGCTAGGGTGGCGTCAAAGGCGCGCGCGGTGCGCGAGCTCGTCGTGGTTTTCGGTCGAATGAACAGGCGCCAGAGCCAACTGCGCCAGCGCTTTGGATGCTCGACCTCCAGCGCCCGCGCGCCGGCAGCGAGCAGCTTAGAGAACATTACTGCCGGTTCGCGGTTCCGTCATAAGCCGGCATTGTCGCTGAATCCAGCCCAAAAGCCCATGCAGGTCGTGTATCACCTGGGCATGGGCCGAGTGGTCTTCGGGAGACATGCGGCGTGCAAAAGCTTCGGGTATGACCTCGTCGCGGTGCACGGGGTAGGGCGAGAGCCGTTCGCCGAGTCGTTCATAGAACACCGCCAATACGTCCTTTTGTAACGCGCGGCCCGGGTCGAAGGCGTTGACCACCGCCAGTACGGGCTTGTCGTCCAGCATTGTGAGCGCCGATTCGAGCAGGGACATCGAGGCTCCGTCGGCACGCAGCACCAGGAGAACCGCATTGGCCGCGCGCACTGCTTGGCGCGTTAATACGGAGGGCGCGCGGGGCGTATCTATGAACGTCCAGCTCTCGGCGGGCCGCGCCAACGTATCGAGGCGGGCACTCAACCAGTCGGGTTCAACAATGAGCCGACGTTCCCAGTCCACCAGTGCCGGAGCATCCATGGTCCCAAACGGCAGGATCAGTGTTCCGTCGCTGGCCGCAAGCGCGGCCGTGTTCCAGACCATGCCTCGCGCAGCGCGGCTGGCAAGACCCTCGACGGGGGCTTGTTCGGCACCAAAGTGCAGCGCAAGTAGGTTTTGGGGATCACATTCAACCGCCAGGCCCCAGACGCCGCTACGCGCGGTGAGCGTGGCCAGCGACGCGGTCAGCGTGCTACGGCCGCTTCCTCCGCACGGCGAAACGACGGCGATGCAAGGCATTTTCAGCGCTCGCCAAGGTCCATTGGACGCACGCAGCGAAGCCCTGCTGTCACCCGCACGACATGCTCTCGCCGGGTCGCTGCCCGTCGCAGCAGGGCGCGGGCGGTAAAAAGCGCCATGGCCAGCAATGCGCCGATCAACAAGGATTGAAGAAAGCTTTGCAGCATCGCTTTGGTGCCCCTTATGCGGTCGCGACGCGAAGCGGCAGAACGTGCGCATGCACGCTGCGCGCCGCCTCCTCGCTGCGCGTGGGCAGCACCACCGCCTGAACCGGGGTGGGTCGTCGCGTCGGCGAGATGCCGCGCAGTACCGTGGAAAAATCCAGCGGCGCCTGATCGGCGGCGCGTTGCAGCCGCGCAAGTACTTGACGCTGCGAAGTGCCGTCGGCCTCAATCTGGACCATGCGCGCGAGCTCCGAACAAGGAATCGAGAACAAGGCATCGAGCGCGGCCATGGCGTCCTCGGGCGCGCAGCCAAACAAAAACAGTACCAGGCCCTGCGCATCCGCGGTCACAACATCACCGTCACGCCGGGAATGGCACGCCAGCAGGGCGTCAAGATGGGCTACGTGCGGCAGCAGCGGTATGTGTACGAGGCTGTGCTCCAACGCGGTTCCAGCAGTGCGCTCGAGCATTCGTTCGACTGCGCTGCAAAAGGCCGGCAGCGGAAGGTAGCCTTGAACCGGGTCAGGTGCCAGGGCCTGCAGCGCCGGTCCGGGTTCGACTTCCGAGCTCTTGCTGTAGGTCTGATCGCGGACCTCATCGATGACCTGCATCAGGTGGCCAAAACCATGTTCGCGTCCAACCACTGCATTGGCACCGACACGCAAAAGCGCCAGTTCGCCGTTTTTGCGCAACGTGGCGCCGGTTTCGCGCACGACGATTTTGAGCAGACGCGGGTGCTCGCGTCGCAACCGGTACACCGCGTCGGCCAGAGCCACGACGTCCTGCGGAGTTTCATGCGCCAGTACGAGTGTGGCGGCCACCGCGTTGCGGGCCGCCTCTAACAGCGAATCCAGATTGGCGTGCACGCGCCAGGTTGCGGGCGTTGCCGACGCGTCGAGCATCACACTGCGCTGAACATGCGTCGTTTGCGCGTCGCTGGAGACCAGCAGCGGCTGCATGTCGGCGCTTTTTCGCTCGCGGCAGTGCCAGTGGCCATCTGTGCCAAGCTGCAGCGCAAAGCAGACGCCGTCTTTGCCCGCGCGAAGGCCATGCGCCGAACGCCAGCGCAGAACGCTCAGATGCGGTTGCATCGAGGCCAGATCGAGCACGCTAATTTGGGCAGGGCCTACGTGCGCAAGTAGCGGCAACAGGCTTTGGCCGCGAATATGCGATGGAGCCAGCGCGAGCACAGGGCCTCGGTGGGCCTTTGCCAGGCGCTGCAGGCAGCCCATTGCCTCTTCGACGAGGGCCTCCAAAGGCGAGTCCTCGGGCACTTGTCCCAACCAAGGATCCAGGGCGTCAAGCACCAGCAGATCGTGCGGGCGCGTGCCCGCCAGCTCCAGTTCGCGCAGCAATTGCGTGGCCCCGAGTTGGCGCACCTGGGTTGCGGCCTCTTGCGTCCAGGTAAAGGCTAAGAGCTGTCGGCGCAGCGCGGCGCTGTGCACCTCACTGGTTAAGCCCTGTGGTGCCTTGCCTGCGGCGCAGATCCAAGTCACGCGTCGCCGTGGCAATGCGCTGCCAAGTACCAAGCGCAGCAAGTTCGCGCGAGTGCCTTCGTCTTGAGCAAGCACAAGGCTCAGCTCGCCGCTGGGCAGCACGCCAATGCCGCCGGGCAAATCCGCGATCGGCACTGTGGCGGCCCAACCCGAGCGCAGCGGCGCAAGAGTCAAGTGACGGCCCAAAAACGCGCCCAGCGAGGACTGCAGGGGCCGTCGAAACATGCTTTGTGTCACGCTCGGGGCGTTCATCACGAGCCGCGGCTGTCGTTGGCCGCGCCCAGGGGCCGCAACATGGGCCAACGCTCGTGGGAGCTGCGAATTTCACGCAGGCGTTGCGCATCCAGGTAACGCGGAAGCGCCGAGCCGTATCGCTCCAGCATGCGCCCGACGTCACGCGGCGGGGCAGCAAGGCAGTTTGAGACACTATCTGATATGTTAGCGCTTACTATCGGTATTTCACCGATAGTTTCTTCAAAAGAGGCGCAATTTGCGGCGCCTTGGTGAGTTTGCAGCGGGCCAGAATCGGGCATGGCAGTGCCTGCGACGGTTTTGGGCAGGGTTTTGAGCAGCTACTTTCTTGCTCAACGGCCCCAAACGCTGGAACTTGAGGACAAAGCGCATCTTTTTTTATGCCAGCAATTGGCAAGCTCTGAGCACGCCAGCAATGGCAATGCAATCAAATGCGGCGCCAAAGCCCTGCGATCTTCTCCCGCATGCGACGCCTTCGGGTTTGGGCGTGCACAATGCGCCTGGCGCGCGATCCTTGCATCATCGAACAGCACACAAAGATGAACATTTTGCTCACCGGTGGTACCGGCTACATCGGCAGCTTGACTTGTGTTCGCCTGATCGAGGCGGGCGAGCACCCCGTCATTCTCGACAACCTCGTCAACAGCAAGGCCGCAGTGCTTGCGCGCATTGAGGCGGTAACCGGAGTGCGCCCACCGTTTGTCCGAGGTGACGTGCGCGACCGCGCCTGCCTTGAGGCGCTGCTGCAGCGCCACCGCATCGATGCCGTCATTCACTTTGCCGGACTCAAGGCCGTGGGCGAGTCGGTGCAGCTGCCGCTGCAGTATTACGAGAACAACGTGCATGGAGCCTTGGTGCTGGTTAGTGCGCTGCGCGCTGCGGGAGTGCGCACCTTTGTCTTTAGCTCCTCGGCCACTGTCTACGGCGACGCTCAAAGCATGCCGATATCCGAGCTGGCTCCTACGGCTGCGACCAACCCATATGGCCGCACCAAACTCATGGTCGAACAGATACTGCAAGACTTGGCATTGGCCGAGCCCGACTGGTCGGTGACGCTGCTGCGCTACTTCAATCCGGTCGGCGGCCATCCCAGCGGCTTGTTGGGCGAGGATCCGCAGGGTGTCCCAAATAATCTGATGCCCTATATCGCGCAAGTTGCCGTCGGTTTGCGCGAGCATCTGACCGTCTTTGGCAACGATTACCCGACCGCTGACGGCACGGGCGTACGCGACTTCATCCACGTGCTCGATCTGGCGGACGGGCACATTGCGGCCTTGCGCCACTGCCATGGCCAGAGGGGTACGCGTATCTACAACTTGGGTACGGGTCGCGGGCACAGCGTTATGGAGGCGGTACGTGCCTTCGAGCGCGCGTCGGGCCGGCGCGTACCCTACGTGGTGGCGCCACGACGGCCAGGAGACGTCGCCAGCTGCTGGGCCGATCCGGGCCGAGCACAGCGCGAACTGGGGTGGCATGCGCGGCGCTCGATCGACGAGATGTGCCGCGACGCCTGGGCCTGGCAGCAGGCCAATCCGACGGGCTACCCGACGTAGGCACGCAGGGCGCATGCAGCGGCGCGGCGCCGAAAATCGCGCACGCTCGTGCCCGCAATCGTATACAGTCCGGGTCCTCGAACTTTGCATCCCGTGACGGTGTCAGCGTGGCACCCTCACAGAAGATTCCGAACTGCTATGACCATGCGCTTTCACTTCCCCATCGTCGTAATCGACGAGGACTTCCGCTCGGAAAATGCCAGCGGTGTGGGCATCCGCGCCTTAACGCGCGCGCTCGAGGAGGAAGGCGTGGAGATCATCGGCGCAACGAGCTTTAGCGATGTCAGTGGTTTTGCTCAGCAGCACAGCCGCGCCTCGGCGTTTATCTTGTCGGTGGACGACGAGGAGTTGCCCGCGACCGAAGGCAGCCCGATTGTTGCTGACTTGCGCGCGTTTCTCGAGGAAATCCGGTTCCGCAACGCGGACATTCCGATATTTCTGTACGGCGAGACGCGCACCTCGCGCCATCTGCCCAACGATATCTTGCGCGAGTTGCACGGCTTCATCCACATGCACGAGGACACGCCTGAATTTGTCGCGCGCTACATCGCGCGCGAGGCACGCTCCTATCTTGACGGCCTGGCGCCACCGTTTTTCCGCGCGCTGACCCAGTATGCGCAGGACAGCTCGTATTCCTGGCATTGCCCGGGTCACTCGGGGGGCGTGGCGTTTCTCAAAAGTCCCGTGGGCCGCATGTTTCACCAGTTCTTTGGCGAAAATCTCCTGCGTGCCGACGTATGCAACGCGGTGGACGAACTCGGACAATTGCTCGATCACACCGGTCCGGTTGCAGCCGCCGAGCGCAATGCCGCGCGCATCTTTGGCGCCGATCACCTGTTTTTCGTCACCAACGGCACTTCGACATCCAACAAAATCGTCTGGAATTACATCGTGGCACCCGGCGACGTGGTGGTCGTCGACCGCAATTGCCACAAGTCCGTGCTGCATGCAATCACGGTGACGGGGGCGATACCCGTATTTCTCAAGCCCACGCGCAACCACTACGGCATCATCGGGCCGATTCCGCTCGAGGAATTTCGCTGGGAAACCGTCGAGGCCCGAATTCGTGAACATCCCCTCGTGCGCGGCGACGAAGGCAAGCCGCGCGTGCTGACCATCACGCAGAGCACCTATGACGGCATTGTCTATAACGTCGAGACGATCAAATCCCTGCTCGATGGCAAAGTCGATTCCTTCCTATTTGACGAAGCCTGGCTGCCGCACGCTGCCTTTCACAATTTTTACCGCCACATGCATGCCATTGGCGGTGTTGGTTCGCCGCGCACACGGCCCCGTAACACCATGGTCTTCTCAACCCAATCCGTGCACAAGCTGCTCGCAGGCCTTTCGCAGGCCTCGCAGATCCTGATCCAGAATTCGCAAAGCGAAAGCCTCGATCGATGGACCTTTAACGAGGCATACATGATGCACACGTCGACCTCGCCCCAGTACGCGATCATCGCGTCGTGCGACGTGGCAGCGGCAATGATGGAGCCCCCGGGAGGCCCCGCGCTGGTGGAAGAGTCATTGACCGAAGCGCTGGATTTTCGCCGCGCGATGCGCAAGATCGATGCCGAGTACGGCGATTCGTGGTGGTTCCAGGTCTGGGGGCCGGAGGCCCCGCTGCCCGAAGGCCAGCCGCAGCGCGATTACTGGATGCTGCGCGCCGGGGAGCGTTGGCACGGATTTGGTGAACTCGAGCCGGGCTTTAATCTGCTCGACCCGATCAAGGCCACCATTATCACGCCGGGCCTTGATGTGGACGGATCATTTGACGCAACCGGCATACCGGCAGCGGTATTGACCAAATACCTGACCGAGCACGGCATTGTCGTCGAGAAAACGGGCTTGTACTCGTTTTTCATCATGTTCACGATCGGAATCACCAAGGGTCGCTGGAATACTCTGGTGACGGAGTTGCAACAGTTCAAAGATGACTACGACAACAATCACCCGTTGTGGCGAGTCATGCCCGAATTTTTGCGCGCGCAGCCACGCTACGAAACCCTGGGGCTTCGCGACCTGTGCCAGGCGATCCACTCGATTTATCGCGCCAGCGACATTGCGCGACTGACGACGGAAATGTACACGTCCGACATGGAGCCGGTGATGATCCCGGCCAAGGCGTACGCGCGCATGGCCCACAACGACATCGATCGCGTGCCGATTGACGAAATCGCAGGACGCGTGTGCGGCGTGTTGCTCACTCCCTACCCGCCGGGCATTCCGTTGCTGATCCCCGGCGAACGGGTCAATTCGCAGATCGTCAACTACTTAAAGTTCGTGCGCGAGTTCAACGCCCTGTTTCCGGGATTTGAAACCGATATTCACGGTTTGGTCAAGCGCGAGCGCAACGGCCAGATCGAATACTGTCTGGATTGCGTTCGCGAGTAGCACGGATGGCGCGCGGTCTTAGCGCGCCGTGACGGCCGCGCGAATCTCGCGCAATTTGGTCTTGATAGCGCTCTCGTTGGCGGCGCCGACACGCACGAGGATTTTTTGCCCGCAGTCGAGCGCTTCCAAATCCGGGTCGACGTAGTGAAACATCGCGCGCGGCGCAACGACGGGGATCGGGGGTTTAGGTTCGGGCGCCTCCAGCATATCGTCGATTACCTCGACAAGACGATCATTGAAGTATCCCTTAGGGTAGCCAAGCTCGCGATAGGCCTGCTGAAAAAGCGGATAAAAGTGCCGATACAGCGCACCGAGCTGCGCCGTATCCACCGCGGTTAACGCCTGAATATAGGGCGCATAGCGCTGTGCGTTAGTTGCGGCAATCGTGGCGCTCTTGGCCGAACCGGTTATCTGCATCAGTCCGTTCACCGGCCGGGTAGGAAGCACCTGAAGCGAGAGCTTCTCGCGCGTCAGACCATCGACCGTCGCCACGATGTGGCGCACCAGGTCCTTTGGCACCAGTAGCCGCAAGGCGCTCGCAGGCCAGCCCTGCAAATGGCCGATCGCATCGAGTAGCTTGGCGTCGCTTTGATCCAGCGCTGTCGTGTGATCGGAGTCGGCCTCATCGATGGGATATAGGTACTCGGACTCGGCCTTGGGAGCGGGAGCCGGTGCCAAGGCGGCGGGCGCGGGCGCCTCGGGTGGCGCGACCGTCCCGGTTCCGGAGTTGCGCTGATACCAGTAGTAGCCTGCAGCCGCAAGGACGATAAGGACGACGGCGGTCGCGCCGATCGACTTCCAAAGGATGCTGCGCGATTGCTCCTCCATGTTCTTGCCTCCGCTGGGTCTGGACAAGGCGCCGGCGCTGCGTCGGATTGGCGCGTTGCCTCAAATCTAGCGCAGGAAACACATGCTGCGTACAACCTCGCCACCATGCAAGCGCGCGAGGCGCTCGCCGGGGCGAGTTTTGGAGCGCCATCCGGCGGCAAGACCCCGCAGGTGCGCCGTGATTGGTCTCTTGTACCGGGCAATTGCCTTAATTGGCGCAAGCCGCGGTCGACTGCCACGGCAAGATCGATAGCGCCGATCCTTAGCGGCCGGGGCGCTACGTGCTGCGCTTAGGCCAGCGGGCGACCAGGCAAAAAATGCGGCTCCATTCACCAGCCTACACCGCTTGGGACGCAGCTGTGGCCTCGCGTAAATTGCGCTTGCATCGAGCACAACGCAACTGCATCGGAAAAGACACGAAATGCCTGGTGCACGGCCTTGCGCGCGGTAACGGAGTCCAATAGGGAAGGCTGGACAAAGCCATTAAGACCATGCGTGCACTAGCCTCTGACATGAGGACCAGGCACCAGGAGCGCGCGTGGGGCTCCGGCCGCCAATATCGTTGAATGCTACGGTGTGCGCTATCGCGCCACGATGGTGTTGCCGCTCACCCGCACCTTTGTGCCAATGGCAAGACTTGGCGCCGAGCTCTGCGTGACGGTTCGCGCCGAGCCGTCGGCCATGCGCACATCGACAAGGTATAGCGTTTGCGCCTTGGATTGTTTTTCCACCTCATTGCCGGCCACGGCGCCACCGACGGCCCCTACCACCGTCATGGCCTGTTTGCCGTGTCCGGCACCTAACTGATGTCCCACCACGGCGCCCAGCAGACCCCCGGCAACGGCCCCCAAGCCGGTGCCGCTGCCCTCCTGACGCGAGGCGCGGATATTGACGATCTCGCCGCAGTCGGGACAAACCGAAGCGGTTGGCGATGCGGCACCCGTGGGTAGCGCGGGCGCCGACGAAGTTGCACTTGGTGAGGCCGGCACCGCGGCTCCGGGTTGCGCCGCCGAGCGCGCATTTTGCGGTGAAAGAAACTGGACCGCGGCAATTGCACACACCGCGGTAACAGCCACTGCCGCCGTTGCCACCATGGGATGGACCCTGCGCACCGGCGTCGCGACTTCCACTGCGCTCGAAGAATTATTCGTGTCCGTCATCACAAAGTTCGATTGCAAAAGAAATAAAAGGTGCCGTATTGAACTACCTCGAGCGAGCCGGCGGATCCCACATCGGGGCTAACACGAACAGGTGGCGCAGCAGCCCTGTCATTGCCTCATGTTTTATTGGGCATGGGATCGACGTTTCGCAACGGGGATCTTCCGGATGCGAGCACCGCGTATGCGGCCGCTCCCAGCAGCCCGGGCTGCGAATGGGTGATAAGGGCCACGGGTACCCGGCCTACGGCCTGTGCGAAACGACCCTTATTGTCAAAACGCAGTCGGAACCTGCCTTGCTGTAGCCACGGCGATAAGGGCGCAAGCATGCCGCCGGCCAAGTAGACACCGTCCCAGGCGCCGTAGCTCAATACACAGTCACCCGCCACTGAGCCCAAAATATCGCAGAACATCTCAACAGCTCGCACACACGGCGGATCGGTCAGCTGTCGGGCACGTTCGGTGATTTCCTCCGGCGCTAGCGGCGAAGCCTCGATCGTGTCGGTCGCGCAGATGGCCTGGTAGACATTGACAAGTCCGCTACCGCAAAGCACCCGTTCGATGGATACGCGGCCGAAGCGGTCCATGAGTTGGCGCAATATGGCAATTTCCTCCGACGAAGTCGGTGCAAACCCGACATGCCCACCCTCGGTTTGCAGTGTTTCGATGCGTCCGTCGCGGACCGTCAATGCCGAAATTCCCAGACCGGTACCCGGGCCCAAGACACAAAAAGTCTGCGCTCTTGCTCGACGGCAGATCACATCGGCACCGTGGCCGAGCGCCATTACATCGTCGCGCTGCAAAAGCGGTAACCCCATGCTGATGGCAGCAAAATCATTAATGAGCTGAACCGATTGCAGTGCCAAGTCGCTTTGCAGCTGCGCGGCCGATACCGACCAAGGATGATTGGTCATCTTCACGTGACCGTTTTCCACTCGGCCAGCGAGCGCGAACACCGCATGCTCTGGCCGGCTCGCAAGAGTTCGTAGATAGGATCGGGCGGCATCGGCCAAGGAGAGGAAATCCGCAACCCGATACGCGCGGATGCTCTCGCTTAATAGCGGCACAACGGCGGCGGGCTGCGCCAGGGCAAAGCGCACGTTCGTGCCGCCCACGTCTGCCAAGAGCCAGGACGGCGATTGAACTCGGGTGCTGCTCAACGCGCTCTCCTCGTATCAAGATTCGCCTGGGGCCTTGCCAGCTCGGCGTACTGGCTTGGGCAGTACGCACCCTTAAACGCGAAATCCGCCATCCGCAATCGGCGCCTCGCAGGCCGCAATTGTAGGGGTGATGCAATGCGTGCGCCCAACTGCGGAGCGGGCACTGCCCAGCTGCGTTCATACCGCTGCGGCCAGAAGGCTCGCAAACGCCAAGATGGGCTCAGCAAATGGTTGTCGGCTGCTCATAAAAAGAGCGCGGGCGCCGCAACTTGGTTGGCCGGCGCCCCCATCCGCGTCTTGGGCCCGCCCTTGCCTTGCAATTGCAATGTGCTGCCGGGAAACGTAAGACAAATTGCAGGCTTCTAATGCGTGCAAAAACAGCCGACATCGTTGCTGCTGTCGCCTACGCGTTTTCCTGGCCCAGCCGGGGCGCAACGAATACAAACCACAGCCGATACAGAGCGACGCTAGCGACCATACCCCACACCATGCCCGCAAACATGCCACCTAACATGGCAGTTGGGCTGCGTCCCCCGGCCCAGTTCGCCAGCTCTGAGAAGCCGAGCACTCCGGCGCTCATGCCAACGATCATCCAAGCCGAGCACGCGAGGTTTTGTACCAGGCGCGCGCAAAACTGTCGCCGGCAGCCACGACGCAAGGTGCGCAAGAGCGGAACCGTCGCCAGTCCACCTGCGATCATTCCAAGATGCATTGCGGGCAGCAGCTGCCAGTGCAGTCGCATCGTGCCAAAAAAGTCTCCCCTTCCGGCTTGGCACAGAGAAACGAGCGCGGTGAAACCTCCCGAGCGCTCGTCGTAGGCAAGACCGGCTACCATCCCGACAGCGCCCAGCAGCAACATGATTTGTGGCGCCGTTATCGCCACGCGCGGCGATCGCAGCCAACCTAGTGCCACAACGCCACCGATCGTGGCGAAGATCGTGAGTTCGATCCACACCGTATCGTGCTGAACGCTTATCGCCGACAGCCGCCAGGCCCATCCCATCAGACCTAGCAGGCTCGCGGCGGCGAGCAGGCCAGAGGCAGTGCGGCTCCATGCCGCAGCGCCCGTGCGCATCATGTGGCACCACCTTGCGCCGTCCGAGGCCGCAGGGATGCGACTCGGCGCACAACTCGCGCATAGTCTTCGGGGGTGTCAACGTCGACCACGAAGCGGTCGTGTGGCGCATCGTACGCAAGCACCTCTTGCGGATAATCCGCGACGAGCTTGCGACAGCCCAGATTGCGTTGTTCTGCAAGCAGTTGCGGTAAGTACCTGCCATCGATGAGCACGGGATTGCCGCGCTGTCCTTCAAAACGCGGCACAACGATGGAGCGTTCGGCGCGCCGCGCAAAAACCTCGACCAACTCCCGATAATCTTCGCCTGTTAGCAGGACCATGTCTCCCAGACACACCATGACTGCATCGGCGGGCAAGGTCAGCGCGCGCACGCCGGCCGTCACGGAGCTCATCTGGCCCTGTTCGAACGAGGGGTTGAACTGCACTCGGATCGGCAGATCGGTGAGAGCAGCGCGTATCGCAACTTCCTGAAAACCGGTCACGACGACCAGCTCTTGCGGCTTGGCGGCGAGCACCGCACGAACGGTGCGGCGGATGAGCGGCTCATCGTCAATGGGCAACAACAGTTTGTGCGCACCGCGCATGCGCGCGGAGGTGCCGGCTGCCAGCACGATGGCCGAAAAGCAAGTCGTAGCGCTGCTCACATCAGCATCCCCGATGCACTCGCATGCGGCAAGGCCGCGCGGTCAGCGGCGAAACACGCAGGCTCGCGCGCGAACGCCAAGCGGCGACCCTCGCAGCAAAAGAAAAGCCGCGACTCCTCGAAATCGAACGCGAAGCACACTTTGGTCGCATCGACCGGCATGCCGCAGACGGGATCCGGATAATGACGCGCGCCATCCGATGCTGGGCCGGTGCAAGCGATCCCATGGCGGCTTTTTCCTACAGGCGAAGCAGCATCTGCTCGATCTTCATCAGGCTCTCCAGGTTGTGCGCTGGCGCCAGCAGATCGAGATACGGCAATGCAGCCTGCATGCCGCTTGCAATCGGGGCGTAGTCGGTGCGACCCATAAGCGGGTTGAGCCACACGATGCGCTTGGCTCTTTGCTGCAGCCGGCGCAACTGCTCGCCCAGCAGCTCGGGTGCACCCGTGTCGTAGCCGTCGCTGAGGATAAAAACGAAGGTATGCGAATCCACGAGGCGGCGCGCGTATTCGCGATTAAATGCCTGCAGACTCTCGCCGATGCGCGTGCCGCCCCCCCAGCCGGCTGCAATCCAGGCGAGTTTTTCCTTCAAACGATGGCGATCGGGCTCTCGCAGGGTATCGACGATGTGAACCAGGCGCGTGTGAAAGGCAAACGCATCGGTATTTTGAAAGGCATCGACAATGCCGCGCGCAAACCGCAGAAAAAAGTAGCTATATGCGTTCATCGATCGACTTACATCGATGATAAGAACCAGGCGCGGTAATTCGCGGCGCCGTTCTCGGTAGATCAGATCCAGCGGCAATCCGCCGTAGGTGAGGCTGCGTCGGATGGTGCGGCGCACGTGGATTCGGTGCCCAAGGTTGCTGACATGGTGTCGCCGCAGCAACCGCTTGCGCATGCGCCGCGCCAGAGCCTCGATCCATTGCTCGAGCGGCCAGGTGTTCTCGTGCAGCTGCGCAAGCCGAAAGTCGCTGCGCGTCATGGCCTCGTGAGGACTCGCACCCACGCGCAGCGCCTCACGCCAAGCGTCCTCGCGCCGGCTGTTGGTCGCGCTCACCGGCTTGATCTGCAGGCCAAGCATTGCTCCAGGTTCGAGCCGCTCGATGCGACCGCCGACCGTGAGCTCGATTGCGCCCGCGCTCTGGTGTTGCCAGTAGCGCTCAAAAAGCGCATCAAAGCCCTTCCAGTCTGCTGGATTGGAGCACAACAGGGACCGTAGCGCGCAGCGCAGCTGGCGCGCGTCAAGGATATCGATGCATTGCGCAACCTGCAGCGCATCGATGGCCTCTTGGATGCCAACCCGATAATGGTTGGCTCGCATCAGGCGCACGAACTCCACGATTCGCTCGGGCAGCCGCCTCGCGAGCGCAGTTCGCGCCTCTGAAGCCTCTGGGGTCGTGGTCATTGCGTGCCCCCGCTTCATATCGATTGCGCCAACAGCCGTGCGGAGACGCTCGGCGGCACAGCGGCCAGGTCTTCGCGGGTCTTTAGCAAACACGCGAGCGTGTCGGCGATGAAATCCGGATTCGAATCAAGGGAGCTAACGCGCAGCTGCACGAGCGCTGCAGCCCAGTCGAGCGTCTCGGCCGTACCGGGGCGCTTTTGCAGCTCTTCGGTGCGCAGCTTTTGCACGAAGGTCACGATCTGACCGGCAAGTTGCTCTTCGATTTGCGGTACGCGCCGCAGGACAATGCGCAGTTCCTTCTCGAAGCTCGGGTAGTCCAGGTAGTGGTACAGACAACGCCGACGCAGGGCATCGCTTAGCTCCCGGGTGCCGTTGGAGGTCAACACGACGTGCGGAATACTGACCGCACGGACGGTGCCAAGTTCCGGGATGCTCACCTGATAGTCGGAAAGTACTTCCAGTAGGTAGGCCTCAAACTGCTCATCGGCGCGATCGATTTCGTCGATGAGCAACACCGGGGGCTGGGGCCGACGGATCGCCTGAAGCAAGGGGCGCTGCAACAGGTACTCGTCGCTAAAAACGTGGCGCTCTTTTTCGGCGAGCGAGCTCTCCTCGGCCTCGCGCATCTTGATAGCCAGCAGTTGCCGCTGGTAGTTCCACTCATACACCGCCGCGTTGACGTCTAGGCCTTCGTAACACTGCAGCCGTATGAGCTCGCAGCCATACGCGGTCGCCAACGCCTTTGCGATCTCGGTCTTGCCCACACCCGCATCGCCTTCGACCAGCAAGGGGCGCCGGAGCTGCGCCATTAACAAGAGCGCCACGGCCAAGCCGCGCTCGGCGATGTAGCCGGCGTGCTCAAGTCTGCCGATCAGATCCTCGGTGTCGGCAAATGGACGCATGAGCGGGACTTACCTCAGGGCCCACGTCAGGCCCTGCGCTTGTTGCCAAACGGATGCGCCGCTTTGAGCGGCGGCCACTTCGTCGCACTCATGCCGCTCTCTTGCCAAAGAGCCCGCGCAACCAGTCCTTGATGACCGCCCAAAGCAGTGCCAACGCATTAATGTGGCCGCCTGTCGAAGCTTTGGACGCCATGGGCGCGGCCACAGCGCCAGCAGCTTTGCCCGCACCCACTGCCTGTGTTGATGCGCCCGCGCCCGCAAGGGCCGTCACTTGCACGGCGAAGTTGCTCGCGAACTGCTTCAGAATCTGATCGGCGACGGAGTTCATCACGCGACCGCCAAATGCCGCCGCTTTGCCGCTCATGGCGACCTCGCTTTTGCCCACAAGATTGCTACTGGCACCATCGCCTTGCACGCTTGCCGTCAAGTCCATGGAGGCGCCCGAAGTCCCAGTGCTGTCGGTGCCCTTGCCCATCAGGCGCAGGCTTCGGGCCGCCGGGTCCACCTCCAATACCTCGATATCACCCCGGAACAGCAATGTGGCGGGCCCTGCCCGTACGCTCACGGTCCCCTTAAAGTGCCGCGCATCGATGCGCTCGGAGATCTTCGCTCCAGGCATGCATCCGGCGACGGCCTCAACGTCCTGCAACATGCGCCAGACGACATCGCTGCCCGCCGGCATTGGAAAAGATCGTTCCAGTTGCACCTTCATGTCGCCGCTCCCGCGTCGGGGTACTCAGCGCTTGTTGACACCCGAGCTGTTGCATTGCTGCCATACGCGATACGAGGTATGCGGCATGTCCATGTGTGTGACCCCCAGATGCGCAAAGGCATCGATGACAGCGTTTGAAAAACACGGTATGCCACCCACATGGGGCGATTCGGCCACGCCTTTGGCACCGATCGGGTGGTGCGGCGACGGAGTTACCGTGGAATCCGTTTCCCATTTCGGTGTTTCCATCGCGGTGGGCACGAAATAATCCATGAAGCTGTTGCCCAGGTGATTGCCACTTTCGTCAAAGGGAACCGACTGACCCATTGCTACCGCGAAGGCTTCCGTCAGCCCGCCGTGGATCTGACCTTCGATGATCATCGGGTTGATGCGCGTGCCGCAGTCGTCCAGTGCGTAAAAGCGCCGTACCTTGGTCTCCCCCGTGAAGCGGTCGATATCGACGACACAAACGTAAGCGCCAAAAGGAAAGGTCAGGTTGGGCGGGTCGTAATACTCTACGGCGTTCAGGCCCTGCTCCATGCCCGCTGGCAGATTGCTACCGTGCGCGGCCATGCATATTTCCTTCATGGTCTTTGTCGCGCTGGGATTGCCCTTGACCTTGAAGCGGTCAACCTCCCACTCCAGATCGCCTACGCCGACCTCCAATAGGTGGGCGGCAATCTTCTTGGCTTTGTCCATGATCTTGCGGGTGGCGCGCGCTGCCGCGGCACCGGCAACCGGCGTGGAGCGCGAGCCCCAGGTGCCGGCGCCGTACGGTGCCTTGTCCGTATCGCCCTCCTCGATTTGAATGTCCTCCGAGGGCAGGCCAAGCTCGGTGGCAATGATCTGTGCGTACGTCGTTGCATGACCCTGACCCTGGCTCATCGTGCCTAATCGAGCGATGACGCTGCCCGTGGGGTGCACACGGATCTCGCAGCTGTCAAAAAGGCCTATGCCAAGAATGTCGCAGGCCTTGGTTGGTCCGGCGCCGACGATTTCCGTAAACGTCGATATGCCGATGCCCATCAGTTCCCCGCGGGCGCGCTTTTGCGCTTGTTCACGGCGTAGACCATCGTAGTCCACTGCCGTCAGAACCTTCTCGAGTGCGCGCTGATAATTGCCGCTGTCGAGCGTCCAGCCAAAGGCGGTGGTATACGGGAACTGTTCGGCCCTGACGAAGTTGCGCCGACGAATTTCGGCCTTATCCACTCCGACTTTCTGCGCCAGCACGTCGATCATTCGCTCGATGAGGTACACCGCCTCCGTGACCCGCAGCGAGCAGCGGTAGGCCACCCCACCGGGCGCCTTATTCGTGTAGACGGCATCGACCCGGCAATACGCCTTGGGGATGTCGTAGGAGCCTGTGCAGATGCTAAAAAGGCCCGCGGGAAATTTTGTCGCCGAAACGTGGGCATTAAAGGCGCCGTGGTCGGCAAGGGCCCGAAACCGAAGCGCTCGTATCCGTCCGTCCCTATCGGCCGCGAGCTCACCCACGCAGTGGTAGTCGCGGGCAAATCCCGTGGTCGAGATGTTTTCGATGCGCGACTCGATCCACTTGATCGGTACTCCCGTCACGATGCTGGCCACGATGGCGGCGACATAACCCGGGTAGACCGGCACCTTGTTGCCAAAGCCCCCGCCAATATCGCCACCTACGATACGGATCTTGCTCTCTGCAACGCCCGAGAGCATGGACGCGACGGTTCGTACGAGGTGCGGTGCCTGGGAAGTCATGTACACCGTCAACTGCCCCGTGGGTTTGTTAAATGAGGCGACACAGCCGCAGGTTTCCAGCGGGCAAGGGTGTACGCGAGGATTCAGAATTTCTTGCCGGACGATTACGGGGGCCTTGTCAAAGGCCGCGTCGGTACCGCCCTTGTCGCCCGCCTCCCAGGTGAAGATATGATTGGGGTGCGTGCGCGGACCGTGGCCCACTTCGGGCTTATCTGCGATGTCCTCCCGGATGATCGGGGCATTTCTATCCATCGCCCGACGCGGATCGACGATTGCGGGCAACTCCTCGTACTCCACCTCTACTGCTTCGACACCGTCGGCCGCGGCATAGCGGTCGTTTGCGATGACAAACGCGACTTCCTGGTACTGGAAGCAGACCTTTTTGTCAGCGAGTACCGCCTGAACGTCGCCTCCGAGCGTCGGCATCCACGCGAGGTTCACCGGCTTTAGATCATCGGCGGTCAGCACGGCAACAACACCCGGCACCGCGAGCGCCTTGGCCTTGTTGATCGATTTGATGCGCGCGTGCGCGTAGGGGCTGCGCACCATGGCTCCAAAGAGCATTCCGGGCAGCTGAATATCGTCAACGAAGCTTCCTTGGCCGCGAATGAAACGAGCGTCCTCCTTGCGCTTGCGCGAGCACCCCATTCCCTGCAGCTTGTCTTGGCGCTCGCGCGCAACGACGTTGGTATCAGGCATGTGGCAATCTCCCGGGTTAGAGACGTTGATCTGGCTGGCAATGCGCGCTATGAAATTGGCGCAACGTGGCCTAGGCGGGCTGCGCCGCGAGCTTTTGCGCCGCGGACTGCACCGCCTTGACGATGTTTTGATAACCCGTGCATCGGCACAGGTTGCCCGCCATCCAGTAGCGGATCTCCTGCTCCGAGGGGTTGGGATTCTCCTGCAGCAGCCGATATGCCCGCGTGATCATGCCTGGCGTACAGTAGCCACACTGCAGGGCGTGGTCCTGGCTAAAGGCTTCCTGCAGCGCGTGGAGTTGGCCGTTTCGCTCCAAGCCTTCAATAGTCAGAACGTCGGCGCCCTGGCACTGCACGGTGAGCACGGTGCAGGACTTTACGGACATGGCATCGATGTCGACCGTGCAGGCCCCGCAGTGCGAAGTTTCGCAGCCGATGTGTGGACCGGTGTGATGCAGTTTTTCGCGCAGCGTGTGGATGAGCAGCTCGCGCGGTTCGACCATTACTTGCACGGCTTTGCCGTTGAGCGTGAACGATACGTTCTGTGAGATTGCCATGTTGGGCTCCTGACGGTGTTGACCGTTTTTGCTTATTGGCTGCGCGAGTGCGCCGTGCGCAGCGCCCGCTGGGTCATCTCCCCGGCCATCGCCGTCTTGTAGGCGACGTCCCCGCGCTGGTCCTGAGTCGGTTCGCAAATACTCATTGCAAGCCGCGCGGCTTCGTTGATTGCCGCATCATCCAGCGCTCGGCCCTGCAGATATTGCTCAGCCGCGCGCACCTTCAGGGGGATCGGGCCGACATTGGTAAGGGCCAAACGAGCAAACGCGACGCGCCCGGCTTGGACGCGAAGCAGTGCGGCAGCTGCCGCGGCGGCATAGTCCCCGGTCTTGCGCTTTAATTTTGCGTAGCACCAGCCGGTGCCTGCACTGGGAACCGGAATCTGAATGCGCGTGAGCACTTCCCCCGGCTCCATCTGCGTGGCGAACGGTCCAACAAAAAAGCCATCCGCCGGGACGATGCGCTCGCCCATCGGACTGCGCAGCGCGAAGCTCGCATCCAACGCGAGCATCAGCGCCGGGTGGTCGTTAGCTGGGTCGCCATGCGCGATGTCGCCACCCATGGTGCCTTTGTAGCGAACTTGCGGATCCGATATGAGCCCCGCGCCTTCCGCGAGCAGGGGAATTTTCTCGGCTAAAAGAGGCGACCAGATCAACTCATTTTCGGTCGTCATGGCACCAATGTGGATTTCCGAGCCTACCTGCCGGATTCCCCTGAGCTCTCCGATCTTGCCCAAATCGATCAAGTGGCCCGGAGCGGCAAAGCGCAGTTTCATCATTGGCAGCAGGCTGTGCCCACCCGCCAGTAACTTTGCTTGCTCGCCGTAGCGTTGCAGCAAGGAAAGCGCGTCGGGCAAATTGGCCGGCGCGTGGTATTCAAAGGGTCGTGGAATCACACTTCCTCCTATGGTCGGCTACGGCAAGAGAATCGAACCGCACAGGCGTGCGACAGGCGCATTGCTACATAGGACAGATAAATCAATCAAAGTATCTTTTGCCGCTAGCTTGCTGTCGTGCACAATTTCACGGAAGTAGGCGCTTGGCGCACGAACTGCAGGCCTGCTGCACGAAAAGCGGAGCAGACGCGAAAACAACCCTAGTGGCTTAACAAGTTCTGAGCTGCAGCGCGCGTCTTGGCTATGGTTGCACGCGCGCGCGCAAAGAGGGCACACCCGAGGGCGCAAAAGGCATAGAGTAGAGAGCCAATGGAGAGCTTTTACTACAAGCTGCAAAAGTTCGATCCCGGCGTCGTCATGCTAGATGCGGACAATCGCATCGCCGGGATGAATGCAGTCGCCCATCGTGTCCTTGGCGACATTCAAGGCGATCCGATCGGGCGTGAAGTACTGCAGTTTCACCCGGAAAAAAGCCGCGACAAAATCCAGCTCCTGCTGGACTCGGCCGAGAAGGCCGCGCGCTGTCCGATGGATTCGCCGCCGCCGATGACGATGATGATCTCGATACCCGACCGGGTGTTGCTGATCAAGGTCACCAAGCTGATGGGGCACGGCGCGCTGGTGGGTTCGTGCCTGGTGTTTTACGACCTAACCGACATCACGACGCAAGCGGAAAATTTTGGCGACCTGCCGGAGCGGTCGAGCCGTCCCCGACAGCTTGTAAAGCTGCCCGTGCTCCTGCACAACCGCGTGCTGCTGCTCTCGCTCGATGAGGTCGTATGGATGCAATCGGAGGCGCACTACACGACGGTACACACACGCGATCAGCAGTATTTCTGCAATTTATCGCTCGGTGACCTTGAGGGGCGACTGGATCAAAACTTTTTTTTGCGCACGCACCGCAGTTACTTTATCAATCTTCGACACGCCAAGACCATCGAGCGCGAGGGTGAGAACTACATTGTCGTGATGGACGGTCACAATTCGCCGCGCGTGCCGGTCGGCAGAAGCAGAATCTGGGCGCTAAAGGAGGCGCTGGGACTGGGGCGGCCACCATCTGGGCGAAGCAGCCAAAGCGAGGCGCGTGCGCCGATGCACTTTAACGCGGGGGAAAAAGCGTCCCTGACAGGCTAATTTGCGGATTGCACGGGACGTGCATCCTCGATCACTTTGCCGTCGTTTGGCAACGTACCGCGGCCAACGAACTCGACTTCTCCGCCAATCTTGGTAATCGAGCGAAAAGCATCGGCGAGCCGCGTTTGCAGGCCCGGCGACACCGCAGCCTCGATGCGCAAAGTCGCAACATCGACTTCGTCCGCGCGCGTGACGATAAGGCGCGCACGCTCGACTTCCGGATGCTGCCGCAAGAGTTCGGCGATTTGCTCGGGGCGAACGAACATGCCTTTGATTTTTGTCGTTTGGTCCGCCCGACCCAGCCAGCCGCGTATACGCTGATTCGTGCGCCCACAGGGCGAAATGCCCGGGGCGACCGCCGATAGATCGCCTAGGGCCAGCCGGATCCAGGGTCGGTTGTAGTCAAAGGACGTGACCACTACTTCCCCGACCTCGCCATCGGCGACCGGATCACCCGTGCCCGGACGCACGATCTCCAAAAGCACGTCTTCGGCAACCACGAGCGCTTCGCGCGCTGGCGTTTCGTAGGCCACCAGTCCCAGGTCGGCCGTCGCGTACATCTGATAGGCGTCGACACCGCGCGATGCGAACTCCCGTTGCAGCGATGTGGGAAGTGCAGCTCCAGAGACGGCTGCTTTGCGCAGGGAATTCGCAACGCCGGCGCGATCGGCGGCGTCGAGCAAGACTTTCAGGAAGTCGGGCGTGCCGCAGTAGGTATTGGGCTTAAGTTGCGCGAGCAGCTTGACCTGCTGCTCGGTGTTGCCAGGACCCGCCGGGATGACCGTGCAGCCCAGCGCGCGCGCGCCAGCATCCAGAATGAATCCGCCGGGCGTCAGATGATAGGAAAACGTGTTAAGCACAAGGTCGCCGGCGCGAACTCCGGCCGCATACAAGCCGCGCGCCGAGCGCCAGCAATCCTCGTGGCGCCCTTCGACTTCGAGAATTGGGCCGGGCGAGACGAAAACCCGCCCAAAATCGGCCAAGGAATCGGGTACGAGTTGCGCGAGCGGCGGCGACTGCGCCTGCATGTCGATCAGCGCGGATTTGCGCAACAGCGGCAAGCGCGCCAGCGCAGCGCGCGAATCGACACCCATCGGATCTATGGAACCCAGGTGTCTGCTCCAACCTGGCGCACGCAACGCCGAAGCAATCAGCAGTGGCAGGCGTAATGCCAGATCGCGCTCGCGCGCCGCGGGTTCGCGAGTCTCGAGCGCATCGTAATGGTCCGACATGAAAGCGCTGTTTCCAGAAAAGGCGAACTAGGCGAGCCAGCGCTTGCGGCGCCGGTAAAACTTTGCGTCGCGAAAGCTTCTGCGGCCCTCGCGCGACAGACCCAAGTAAAACTCCTTCACGTCCTCGTTGCTCTCCAGTGAGGCTGCATCACCGTCCATCACGACACGTCCATTTTCCAGGATGTAGCCGTGGCGCGCATAGCGCAGTGCAATGTGTGCGTTTTGTTCGGCCAGTAAGAACGACACGCCTTCTTTCTCGTTGAGATCGCGAACAATGCCGAAAATCTCCGCAACAACCTGAGGTGCCAGGCCCATCGACGGTTCGTCGAGCAAAATCATCGATGGGCGCGCCATGAGCGCGCGGCCAATCGCACACATCTGCTGCTCGCCTCCCGAGGTGTAGCCCGCCAAGCTCGTGCGCCGGTGTTTGAGGCGCGGAAAGTAGCGGTAGACCCGATCGAGCAAATCCTCGTTTGCGCCATGCCGCGCAGACTTGCTTGCACGGAAGGCGCCGCGGGCCGAACCCGTATAGGCGCCAGTTAGCATATTCTCTTCGATCGTCAGGTGCGCAAAGCAGCGCCGACCTTCCATCACTTGGACAACGCCCCGCCGCACCAGATCGTAGGGCGACAGCCGCTCGATCTGTTGGCCATCGTAGACGATGCTGCCCTTGGTGACTTCTCCGCGCTCGCCGCGCAACAAATTGGAGACGGCACGCAGCGTAGTTGTCTTGCCTGCTCCATTGGCACCCAGCAAGGCAACGATGCCACCGCGCGGCACGGTCAGCGACACCCCCTTGAGCACTAATATGACGTGGTTATAGATCACCTCGATGCCGTTGACGGTGAGCAGTGCAGTCGATGCACCATCGGTCGATGGTATGGCGGTGGCAGGCTGCGCGCTCATAAAAAAAAGCGGGCGGCAATTGCCGCCCGCATTGCTATTTAGCTTTGGCAGTCCTGCGGTGTGCGACGGGTAATGCCATTTTTGGCACCGTAGTCGTCGGCGAACTTATGTGCCATCGGTGTGATGATCTTTTGATCTGCCTCGTACAGATCTCCTGGCACCCACTTGGTTCCGTCCCAGGTCTGGATGCGAGCAAAAGAAGCCCCAACGTGGTTGGAGCATGAGGTGGCGATCGGCTTGAGCATCTCGCCAAATCCCAACGCATCAAGCTTCTTTTGGTCGAGCGATAAGTTCTCCAGTCCCCAGCGAACCTGCTCCCCGGTCATCGGCTTGCCCTTACCAAAATGCTCCTGCGCACGACGTACCGCCTCGACGCTGAGCATCGCGATGATCAGCCCCCGGTTATAGAGCACGGTGCCGACCTCCTCGCGCGGGCCCGTACCCTGACCCTTGTCGTGCACGTATTTGAGGATGTCGTTTTGCACCTTGCTCAAACCCGCTCCATATTGGATCGTAAGCGCGCTGTATCCCTTCGCGCCCTCGCCCACATCCTTGACATCGGGCTCGGCACCGGACCACCACACCCCCAGCATGTGGTCGCGCGGAAACGCCGTTTCCTGGGCTTCTTTCAGGGCCGCAGAGTTCATCACTCCCCACCCCCATAGCAGCACGTAATCGGGCCGCAACTGGCGGACCTGTAACCAGACGGCTTTTTGTTCCACCATCGACGCTGGCGATACGGGGATCTTGAGCAGTTCAAAGCCATGCATGCGTGCGCGCTCTTCGAGCAAGGGAATTGGCTCCTTGCCGTAGGGCGAGTCATGGAAGACCAATGCGATCTTCTTGCCGTTCAGGTGGTCAAACCCGCCTTCTCGCTTGGCGATGTACTGCACCAAAATATCGGACGCAGTCCAGTAGGTGCCAAGCAGCGGAAAGTTCCACTTGAAGATTTCACCGTCTTGCGACTCGGAGCGACCGTAACCCACGGTCAACATGGGAATCTTGTCCACCGGTGCGCGCTCGGTAAGCGCGAAAGTAATTCCGGTCGATTGCGGGTCAAACAGCGCAGCTCCCGTCGGACCTTTGCTCTTTAGGCGCTCGTAACACTCGACACCCCGATCGGCAGAGTACGCGGTCTCGCATTCCTCGTAGACAAGCTTGACGCCGTTGACACCGCCGTCGCGCGCATTGATCAGTTTCAAATAGTCCTGCTTGGCGTTGGCCCACGGCGTGCCGTTGGGCGCGTAGGCGCCGGTACGATAGACCAGCAGTGGCATGAACTGCTCTTTGACGACGCCGGTATCTGCGGCTGCGGCGCAAACCGTTAAGCCCGCGGCGCAGGCGCCCGCGACAACGGTACCGATCCACTTTAGTTTTGTCGTTTTCATTTTGGTCTCCTTGTTTTCAAATCGCCCAGCCAGAGCGCGAAGCTTAATGAGGAAACGGCCAGATGCGCAGTTTTTCTTTGCCGATTGCCCACAGACGCGCAAGCCCGCGCGGCTCAATGGCAAGAAACAATACGATCAGGCCCCCGAAAATCATCGCCTCCATGTGGGATTTCATCGCCGTTGACACATCGATTCCGAGCATTTCGGGTATGCGATTTAGCAGTACCGGCAGCAGGACGAAAAAGCCCGCTCCGAAGTAACTGCCAAGCATGGAGCCCAGGCCGCCGATAATGATCATGAATAAAACGTTAAATGACATGCCCACATCAAAGGCCAAGGGCTCCCAGGAACCCAGGTGCACAAATCCCCAGAGTGCGCCCGCGATACCGGCGTAAAACGAGCTCACTGCAAAGGCACTTAACTTGGCAACGACGGGGCGGATTCCAATTACTTCGGCGGCTACGTCCATGTCGCGCGTGGCCATCCAGGCGCGCCCGATGTGCGAGCGCGTCAGGTTCTTTGCCGCAAGTGTTAACACGAACAGCACGCCCAGCACAAACAGGTATTTGTCGACCGGACGTTCGACGATCCAGCCGAACAGTTCGATGGGCTTGGTCGAAACCGATCCTGAGGTCGACCCCACGGTAAACCAGGGTATGCGCACAAAGGCCCAATCGAGAAAAAATTGCGCCGCCAACGTGGCAACCGCCAGATACAGCCCCTTGATGCGCAGGCTCGGAATCCCAAAGGCGCTGCCGACCAAAGCGGCACTGCTGCCTGAAAGCAGCAGCACCAACAGCATATTGAGCTGCGGCATTCGCACCGTGAGGTTATAGGCCACGTACGCACCTACTCCCATGAAGCCCGCACTTCCTAGCGAGATCTGCCCGCAGTAACCGACGAGTATGTTCAAACCGATGGCGGCAATGGTCAAAATCAAAAACGGGATAATCAAGGCGCGCAATGCGTAGTCACCGGCAAGCAGCGGCACCGCCAGAAAGCAAAGCGTAACCAGACCGACCATGAACCAGCGGTCCTGCGCAATCGGCAGCAGCTGCTGATCGGCGCTGTAGCTGGTCTTGAACTGGCCGTTTTCGCGGTACAGCATGGGGATGGAAGATTAGTCAGACACGGTCGATATGGCGCTCGCCAAATAGTCCTTCGGGCCGCACCAGCAAAAAGGCAAGCACCAGCACATAGGCAAACCAGTTCTCAATGCCGCCACCGGAGAGCGCAAACCAATGCGCCAGCGCTTGACCCAGAAACACTTCGGCAAATTTTTCGCCAACGCCAATGATCAAGCCGCCCAAAATCGCGCCCGGTATCGAGGTCAGTCCGCCGAGGATTGCCACGGGTAGTGCCTTGAGTGCGATTTGCGACAGCGAAAACTGCACTCCCAGCTTCGATCCCCACACGAGTCCCGCGACAAGCGCGACAAAACCGGCGACCGACCATACGATGACCCAGATATGGTTTAGCGGGATGCCAATTGACTGGGCCGCAAGGTGGTCGTCAGCAACGGCGCGCAACGCTCGGCCCGTTGCCGTCTTCTGGAAAAACAAGCCGAGGAGGAGCACCAGCGCGGCTACTATGCTTGCAGCGACGAGGTCATCGCGACTCACCAAGATACCGCCCTCAAAGAGCTGCGCCGCAAGAATCATCGGCTCCTTGGGCAATCCTAGGTCGATGCTGTATATGTCGTTGCCCCATATCGCTTGGCCGAAGCCTTCGAGAAAAAAGCTGATCCCCAAGGTCGCCAGAAGAAGCGCCACGGCGCTTTGATTTACCAGTGGCCGCAGCACCAGACGCTCCACAAGCCAGGCCAGGGCGACCATCAGCGCGAAGGACACAACGGCTGCCAGCACTAGGGGCATATGTTCAGCCAGCCGGGCCGTTGCGAGCGCGGCGAACAAAACCATCGCGCCTTGCGCGAAATTAAACACACCCGAGGCCTTGTAGATCAAAACGAACCCCAGCGCGACGAGGGAATACAGCACGCCGGCCATCAGACCACCCAACAGCACTTCCAGAAAGAAGCCCACGGTCGACGCGTGAAAGACCAGTGGCGCGGCCAGGCCCACCACGAGCAGCGTTGCGAGCACCACGACGGGCCAAGCGTGGCGCAGTTGCTGAAGTCGGGACGGTTTTGTTGGCACGGTCGTCTCGTTTGCGTTGCGCCACTTAGTGCGCAAGCCCCAGGTAGGCATTGATGACATTTTGGTCGGCACGCACTTCGTCGGGCGTTCCGTCACCGATCTTGCGTCCGTAATCGAGCACCAAAACCCGGTCGGAGATATCCATAACGACGCTCATATCATGTTCGATTAGCACGATGGTGGTGCCAAATTCCTCATTCACATCCAGAATGAAGCTGCACATGTCCTGCTTTTCCTCCAGGTTCATCCCCGCCATCGGCTCGTCGAGCAGCAGCAGCTCGGGCTCAAGCGCAAGCGCGCGGCCCAAGTCGACACGCTTTTGTAGTCCATAGGACAGTGTGCCCACAGCCTGGCGCCGATAGGCCTGGATTTCGAGAAAATCGATGATGCGTTCGACCACTTTGCGGTGGGCAATTTCCTCGCGTGCCGCAGGACCGATGCGCAGTGCCTGCGCTAACAGTCCGGAGCGCATTTTCAGGGTTCGACCCGTCATGATGTTGTCGAGCACACTCATGCCCTTAAAGAGCGCCAAGCTCTGAAAGGTGCGTGCGATACCCATGCGTGCCGCTTCGTGTGGGTGCATCCGCGATCGCACCTGACCGCGGTAGCTGATAGAGCCAGCGACCGGCGCGTACACGCCGTTGATGAGATTGAGCAACGAGCTCTTGCCGGCGCCGTTGGGGCCAATAATTGCCCGTATTTCGTGCTCGCGCACGTCAAAGCTGATGTCGGTCAACGCCTTTACGCCCCCGAAGGTGAGCGACGCGCGCTCGACTTTGAGCAAGGCCGACTCATTGTGATGTCGCGTGCGGCTCACGGCGCCCAGGCTCCGACCGCGCACAGGGCGCGGGCGTTGTGCCGGCGGTCGCAGAAGGCAATCATGCGGCTCGCGCAACGGGTGAAAAAGTCCGGGCTGTGCGCAATTGCAACGTTGCGGCAACTTTGCCGACGCGGCCGTCCTCGAAACGCACTTCCGTCTCTACGTACTGTGAGGCACGCCCGCCGTACAGGGCATCAACGAGCACTTGGTACTTTTGGGCGATAAAGCGCCTGCGCACTTTGCGAGTTCGCGTAAGTTCGTCATCGTCAGGATCGAGCTCCTTGTGCAGCACCAAAAAGCGATGGATCTGTGAATTGGCCAGCAGCGGATCGGCCGCCAAGTCTGCATTGACCTTGTCCACGCAGCCGGCGACGAGGTCCAGCACCTCGGGTTTGCCGGCCAAGTCGACGTAACCCGTGTAGGGCAATCCGCGGCGCTCCGCCCAGTTGCCAACCGCCTCAAAATCGATGTTGACAAACGCGCACACCTGCGCGCGGCCATCGCCAAATGCGACCGCTTCCTTGATTTGAGGAAAGAATTTGAGCTTGTTCTCGATGTACTTGGGCGCAAACAGCGTGCCGTCGGCCAAGCGGCCGACGTCGGCCGCGCGATCGATGATGCGCAAATGCCCATCGGCATCGAGCAGCCCGGCATCGCCCGTATGAAACCAGCCCTCGGCGTCGAGCACGTCGGCCGTAGCTTCAGGGTTGTGGTGGTATTCCTTCAGCAGCCCCGGGCTGCGTACCAGCACCTCACCGTTGTCGGCGATACGCAGCTCAACTCCCGCGGCCGGAGGTCCGACCGAGTCAGCACGAACCTGCCCGTCGGGTTGCATGCAAACGAACACTGCGGTTTCGGTTGAGCCATACAGCTGCTTGAGGTTCACCCCCAGCGAGCGGTAAAAGCTAAAAAGGTCAGGTCCGATCGCCTCCCCGGCCGTGTACGCGACCTTCACGCGGCTCAGACCGAGCTGGTTTCGTATGGGTCCGTAGATAAGTATGTCGCCCAGCGCATACCACAGGCGCCAAAGCGCGCTGACGGGCTTCTGATCTAGGATTCGACCGCCTATGCGGCGTCCGAATTGCATGAAATGCTCGAAAAGCTTGCGCTTGACGCGGCCGGCGTCTTCCATGCGAATCATCACTTGCGTCAGCATGCCCTCAAAGACCCGTGGCGGGGCAAAATAATAGGTAGGGCCTATCTCGCGCATGTCGTTGGAAACGGTCGAGGGTGACTCGGGGCAGTTCACCGTGTAGCCGGTATACAAGGCCTGCGCATACGAGAAGATGTTCTGTCCGATCCAGGCCAGTGGCAGGTAGGCCAGTACGTCCTCATCGGGGCCCAGTTGGTCGAATTCGGTTGCGGCACGCACCCGGTCGATCAATGCCGCATAAGTTTGAACGACGCCTTTGGGCCGCCCCGTGGTCCCCGAGGTATAAAACAACGCCGCGGTGTCGCTCGCAACTCCCAACGCTAGCTGCTCGTCGAAGAACTGCGGATTGGCGGCCGCAAATTCAATGCCGCGCTCGCGCAGCTGCTCATACGATACGAGCCCGTGCTGGTCGTAGTTGCGCAGTCCCCGCGGATCATCAAAAACGATGTGCGCCAGCTCCGGACACTGCTCGCGCACTTCGAGCATCTTGTCGACTTGCTCTTGGTCTTCGACGATCGCGTAGGCGATCTGCGCATCTTGGAACACGTGCACCATCTGCGGCGCAGTTGCGTCCTGGTACATTGGCACTGCAACTGCGCCCAAGGCTTGGCTGGCCAGCATGGCCGCATACAAGCGTGGGCGGTTTTCGCCAATGATCGCTACGTGATCGCCGCGCACTACCCCTTGCGTATGCAGTGCGCCGGCGAGCAGGCGCACTTCGGTCGCCAACTGCGACCAACTCCAGGTTTGCCAGACGCCCAGATCTTTCTCACGCAAAGCTGGGTGGTCCGGCCGAACTCGCGCATGCCAAATCAGCAGCTTGGGAAACGTATCGGCCGCCGTCGGCGCCATACCCTCCTGTGCCACGAGGTTCTCCTTGCGGCCCGCCACGGCCTTCGCAAATACTTGCACTTCTCGGCGGACGTTGTGAACCCTTTCGAGCGGGGTCCTGTGCCTGTGTCAAAGGCCAGCTGCCTTTGCACGACGCAATCATCCCATGGATATTTTCCTTCGGTGTTGCGCCTTCTGCTGCTGCAGTGCCGCAAGCAATGTGGCACATTGCATTTGGCGCATGCGCTGCGGCAAAGTCTGTGTCTTAATTCGTCAGAGACGGTAGTTCGGCTGCTCGCGTTCGAGCTTGCGTATCAATGCTGGCCAGACGAATTCCCCGCCCATGCCGCCCGTTTGCACCTTCATGGCATGGGCGACGCCCTCCACGATGGCGGGCTGCACGGGCACCAGGGCGCCGCCTGATTGCGCGCTGATCTGAATCTGGCAAGCGCTTTCGAACACATACATTCGCAAAAAGGCATCGGCGACGGTCGGCCCGACGGTCAATAATCCGTGGTTGCGCAGGCACAAGAAGTCTTTATCACCCAGGTCCGCCTGCAGGCGTGGCTTTTCGTCGCCGCGCAGCGCCACGCCTTCATAGTCGTGATACGCCAGGGAAGCGAGTACAAAGGTGCTTTGCTGCGAAATGGGCAGCACGCCACATTGTTGGGCCGCCACCGCGACGCCAGCGCGCGTATGAGTGTGCAGTACGCAACGCGCATCCTCGCGCACCGCGTGTACCGCACTGTGTATGGTAAAGCCCGCCGGATTGACGGGAAACGGGCTGTCCTGCAGTTTGTTGCCATCTTGGTCGACGCGGATCAGCGAGGACGCCGTGATTTCCTCAAACAACATCCCGTAGGGATTGATCAAAAACCGATGCCCTGTCCCAGGCAGCCTTGCACTGATGTGCGTGAAGACAAGATCGCTCCAGCCGTACAGCGCCACCAGCCGGTACGCGGCGGCAAGATCGCAGCGCAGTTGCCATTCCTCGCTACTGACTTGATCCTTTACGCCGGAGATGTTCATGGGGTACCTTCGTTGGGAGCCGAGGGGGCCGTGGTCGCGCGAAGAGCCAAGCGACTAAGACGCTTTGGCCAGCACGCGCCCGAGCGCGGCGTCAAGATTCGCTACCGTACGCTCGATGTTATAGAGCTTATCCAAACCAAACAGTCCAATTCGAAACGTCTTGAAATCCGCGGGTTCGTCACAGCGCAAGGGTACACCCGCGGCGGCCTGCAAACCCGCGGCGACAAAAGCCTTGCCGGTGTGCAGGCCATCGTCGTCCGTGTAGCTCACGACTACGCCGGGCGCGTGAAAGCCCTGTGCGGCAACGTCACGCAGTCCCTTGCCAGAGAGCAGCGAGCGTACGCGCTGCCCCAGTTCCAGTTGTCGTGCACGCAGCTTCTCCAATCCATAGGCGTGCGTCTCGACCATTGCTTCGTGCGTTTTGACCAGCGCATCGGTTGGCAGCGTCGAGTGATACGCGTGAGCGCCGCCTTCGTAGGCCTGCATGATCTGCTGCCAGCGGTTCAGATCCGCCGCAAAACTTGTGCTTCGCGTACTTGCCATCAAGTTGCGTGCGCGCTCATTCAACATGACAAACGCGCTGCAAGGTGACCCGCTCCAGCCTTTCTGCGGCGCGCTGATCAGCACGTCGACTCCAATTTCCTGCATGTCGATCCAGATCGCACCAGAGGCAATGCAATCGAGCACAAAGATCGCACCAACATTGTGCGCGGCCTGGGATACGGCACGAAGATAGCCTTCGGGCAACATGATCCCCGATGCGGTTTCCACGTGTGGCGCGAACACCGCATCGGGCCGCTGCTCACCGATCGCCGCCACGACCTCCTCGATGGGGGGAGGCGCGTACGGCGCCTGCCGGCCGGATGTCGCTGGGCGCGCCTTGAGCACGCTTTGCGCAGACGGGATGCGGCCCATTTCAAAAATTTGCGTCCACCGGTAGCTAAACCAGCCGTTGCGCACCACGAGCGTCCGGCGGTCCGTCGCGAACTGACGCGCCACGGCTTCCATGCCGACCGTTCCTCCGCCGGGAACGATGATTGCTGTGTGTGCGTTATAGGTTTGTTTAAGTATCTGGGAAATGTCGCGCATCACCCGCTGAAACTTTTGCGACATGTGGTTTAACGCACGGTCGGTAAAAACAACCGAGTATTCGAGCAGTCCGTCTGGGTCGATCTCGGGCCGCAGGCTTGTCATGGGATTTACCTTCTAGCAAATGTTCCAGCAAAGGGGGAACCGGTCTTGCGTTATGCGCGGCGGCTGCCTGTACAGGGCGCATTCGCATCTACTTTATGAGGGCCGGGTAACTAATTAATCGGGCGTGGCATAACGGTAATAGAGAATATTGAGGTAGCTTGCAACGTCAGTGATGTCGCCATCGCTCCAACCCAGCGCTTGCACTGCCTGCCAGCGGCGAACCTGCGCTTTCAAACTGGCCCAGTCGGTGGCGAGCTTTTTGGCGCGCCAGTGGACCTGGGCCGTATGGCAGGCAATGCAGTGTGTTGTGTACAACAGCTGGCCCCGGCTTGGGCTCTCCACCGGCTGGGCAAGCGCGTCCACGAATGTTGCAGCCAGCAGCACGATCGCGGTGAGCATCCAGGGGCGAAGCATTTTATCCTCCGTCGTTCGCCGTTTCTCGGCGCCTTTGTCCTTGTCTCGCACTAATGTGCCGGCAAATATTAGTCGGATGGTCGCAAAAGACCACCAAAGAGGCCTTTGGCCTTGATGCATGGCAACCGTGGTTCGTTTGAAACGGCTCGGCCGTCGGCTCAGCGGCAGCAAGCCTACCGGAAAAAGCGCCAGGGTTCGCCGCGCGCAGCAGGAGTTCTCAAACCTCGCAATTACGCTCCGGGCTCCTCGTTATCGCTTTTAGAAGCGGTGCAATGCGTTCGCGCTCCCGCTCCGGTTCGCGCATACCGAACTGCCCAAAACGCACCTGCACCGTGACCATTTCCCGACATCCTCCCCGCATGGGACGTGCGCGAAAGGACGGTGGCTGCCCGAATGCAGCGCTGTGGCCAGAACAAGATTTTTTTGCGTCAAATGCGCGTGGTCAATCGATACACCCGGCACTTGCGTAACGGCAGCCTCGACACGCTGTGGAAAATTGCCTGCTGGCAGGTGCGCGGTCGACTTTTGCAGCCACTTCATGTCGCATCCGGCCAATGCAACGGCGAGGACGGTGAACCCCCGACTTGCTTTTTTCACGCCGCTTGCGCCTCGTCATCGGATTTTGCCCGCTCGATTCGACTCGAGCCGGCCGTCGAGCCGCGCGCTAACTTAGCCTGTTCTTTGTTGCTTGTCAGAGAACAACGCCGAGCAACGCCGCGCGAAATGGGCTCGCGCAAGGACCAAAACGGTCATCGGAACGGTTGAACCTTATAAGCCGGTCGGCGCTTGGCGGACGAAGTCGCGCAGTGAAATGCAGCGTGGAAACTCACCGGCCAACATGCCTGCCGTGACTACGTGCAGGTTGCTGATGTGGCCTTGGAGATAGTCAAGCGGAGGATCACCGCGCGTTTCTACTTCCAGACCGAAGCGTCGCCAAAATGCGCGTCGACTTTCCTCCAGTGGCCGACGCTGCTCGGGCGCAAGATGTTCCTCGTCCGTGTTGGAGAGCACACCGAGCACTGGCAAAGAGGGGTCAAATCCCACCTTCAATGCCTGGATCGCGATATTGACGGCAAAGGTGCCAAAGCCCAGGCGATGAAATCCGGGTGCGTTAAAGCCGTTTCCGGTAAGACTGCCAAATTCGACCCAGTCTCGATATAGGCCGAAGACCAGTTGAACATCGGGATGCCGGACGAGTCGATTCCACCAGATATCAACCTCGATCTTGTTTTCCGGCACAAAGAGCAGGCGTACCCAAATTTGATCCTGCGCCTGTGCGTGCCAATACTGGGCCCCTGGCGAAAGACCCACCGGGGGCGCGCCGCGTGGGCGCGCCGCAATTGCGAGGGCGGCAAAAGCAGTAGTGGACATGGACAAGCAATCGTAGTCGCGAGCGCATCAATGAGGACAAAAATCGGCGAAAGGCGCGAAAAAAAACTGTCAAAAATCGATCTGCTTTCGACGCTCGCGCAGGGTGCTGCAGCGCCTAAAGCGCGGCCCGGACATTGGCGGCAGCGAACTACGGGCACACAAGGCGCGGGGCAAGCAAAGCTGCAGCCGATCGTCGTTTTTCCACTTCCTCCGAAGCAATGCCTGCGCAATCGACCCCCCCAACTTCCCGCTCACGGCAAGGGCGTTGCCTAGCGCACACAGTGCCAGCCACACATTGCCCGCTCTGGGAGGCTCCGGTAGGATCGGGCGAATTTGCGTCGATCCCAACCTTTCTAATTTGGCGAATTGTTATGTACATCATGATGCAACGCTTGGTGCACTTGGCCGCCGTTTGCGCTTTGGCCACTCTTGTTCCCGTCGCGGCGCACGCACAAGATTCCGAGGAAAAGCAAAAGGGGGAAGGCGCAGTGGTGGAAATCGGCCCGACCAGTGAATGGGTTGTGCGCGGCGGCAGCGAGGTGAACGCAGGCGCCGCAGCGGGCTTCGAGGTGTCGCTCATTGAACATTGGCTCGAGATGGAGCTTGCCGGGGCATTGCTTGGCACATCCGGGCACACGGAGCTCTCCGGCTCGCTAATATTTAAGAAGCCGTTTGAACTTTCAGAGAGCTCGGAATTTATGATCGGTGCGGGTCCGAAATACGCAAAAACCTTCAGTGGACCAGATCGCGGCACAGCCAATGGTGCCGAAGTCGATTTGGATTTCATGTTCTGGCCCCACAAAGACCTCGGTTGGTACGTCCAACCCGATTGGAGCGTCGTCTCGAAGACCGGGGAGCAGTCCGTTGGTATTACCGTGGGACTGCTTATTCGAGTACCCTGATTTTTAGCCGCCCGGCGCGCACCACATAAGAGCCAGAAATCACCCTGGCGCGCTGCGCACCCGGATTGGCGTCGGCTTATGCGTTGACTGCGTCCTGTGCCAAGGCGCTTTCGGTGGACGCGACTGTAGGACGAAGCGGTAGCCACAAGGTGAACTTCGATCCCTCGCCCTCGCGGCTCTCGACCGTGATATCGCCGCCGTGCAAGGCGACAACGGTCTTGACCAGGTACAGGCCGATTCCGGTTCCGACGATGCCATGAACGTTGCTGCCCCGATAGTATCGTTCGAACATTCTTGGCAAATCCTCTTGAGGAATCCCGATGCCCTCGTCACGCACGGTAACTACCAGCCGATCCTTATCAAACACTGCGTCGAGCTGGATCGGTTTGCCGACCGCGGAATATTTGATGGCATTGGAGACCAGATTGCTAAAGGCCTGGTACAGCAGCTTAGGGTCACCTAGCATGGATGAGGGCAGATTGTTGATGTGCTCTATGACCCAAGCGTCCGCTGCGATCTCGCGGTGCGTCTGGCATACCTCGTGGAGCAGTGCTGCGGGGTTAAATTCTGTCGGATGAAAATACAGCTTCTGGTCGGCCTCCATCAGGCGGGAGGAGTTGAGCAAGGACTCCAGAAGATTCGTCAGGCGCTGAACGGCCGTTCGAATTTTTCCGGCACGTTCGCCAAGTTCGACAGGTGATATTCGCTCCACCATTTTGATCAAGCGTTGCGCTTGCCCGTCGATGATGGTAAGGGGGGTGCGAAATTCGTGCGAGGCCATCGACACAAAATTGCGCTGCAAAGTCGTCAGCCGCTGTTCGTGTTCGAGTTTTTCGGCGAGCATCGAGGCCTGTTGCTCCAATCCCCGTTGGCTGTGGGCAAGTTCGATCGCGTTATTGCGGAACACTACAACGGCGCGGGCCATTTCCCCGATCTCGTCACTGCGTTCAGTGCCGGAGATCTCGATATTGGTGTCGCTTTTAGCAAGCGTGTGCATTCGACTGGCAAGTTCGAGTATGGGTCGGGAAACGGAGCGCGTGATGTGGCTCATGACGATCAGGATCATCACTCCGGCAAGAGCGATAGCGCCAAAAATCAGTATGCGCGCATGCCGGTAGACCTGGTCCGCACGATTGCTTGCGGCCCGCGCACCCGTAACGGTCAGCTCAGTAAGCCCGCCTAGCGTATCGCTGGCCGCGCCGTACGCCATCTTCGAGTCACCTTCATAGAGCGTGATCGCAAGGGCGTTGGGGCGCTGCGCCGATAAGGCGAGAACCCGGTCGGAGACTTGGCGGTAATGGTTCCAGTCCGCCGTGAACTGTTTCCACAGGCGCGTTTCCTCCCCGTCATGGGGAACTTTCTCATAGCTTTGCCATGCCTGGTTGATCGCCTTTTGCAAGGACAAAAGTTCCTTATCGTTTGCCGCCATTTCGACTTTACTGGTTGCCAGCAAATGGCTGGCCTCGGCGGCGCGATAGTCGGATGTGAAATTGTTCAAGTCGCCCAGCAAGTGGGAGCTTTGCAACCAACGATCGCGGATTTCCGCCGACGCGGCGTTGACGTCGCTTAGCCACCAGACGCTAAACAGGCCCAACACGAGAACCAGCAGCCCCAAGAGGATGAACGCGAGGGACAAGCGAATTCGGATGGAATGACGTTGGGTCACGACTTTCGTTGGCTTTCCGCCGAGCGGCCGGTGTTCGTGCTCGACTTCCCATGTCGCGGCGACCGAACCCTTTTGACCAGCGAGTTCCTTCGCCTGGCCGGGGGCAATAGAATACGGCACCCGGGCGCTTGTCGCTTGCGCGCAGACCGGGGGTGCTGGGCGTGCGCTGCGCCCGAGCAAATGTTGGTTTTGGCTTGCCATGGTAGAAGAGCGTAAGAAAATCCTCTGCATTGAGGACGATAAAGAAAGCGCTGCGCTGATCCGCGAGGACCTAGAAGAGCGCGGTTACGACGTGAGCTTGGCGCACGACGGCAACGACGGTTTTGCCGCGATCTTGCGCATTCGCCCGGACCTTGTACTGTGCGACATTAACCTGCCCGGAATGTCCGGATTCGAGGTATTAGAGGCGCTAACTGCGATTGCCCCGAACTTCCGCAACATGCCGTTTGTGTTCCTAACGGCGCTCACCGACCGCGACAGCGAGCTCAAAGGGCGCAGGCTGGGCGCCGATGACTATGTCACCAAGCCGATCGACTTCGACCTTCTGGCCAGCATCATCAGCGCGCGCCTGGCGCGTGTGGCGCGCCTGGAGATTTGGTCGAAACAAGTCGACTTGAGCCAGCGCGAAATCGAGACTCTGACATGGTCGGCGCGCGGGAAGACCTCCGACGAGATTGCATCGATACTGGGTCTGAGCAAACGCACCGTCGACTTTCATATCGATAATGCCCGCAGCAAACTCGGTGTGTCGTCTCGAATACAAGCAGCGGTCAAGGCGGCGACGGGCGGGTTGATCGAACCGTAAGAGCTCATTTGGCGTGGTGCACTGGCGCCGCGTGATTTTGCCCGGACGCTGGTTCCTGCCGTTTATGTAGTTGCAACGATTGGGCGGGTTTACTGCTTGCAGTCACTTGTTTTGCGGCTACATGCGGAAATTCTCTTGGTGCGAGCGGTGCCTTAGCAGGCACGGCACCAGCTGGCGAAACGGGAAAGCGCGCCTCGCCTGGCCTTGCACCGGTGGGCCGTGCGGGTCCGCCAATTACCGCCGCCGAAGGATGCGGCGTGAGGACGTGGCGGGATTCAAGCGGTTGATGCAGCGGCTGTGCAAGGCAAGCCTTCGCCGTGAGCGCAACGACAACCAGCGCCACGAAGGCGGCTGCCCCATTGGCCTTGTTTCCCCGCGCGCTCATTCGGCGTCAATTCCGCGCGCAGTCTCGTGCGCTGCCGGTGGCATCTGATCTTCCCGACCCATGAACAGCGTCTGCAGGGCGGGCACCACGACCAAGAGCATGATCGGTCCGAGCAACAATCCGCCGACGACGACAGTAGCCAGGGGCCGTTGCACTTGGCTGCCAATGCCATGGGACAGGGCGGCCGGCAACAAACCGATGCAGGCCGAGAGTGCCGTCATGAGCATGGGCCGCATACGCTGCTCTCCCGCAAGAAACATCGCATCGATATTGCTAAGACCGTGCGAGCGCGTCTGATGGTAGTAAGTAATGAGCAAAATCCCGTTCATTACCGAAACACCAAACAGCGAAATAAAGCCAATTGCCCCCGAAATGCTGAACGGCAGTCCCGCAATGTATAGCGCCAACACTCCGCCCCCAATGGCAAAAGGAATCCCGGACAGCGCGAGCAGGCTGTCGCGCAGCGAATTAAACAGCGCGTACAGCAGCATGAGGATGAGCGCAAGGCTGATTGGCACAATGACCTCAAGGCGTTTTTGCGCTAGTTGCAGGTCCTCGAACTCACCGGCCCAGATGATGCGGTAGCCGGTGGGCAGGGGTACGTTCTTCGCGATGCGACTTTGCGCCTCGGCCACCGTGCCGCCCAAATCGCGCCCCCGCACGCTGAACTTGATCGGAATGAACCGCTGGGTTGCCTCGTGATAGATGTAGGAGGCACCGGTATCCAGGCTGATGTTTGCTACATCGCGTAAAGGGACATACCCGGTGGCGCCGCTAGCCGTTTGATAGCCGACCCGAATGTTGCCTACGTTCTCGATGCTGTCGCGGTACTTGGGTAAAAAGCGTACCTCCAGGTTGAACTGACGCTCGTTTTCCAGCACTGTGCTGGCGGTTACGCCGCCCATCGCTGCCTGGATCACCGTGTTGACGTCTCCGCTATTTAAGCCATAGCGCGCCGCTTTGGCTCGGTCGACCTTAACGTTCAGATTGGGCTGGCCAAGGACGTTAAACAGCCCCAGGTCCTCCACGCCGCGCACGGCCCTCATCTGCTCCATCACCTGCGCAGCAATCTGCTCGAGTACAACGAGATTAGGTCCGATGATCTTGACCGAATTGGCGCCTTTGACTCCCGAGATGGCTTCCTCGACGTTGTCCTGAATGTACTGCGAGAAGTTAAAGGTCACCCCGGGCAACTCGTCGTTGAATTGCTTTTGCAATTGTTCCGTGAGCTTGTCCTTGGTCAAACCGGAGGGCCATTCGTCAAAGGGCTTTAAGGGAGCAAACAGCTCGACATTGGAGAAGGGCGATGCGTCGCTGCCGTTGTCGGGACGCCCGTGCTGGGAGACGACGGTCAGGATTTCCGGGTGGCTTATTAGAATCTCGCGCATTTTGCCGGCCGCACGAGTGCCCGCTTCCAGCGACATCGTCGGTGGCATGGAAGCCCGTATCCAGTAGTTACCTTCCTCAAGGGCCGGCAAAAATTCCGAACCCAGTCGCCCGATCAACAGCCCGGTTAGCACGAGAAAGATCACTCCGGCGCCGACCACGACTCCCCGATTTGACAGCGACCAGCGAAGCAGCGGGGTGTACACCGAGCGAATCGCGCGCACCACGATGGTTTCGACTTCCTCCACATGCGCTGGTAAAACGAAGGAGGCCAGCACCGGTGTGACGGTAAAAGTGGCAATCAATGCACCGGTCAGTGCATAGGCATACGTTCTGGCCATGGGACCGAAGATCTGGCCCTCGACGCCCTGCATGGTGAACAAGGGTACGAATGCGGCCACCGTAATTGCGACCGAAAACAATATGGCGCGATCCACTTGCAAGGCACTGATCAGAATCAGCCGCAGGCGGTTGTTCCATGTACGGCGATGATTTACGTCCCGAAAATGTGTCGGATCACTACCCAACTGGCCTTCTGCGAGGTCCTCAAGCAATCGACGCCGGACGTCCTTGTTCGACTGAAAGTTGCGAAAGATGTTCTCGACCAAGATCACCGCGGAATCGACGATGATGCCAAAGTCCACGGCTCCGATCGAAAGCAAGTTGGCGTCCTCGCCCTGCAGCACCAACAAGATAATGCTAAAGAGCAGCGCAAACGGAATGTTGACGCCAACAATGATCGCGCTGCGCAGGTCACCCAGAAAGATCCACTGGATCAGAAACACCAACAGGCACCCGAAAACCAGATTGTGAAATACGGTGTGGGTGGTTACGTCGACCAGCGAAGTGCGGTCGTAATACGGGACGATCTTCACTCCCGGAGGTAAGCTTCCGTCGTGGTTCATCTTCTCCACGACCTCTTTAATGCGCGGAACGATCTCGTTGGTGTGCTGGGTGCGGCCCATCACGACGATGGCCGCCGCAATGTCGTCCTCGTGATCACGCCCGGCGATGCCCAGCCGAGGCACGTATCCCACGTCGACTTGCGCGACATGTTTCACCAACACCGGCACACCGTTGTTTTGCGTCAGGACGACGTTTTCAATGTCCTCGACCTTGTAGCCTTTGGTCAGATCGTCGCTGCCACCACTGTCGATCAGTCCTACCCCACGGATGTTGATGGACTGCTGGCCAATTGCGATCTCACGTCCGCCGACGTTGATGTTCGCGTTGCCCAGGGCGGTAATGATCTGCGGCACCGTGAGCCCATAGGCTTGCAATTTGCCTTGGTCGATCTTGACGTCGAATTCCTTGGTGGTGCCGCCCCAGCTGTTGATCGCGACTACCCCGGGGATTGTCGACAGACGGCGCAAAATGATCCAGTCTTGCACCGTGCGCAGATTGGTCAATCCAAAATGCTGGGGGCCGACGACCTGATAGCGGTAGACCTCGCCGACGAGGCTCGATTGCTGGATTTGCGGAACCTGACTCCCGGGCAGGTTGACGTTTTGCTGCAGGCTCAACGCCGCCTGCGTGTACGCAAAAAAGTAGTCGACGCCGTATTTGAAGGTGACGCGCACGAAGGAAAGACCGTAAAAGGACGTCGAGCGGATATTCGAAATTCCCGGCGTCGAGTACAGCCCAATTTCCATGGGGGTCGTGTAATAGCGCTCCATCTCCTCCGCGGACAGGCCCGGAGCCTGCGCGGTGATTTCTAAAATCACCGGCGCAGGGTTGGGGTAAGCCTCGATGTTGAGCTTGTTGACAGCGATGGCCCCGGCACCGAGCAGCACCAGCAGGCCCATCATCACGACGGCCCGGCGCGTCAAGCAAAAGGCAAGAACAGTTTTGAACACGGGTACTTCCTTGACGTGGGAGGCTTAGGTTTCGGTTCCGGCGGAGGCAACCATGTTGCTCAGAAATACTGCTCCGTCGGTAACGACCTGCTCGCCGGGCTGCAGGCCCTCGAGAATCTGGTCGAACCCGCCTTCCTGCAGGCCCACTTTGACGATGCGCCTAGTGAAATGGTGTCCATCCGTGGTGACCCATGCGGTCATCGTGCCATCGCCCTCGCGCACGATGCCCGCCAGCGGCACGGCGAGACCCTTTACCGGAGCCTGGACGTTGATGACGTACGTTGCAAACATACCCGGGCGCAGTTCGTGTTTCGGATCGCGGATTTCCGAGCGCACCACGACGGTACGTGTCGTGGGATCGACGGTCGCACCAATGTTGGTCACCTTTCCCTCGAAGTCACGGTCGGGGAAAGCCAACACCTTCACGCGCACCGACTGTCCCAAACGGAACATGGGGATGTCGCTTTCGGTAACGTCGGCTAGCATCCACATGGTCGATAGGTCGGCGACGGCATAGGGTGCGGGCGGACTGCCCGGTTGCACGAACAAACCAGGCTGGGCGTTGCGCGCCGTGACGCGGCCGCTGATCGGGCAGGGAACAACGAGCGCCGGATCGATTTTGCGCTTGGCGACGATCTCGTCGATTTGCGCCTCCGATTTACCAAAAACGCGCACCGCATCGCGGGCCGCCTTGAGTGCTCCTTCTGCGCTCTGCTGATCCGAGATCGCCTGCTGCAAGTCCTTCTCGGCGATGCCTTGGGTTTCAAAGAGTCCTTTGGCGCGCGTTAAGGCCGCGCTGGTTAGCTCATAGACGCCAGCAGCCGCAATTAAGGTAGATTCGGCCTGCACGAGGTCCGGACTATCGATCGTGAAAAGCGCTTTGCCCTTCTCGATCTCATCGCCCAACTGGGCGAAGGCTTGGATGATGCGGCCCGCGTACGGAGAATAAACCTGCACTGCGAGATCTTCGTTAAAGTCGATATTGCCTACGGCGATGCGTTGCCGAGGAAAAGTGCGAGCACCGACCGGGGCAAAGCGGATGGTTTTGACCTGTGTGTCGTTCAGGTCCACGCTGGCCTGGGCGCCTTGAGCTCCTGCCTCTTTGCCCTCTGCCGGCTTTGCGGCTTCAGCCTTGGCGCCCTCCGATGCATCTTTGGAGGCACCGCCAGAGCAGCCAGCAATTCCCATCACCACGGCCAACGTGGCCAATGCGCTCGCTGCACCACCGAGCTTGTGTCCAATTCGCATAACCCGCCTCTTTATAAAGAACGTATATGTTCCCGGTTGGGGCCGGACACTGTCTACCGTGATAAATCACAGTACGCACTGTGATTTATCACGGTGGTGTGCACACTGTCCTGAGCCGTAGAATCGACGCCTGTAGTTAAGCTAATGGACCCGCGTGAATCGGGGCCACGGACATCTGAAGGTGCTAATGCGCACAATTTCATTGGGGCGGTGCGTCTGGGCCGCGGTAGCCACCGCGCTATTGGTCTGCGCCTGTGCGGTGGGACCGGACTTTCAACGGCCTGCGTCTCCCAAAGTCGACGGCTATGCGCCCAAGCCTATGGCGGAGATGACGGCCTCCGCGGACGTGGTTGGCGGAGATGCACAGCACTTTGTCATGGGCCGGGACATAGCGTTTGCGTGGTGGACGCTGTTTGAATCGCCCAAACTCAATGCTTTGGTCGAGCGGGCACTCAAAGCCAACCCGACCATCACTGCTGCGCGGGCTGCGTTGCGCCAGGCACAGGAATACACGGCGGCGCAGCGCGGCTTTTTCTATCCAACGGTGTCGGCCGAATACAGCTTTGAGCGACAAAAACTGCCGGGCAACATCGCTACGACCAATGCACCGGGTCTACAGGGTAACGGCCAGTTCATTGCACCGAGCGCTCCCGCCGAACCCTTGTTCTATAACTTCCAGACAGCGCAGTTGACCGTGGGCTACACGCCGGATGTCTTTGGTGCCAACCGCCGGCAGGTCGAGTCGCTCCAGGCACAGGCCGATACGCTGCGGTACGAAATGGAGGCGACCTATATCACGCTCGCCGGCAACGTCGTGGCGGCGGCGGTACAAGAAGCTTCGCTGCGCGCGCAGATTGAAGCGACGCAGCGCTTTATCGACCAGAACGCCAAGGCGTTGGAGATTTTGCGCAGTCAATTTCATCTGGGTTACGTCATGCGCCTGGACGTGGCTGCGCAGGAGTCGGCGCTCGCCCAGGCGCGCGAGCAATTGCCCCCGCTGCTCAAGCAGCTGGAGCTCACACACGACTTGCTGCGGGCTTTGCTGGGCGAACTACCCAATGCGGATATCGACACGACGTTTGAATTTTCTTCGCTGAAGTTACCCACCGACCTGCCCGTAACCTTGCCCTCCAAGCTCGTCGATCAACGCCCCGATGTGCGCGCGGCCGAGGAGCAACTGCATTCGGCTAGTGCCCAGGTTGGCGTGGCGGTGGCGGCTCGATTGCCGCAATTCACGATCAACGGAGCAGTCGGTGGCACGGCGAACCAGGCTTCCTGGCTGTTTCGCAACGGAGGGCCGTTTTGGAACGTGATCGGCGATGTTACGCAGCCGCTTTTTGACGGCTTCACGCTTTTGCATCGGCAGCGCGCCGCCGAAGAGGGTCTGCTGCAGGCCCAAGCGCAATATCGAAGCACCGTAATAACGGCCTTCCAGAACGTCGCGGACACCTTGCACGCGGTGCAGTCCGATGCCGACAGTCTGGCGGCTTGCAAGGAGGCCGAACGGGCCGCAAAAGTCATGATGGACGTGACCGAGCGCCAGTACAAGATGGGCTACGTCAATTTCCTCATTCTGCTTGCGGCACAAGAGGCGTACGAGCAGTCGTTGATCACTTTGGTTCAGGCGCAGAGCAATCGCTATGGGGACACCGCCGCCCTGTTCCAGGCTCTTGGCGGCGGGTGGTGGAATCGGACGGAATTAACTGAGCAGCAAACCAACGCATCGGCGGCCTCTGGCGAAGCCAAAGCCAACTAACTGGCCCGAGTGCGGCATCGCAGGGTTCGATCGTGGCTCACCGATCGAAGCTCGTGAGCAGGTACGCTGCCTGGTGCGGCAGCTAGCTTGCGGGAAAAACGCCCTAGAGGCGAAAGTGCCTAGGGCGTGCCGCAACCGGGGGTGCGGTCACCGCCTCCTCCGGCCAGGTTCTTAGCCTGCGTTGGCACGAACACCAATGCAAAATCGACCATCTTTCCGGACTCCCGTGCTCCAAGTACCATATTTGCCTGTTGCTGGGGGAGGCGTCTTGCGCTCTGGCTCGTCGGGCGTTCGTGGTGCGAAGACATGAAATACATAGTTGCCATTATCAAGCCGTTTAAGCTGGACGCGGTCCGAGAGGCGCTGGCTGCAGTCGGCGTGCAGGGCGTCACGATTACGGAATCCAAGGGCTTTGGCCGGCAAAAAGGACACGCGCACATGTACCGCGGCGGGGAGTACGAGGTGAACTTTCTGCCCAAGCTGATGCTCGAAGTGGCGGTCGATGCCGAGCTCGCCCCACGCGCAATTGATGCCATCCAACACTCTGCAGTTACCGGGAAGGTCGGTGATGGCAAGATTTTCGTCTACGACCTAGAACAGGTCGTGCGAATTCGCACTGGGGAGACAGGCAAAGGAGCGCTATAGCGCTTTGCCTCTTTCCGCAGCTGTTGCGCGGGCACTACGGGGGCTGCGAGGCGCGAGGCACGATTTTGTGGGCCCCCGCTTCGCGCTTATCTCGGGGAAGTCTCGTGGGCGTTTTGTAGCAAGTGGCAGATGCCTGCGTAAGCGCACGCAATAGCGCCTAGCACCCCTCGGACATCTGCGCGTTGGCCAGAATGATTGACCTCGCGCCCAGCCGTAGGTCAAGGGCTTTACGCTGGCGCGTCAATTTGCTTCCCCGCCCTCCTCGGCAGCACGACAATCATCGCTTGCTGGCCGCGCAAAAGGCCTGTAGGGAAGCCCCACCCTGTAGGCTCCATCGACCAGCAGCCGATCTCCGCTTGCCGCTGTGCTGTCTTTTCTTCGCCGCCTACCGGCTGCCTGAACCACCCGTGTGCTTACTAACCCTCATTTGCGACAACTCGCTTACGTCCAGCTCGCCATTGTGGTCGGTGTCCAGCCGGTCGAATTCGGCCTCCATGTACTCCATAAATTCCTTTTTGGAGACCTTCCCGTTTTTGTCCTTATCCATCAGGCGCAGCAGATCCTTCGTTTCCCAATAGCCCGCCTCCACGTTCTTCGTCTTTTGCGCTTCTTTGTCTTTGTCCATGTCCGCGCCGAAGGCAACTCCTGTTCCCGCGACGCCCAAAAAAAGCGCCGCAGTGAGCGCTGCCAACTTCAAATTGCGATTCATAAGTCCACCTTTTTCTGTATTGATAAAGCTCGCCTCTTAAACCTTGAAAGAGCGTCAGTATTTTCCACCCAAGACTCGTGCACCGCAACTTAAAGCGCGTGCATGCTTGCTCGCTGAAATGCAGGCAGGGCCTTGGCGCATGAGCATCTGCGCGCCCCATGCGCATCCTTGGTGCGTTACGCATTGCGTTTCGCACAGCAAGCGGGCATAGCGGATGACTTGCCCAATGCCGCAGGCGCATCGTTCGCGCTGGACAAGTCAGCGCGCCTTAGCGACAGAAGCGTTCGCTTTGCACTGCGCTTCGTTTGTCGAGGCGCGGAAGTTTTTGCGGTGCCTATGTTCGGCGGGAGTGCCCAATTGCACTTCAATGGTGCGAACTTCGCCCACTGCGGGCCCGAAAGCATTTTCTTTCCCTGCGACGACGAGCTCGCGTCGCACACCGCAGGCAGTTGGCGCATACCTCGAGGCGGGTGTCGTCACGCCAGAGGTCTACCGGTAGGCGCCAGAGCTTGATGGTCTTATGGACCCGCGAAAAAAAGGACGTGCAGCAGTTCGGAACTTTGGAGCCAGTCGCGATCCCGCAATGCGTTTGCGTTGGGTTGAACGGCACTTCGAAGTATCTAGCGCGCGCTATGAGAGGGCTTGATGCGCTCCGCATCTTCGGGATGCCGCATGTAGATAAGGCTGCGGCAAAGACTAGTTGTTTGCTCTATGAAATCCGCACTCTCGGTTCTCCGGGTGAGTTTCGTTTAATGGGCACGCGCGCTGCAGGGCAAGGTTTAATTCCAAAACGTTCACGCGCGGTTCGCCAAAAACCCCAAAGACGCGTGTGGTCGTGTACCGCTGCACGAGTGCCTGCAGGCGCGCAGGTTCCGCATCGCGCGCACGAGCCACGCGAGCGAGCTGCAACAAAGCGTTTTCGGGACTGATATCCGGATCCAATCCGGAAGCGGAGGTGGTCAACATGTCAGCGGGGAGATTTTTTCCCAAAAGCTCCGGCTGCGCCGATTCGAGCGACGCTCGATCCGCTAAAAGACGCTGCATCAGGTTTTTATTGGTCGGCCCTAGGTTCGAGCCGCCGGAATTGGCCGCGTTATAAGGCGCCGGCACCGCTTTGCTTGGATCGCTGGGGTCCGTCGTGATCGTCGCCGATGGGCGGCCGTGAAACCACTGCGGTCCGTCCCATTGCTGCCCGATGAGTCTTGATCCCAAAACGGTGCCCTCGGGCGCGCGCAGCAAGCTGCCGTTGGCCTCAAACGGGAAAATCAACTGACCGATCGCAGTCAACGCCAGCGGGTAGAGCACTCCGCAAAGAATCAAGGTCGCCAGTGCCGCACGCACCGCGCTCATCATTGCCTCAGAAGTAAGGTGCCTCATAGCAATGGAGAAATGGCCAGGTCGATGAGCTTGATGCCGATAAAAGGCGCGATCAGGCCGCCGACGCCGTAGACCAGAAGATTGCGACGAAACATGTCCTCGGCGGTTTTTGGTGTGAAACGGATCCCGCGCAGGGCCAGCGGGATTAGTGCAGGAATGATGAGGGCATTGAAGATCAACGCCGACAAGATGGAACTCTGAGGAGTGGCCAGATTCATGACGTTTAGCGCGGCAAGACCTGGCAGAGCCACGATGAACATTCCGGGGAGGATCGCGAAGTACTTCGCGACGTCATTGGCGATGGAAAAAGTCGTCAGCGCGCCACGTGTGATCAGCATCTGTTTGCCGATTTTCACGACATCGAGCAGCTTTGTGGGATCGGAGTCCAGATCGATCAAATTGGCCGCTTCCTTGGCGGCCGCCGTGCCCGAGTGCATGGCCAGACCGACATCGGCCTGCGCGAGCTCAGGAGCATCGTTGGTTCCGTCGCCGGTCATCGCAACAAGACGTCCTTGGGACTGTTCGCGACGAATGAGATCGAGTTTTTCTTCGGGCCTGGCCTCCGCGATGAAGCGGTCGACTCCGGCCTGCGCGGCGATGGCTGCGGCCGTAACGGGGTTATCGCCCGTGACCATGACCGTGCCAATACCCATCGTGCGTAACTGCGCGGTGCGTTCGCGGATCGCTGGCTTTAAGACGTCGGACAGGGCGATAACGCCCAGTATTTCGCCATCGACGCAAACTGCAAGCGGTGTTGCTCCCTCTTTGGCCACCATATCAACTGCCGCGGCAAGCTCCCTGGGTTCTTGGGCGCTGAAAGCGTTGCGCGTGTGTTCAACGATGGCACCAGCGGCTCCCTTGCGAATCACGCGGCCATCGGGCATGTCTACGCCGCTCATCCGGGACTTGGCCGAGAATTCGAGGCCGCGCGCCCGCTCCAACAAAGGATCCAACGGCGCACCTTGTCGTTTGGCAAAGGAGACCACGGAGCGCCCCTCGGGAGTGGTATCAAAATAAGACGCGAGCAGCGCTGCCTGCGCCAGTTGTTGCGGCGAACAACCGGGCATGGGGATGAACTGGCTAGCCTGCCGGTTCCCCATTGTGATCGTGCCGGTCTTATCGAGTATGAGCAGTTGTGCGTCGCCCGCGGCCTCGACGGCTTTGCCTGACATAGCAAGCACGTTAAAGCGCACCATGCGGTCAATTCCAGCGATGCCAATTGCGGAAAGCAGTGCGCCAATGGTTGTTGGGATCAAGGCAACGACCAGAGCGATCAGATCGGCAACGTTGATCTGCGCGTTCAGATAGGACGCAACGGGCGCCATCGCCGCCACGACAATCACGAAGATCAAGGTCAGGATGGATAGCAATACCGTGAGCGCAATCTCGTTGGGTGTCTTTTGCCGTTTCGCGCTCTCCACGAGATGGATCATGCGATCCAAGAAGCTTTGGCCGGGATCGGCGCTTACGCAAACGAGCAGCCAGTCGGAAATCACCGTCGTGCCAGTTGTCACCGAGGAGAATGTGTCCGTGCCGGCCTCGCGCAGTACCGGGGCGGATTCACCCGTGATTGCCGACTCGTCGACGAACGCGGCACCGTCAACAACCTCGCCGTCGCAGGGAATGATTTGGGTCTTCTCCACTCGGACCAAGTCTCCCTTTCGTAGCGCTATGGCCGGCACATCTTCGATCTTGCCGTTTGCGCGCACGCGTTTTGCACGAAGTTCCACCTTAGTTCGCCGCAAAAACGCCGCCTGCGCCCTACCGCGACCTTCGGCGAGGGATTCCGCAAAATTGGCAAACCAGACGGTCAACAGCAAGATGAATGTCACCGTGCCGTTGTACGTGCGTGTGGCGCTTGATGGACCGAAAAGATCGGGACTTATCGTCAGACAAGCGGTGACGATCGCGCCGACCCAGACGACGAACATGACCGGGTTGCGAATCTGTGTTCTGGGATCGAGCTTCTTGAGCGAATCAAAAAGGGCCTGGCGCAACAACGCGCTGTCGTAGGCGGCGGCCCGACGCTGTTTGCGCGAGCCCCGCTCGGCCCCTCTACGCTGTGACGTCTGGCCGTTTGTTGATGGCTCAGAGGGCGGTTTCATCCAAATAGCATGCGTGCTTGCATGGCGAAGTACTCAGCCAGGGGGCCGAGGACGAGCGCGGGCAAGAACGTCAAGGCTCCCACGACCAAGATCACGCCCAACCAAAACGCGGCAAACAAACCCGTATCGGTTTGCAAGGTACCGGCCGTAGGCGCTAGCGTCGGTTTGGCGGCCACCGAGCCGGCCACCGCCATCATGAAGATGATCGGCGGATAGCGGCCGATCAAAATGACGAACGCCGTCATCAGGTTGTACCAGGCAGTGTCCGCGTTCAGTCCCGCAAATGCCGAGCCATTGTTTGCAGCCGAGGAAGAGAATGCGTACAGCACTTCCGAGTAGCCATGGGCGCCAGCGTTGGCCATCGAAGACAAGCCGTACGGTGCAATTACGGACCAGCCGGTCGGCGCAAGGATCACCAGCGGGTGGATCAGCAGCGCCAGCGAGACCAGGATGATCTCGGGTTTTTCAATCTTCTTGCCAAGAAATTCGGGGGTGCGCCCCACCATCAAGCCGGCAACGAAGACAGCGATGATGCCGTAGACAAGGGCGTTGAGAAAGCCTACGCCCTTGCCGCCGTAAATACATTGCAACATCATGCCCACAAAGCTGGGCACCGAGCCAAGCGGCGTGAAACTGTCATGCATCGAGTTCACGCTCCCCGTGGTGAAGGAGGTCGTGACCGTTGCAAACAAAGCGCTCTGGGCGATGCCAAAGCGCACCTCCTTGCCTTCCATGTTGCCGCCGGACTGCGTTTGCGATGCTTTCATCTGGACACCGGCCGTCTGCAGTGCCGGTGTACCGGTCTGTTCGGAGGTGATCGCAACAGGCACAACCATCAGCAGCATGGTGCCCATTACCCCGTAGAGCACCCATCCCTGCCGGCGGTTGCCGATCATCTGGCCGAAGCAAACGACGATCGAAGCGGGCAAAACAATCATCAGCAGCGTGAGCACCAGATTGGTTAGCGGCGTCGGGTTTTCAAAGGGATGCGAGGCGTTGGCGTTGAAAAAACCCCCGCCGTTAGTGCCCAGATGCTTAATCGTTTCGAGCGAAGCAACGGGCCCCAACGCAATTAGCTGTTCGGATCCCTCGATCGTGTGCGCACTGACTCGAGCGGCAAGTGTTTGTGGCTCGCCCTGCTCGATCAGCACGATGGCCAGCACGAATGCCGCCGGCACAAGTACGCGGGTCGTAAAGCGGATGAGGTCCCGATAGAAATTGCCGATATCGGTGCCACTGTTCTTGACCGTAAATGCGCGAATAAAGGCCATCGCGACCACGAAGCCGGTGGTGGCGGAAGTGAACATCGGAAAGGTAATCGCCGCCATCTGGCTAAAGTTTGAGAGTGTGACTTCGCCCCCATAGGCCTGCCAGTCCGTGTTGGTGATAAAACTAACCGCTGTATTAAACGCCAGAAGCGGATCGACACCGGCGAAGTGCAGCGGATTTAGCGGCAAACGGTGCTGGAAAACGAGGATCAGGTAGATGAGCACCGCCATCACCAGATTCGTCATCAGCATGTGGACCGTGTACGCCTTCCAATTCATCGGAGAGCGACAGATCCGCTGCCCGATTACACGGTACAGGAGATTATCGACGGGATCGAACAGCCGGTCGGCTAAGCCTCTGCGCTCCGTCACGACCTGGGAAAGGTATCTGCCCACCGGAACGCTGATCACAAGGGCAATGAGCAGCGTTAAGGCAATTTGCAACCACGACTGCGGCGACATGCAAAAGCACTAGAACTTGTCGGGGTGGATCACGGCGTAAAACAGATAAAAGACCAGTCCAACCACAATCGTGAAAAGTACATAGGAAGCCATAACGCTGCCGCCATTGTGAAATTACCAACCGCCAAGGACGTTTTGGCAGGGACTCCTTAGCAATCGCGCGGGCCTGTTGAGCCTTTTGCCCCCACCGTCGTGTAAATCCTATCGACGGGCGCGACGGGTTCGATGATGTTTTCGGAAAAGCGAACCAATCCGCCCAAGAGCAGAAAGGAAGCGATCAATAACAAAAGTACCAGGACAGTCGTCATTGTGGCCACCGCGGACGGCACAAACAAATCGCAACATCCCCATTTTCGCAGACCGTGCTGCCGGGCCCGCAGTCAAGCGGGCGCGCGCATAACTCGGATTTCAGCGCAAGATGGGCTCACAAAAGAGAAAAATCGCAGCGCTGCGCCACCCTCGGGCGCCTTGCCAAGCGCTCGAACACCCGCCCTCATTTCACATGTTAGGCGAGGCAGTCTAAAGATTGTGCAAAAAAGGGTAGCGAGGGTGTCGAAATTCGCTAATACCGCGTCGCGCCTTCCGTGATCTCCGATTCCCATGCAATCTCAGGAGCTTGCGCGCGACCAAGTTTCCAAACAAAGCAGGCCTGTGCGCTTGTCGCCGTTCAGGTGAAACGAACACGACGGATCGCTTATCGATACCGCTGCGCGCGGGGCGTCGATAGCCACAATGTGCCCGGATGGGCAGAGGAAGGTTTTGTTGCGTGCGGCGAGTCCATTGATCTGAACGCTTTGCAATGTCCAGGTTTTCGGCGCAGCGTTGGATGCAGACCCGATGCCTATAGCGCAAGCTTCCGATCAAATCGCCTCGGCTAAGCGGTCCGCGGCCTCGCGCCAAGGTGGCCGTTGACGTTATCGCGAACGTTGCGTGGGCCGTGCGTCAAAGGGTATGTCAAACGCCATGCGTGATGCGGCGCACACAGATGGCAGTGCCGAGGCAAACTGCGAAAGGTGCCTTAGCCTTGACGCTGGCCGATGCGTTCGCGCAGATCCGGCGGGGCAAACGCCAAGGCTACTGTGACAAATACCTATGTCTAATCACAGTGGCGTGACGCTGCAACGTTGCTGATAATTTGCCCAAGCATGCAGGAGCATGGGCCCTTCATGCGTTGCGAGAAGGCCGCGGCAGTCAGCCGCGCGACACGTCCCGGTTCATCTACATGTCAAATCCTCAGAAGACCATTTTATGCATCGAGGACGATCGCGAGGTCGCGGCCTTGGTGGCCGAGGATCTGATTGTGCGGGGCTTTGCCGTGCGTCTTGCCTACGATGGCCGTGAGGCGATGGCGACGTTGCTCAAGGAACCACCGGATCTGGTCTTGTGCGACATAAACTTGCCGACGATGTCGGGCTTTCAGGTGCTCGAGGCGTTGACGGCCATTGCCCCGCGCTTTGCCAACATGCCGTTTATTTTTCTCACCGCGTTGACGGATCGCGAACACGAACTCAAGGGCAGAACGCTGGGCGCCGATGACTATGTGACGAAACCGATCGACTTCGAATTGCTCGCTGAGATCATCAACGCTCGCTTGGCGCGAGTCGAGCACATGGGGGAAGCGCCACCACCGGTCAAGCTTACCGACCGTGAGATCGAGGCACTTACTTGGTCGGCGCGCGGCAAGACTTCGTCGGAGATCGCACAGATAATTGGCTTGACCAAGGCGACCGTCGACGCCCACTTGGATTCGGCGCGCGGAAAACTGGGTGCCGTCACTCGCGTGGAGGCAGTGGTCAAGGCAGCCGCGCGAAGACTCATTGAGCCATAGTTGGCAGTGGACACGCCATGAGAAAAGCACGTCAGCCAGTGCTAAGTCCTCGCCAGACAGAGATGCTGACCCGGTCGGCGCGGGGAATGACCTCCGATGAGATCGCACGGGCAATGGGTTTGACCAAGCGCACTGTTGATTTTTCCCTCGACGAGGCCCGCGCCAAGCTAGGAGCGGTCACCCGCATTCAGGCGGTGGCTTTGGCCGTCCAAGGAAAGCTCATCAAACTGTAAGTGCTAACGCGCGCGGCCGCCCCCGCGCCCACTTTGTAGCCTCAGGCGGTGCGTGCGAAATGCCCGCTTGGCGTTCGCGTTGTCGCCGCGGTAGGCCGTCAAGCCCGGTGCAAACGAAGCCGCGAAGTTACTTGATGTGATTTTGTGTCGCCTCGAGGCGGGCGAGCCTGTCCTATAGCGACAGAGCAATCTCGGCGCCGATCGTGACGCACAGCGTGACGCCCACCACGCTGGCCAGAACACCAATGATGGCAAGGGCACGGTCGCGCGAAGAAGCGCTCGCCATTGGCGCAGCCGGTACGCTGGATATGCGCATGGTCCCAAGCACCGTCAGGACAGTGGCGATGAGCAATACGAAGGCAGGCAGCAGCAATTTCAGCGAAACTCCGCCTGCCAGGTTGCCAGGATCATGTCCGGGACGAAACTGCCACCAAAGCCAGACCACAAGGGCAGCAAAGAGGACCAGTCCCAACATAAGTAGCGGTTTTGCGCCTGGCAACTTGGCGGACGTAGACATTTGGCGAGGAGCCAGTTGGCTACCCAGCCGCCAAATGACCAGCAACGAAGCCATCGCACCCAAGACAAAACAGGCCGCGACCGCAAATAGATTCCAAGCGATCGACTCGGGTGAGCGGGCCGGGTTCCAAGGCAGAGCCCAAAGCGATTCGTATCCGAGGGCCAAGGGCACCACGAATGCGATCAGCCAGCGAAAGGGGTGCATCCGCGTCATTGCCAAAGCCGCCGTCAGTGCGGCAGAGGAAACGGCTACGACGGCCGCGCGCGCGAGGATTTGCAGCTCCTGATCGCGTGGTTCTTGGAGCGCCTCAGCTAGTGCGGGCATGCTCGTCGTGACCACTTGCCACTGCGCGCTGTTGCGAAGTTTCTCGATCCGGACCGAGACGCTTTGTCCTGGCGCGTTTTCCCACTGGCAAAACTCATCTACCGAGAATACGGCGGAGTATGACCTCCAGAGTCGAATCCGCTGTGGCAAACCAAAGGCCTCCGACTCAATCGGCGGGGCGCCATACCGGGTCTGCATTTGTTCCTTCGCGCGTGCGAACGCGCTCCAGGCAAGTTGCTCGTTCGGCGAGTACAGCTTCGTGGAGTAGCCTATGACGTTGCCATCCTTATCGGAACACCGGTACAGCACCTGCTCGCTTCCTCCCGATTCGCCGGCCCCCTCGAAAAGCAGCAGGTTTCTTTGCAACATCCGTTCCACTTCGTACGTTGGTTTTTTGCCCAAATTCGTCTCGATTTGGGCAGCATGCCGACAGCTATCACCAATATCTGCGCGATGCGCCTCCTCGGCGATCGCAAGCAGGGGAAGTGTCAACGCCAGAGCAAAAAGTAAAAGGGCGCGCATGGCCGGCACGTAAAACGGACGGTTAGAGGGTTTTGTAGGGCTATTATCTGCGAGGCGTCGTCACGTTGGGGGATGCGCGCCGCGCTCGCGGGAAGGCGTGAGCGATTAGAACTTGTTGCGTTTCATCATTGTGCCGCCGATGACGGCAAGTATTGCGTTTCTAGGGGGCTCGTAGGGAGCAGGCGCTCCTCCGACGGTCGCGCTGACCGGGGAATGGCGCGCGACGGCGTTCGCCGGCGCCGACGAAACGCTGGCCCCTGGCCCGGATGGCCCGGGATGCGGCGCGGCCGACTCCAAAGGTCCGCGCGCGGTAGCGGTGGCACTGCCCGAGGCCGGGTGCGTTGGCATCGAACGGACATTTTGTGCCGAGAAAAAAGCCCCGGTCGCGTTGCCATTAGGCGCGATTGCGGGTCCATCTGCTCGTGCCTTGGTGGAATGCGGCGGCACCGGGAGGGCCGGCGCCTTGGAAACGGTGCTGTGCTTTACCGCTTGCGGGCCGTGCGCAAGCGGACTGTTAGCGTACTGGCTCGGTCTTTTTACCGGCACGCTTGCGAGAACAGTTTTCGCGCTTTTGCGCGAGGGCGCAACGGCGAAGCTTTGCCCCGGTACTGCCCCGGCATCGTCGCTGCGACCCAAAGGACTGTTTGGGCCTTGTTGTTCGCTTGTGCCATGGCTGAGCGCGCTTTGCTGCACGCTTTCGTCCATCGCCCCGCCGCCGGTTTGTGCCCAAATGCTTCCGGGCGTGAGCGCAGCAACAACGATGGGTAGGAGAAAACCGTATCGGATTTTCATCGTTCAACCGTCACTATGGCATGACCGGCCGGCCACCGCGTAGGCCCAGACGCGGCGCTGACGCAAAGTTGACCTCATGTTATTTCTCCTTGCCCATGAACACCATCCGCAGCGGCGGCACGGCAAGCAACAACATGACAGGGCCAAGCAACATTCCACCCACGACGACAATGGCGAGCGGTCGCTGCACTTGGCTGCCAATGCCGTGAGAGAGCGCGGCGGGAAGCAGACCGATACAGGCCGAGAGGCTCGTCATCAGCAGCGGCCGCATCCGGTGCGTGGCGGCCTGGTACATCGCTTCGAGCGGCGCTAGGCCAGCTAACTTGCCCTGGTTATAAAACGTGAGCATAAGAATACCGTCCATAACCGATATGCCAAAGAGCGACACGAAACCAATGGCCGCCGAGATGCTAAATGGCTCGCCGGTGATCCAAAGCGCCCAAATTCCCCCAACTAATGCAGCAGGAATTCCCGCCAAAGACAGCAGGGTGTCGCGCAGCGAGCCAAACAGGGCGTAGAGCAAAAAGAGGATCAGCAAGAGGCTCACCGGCACGATAAATTCCAAGCGCTCCTGGGCTTTTTGCAAGTCCTCAAATTCGCCTGACCAGATGATGCGATATCCGGGGGGCAGCTTTACGTTCTTCTTAATGCGGGCCTCGGCCTCGGCTACGGCGCCGCCAAGGTCACGACCGCGCACGCTGAACTTGATCGGAATAAAGCGCGCCATGGTCTCGTGGTAGATCCAAGATGCTCCGGTGTCCAGGCTGATTGTGGCCAGTTCCGACAAGGGTATGTAGGCATTGGCGCCGCTGGGAGTCGTGTAGCCCACCTTGACGTTACGGATCTTCTGAAAGTTATCCCGATACTCCGGGCCATAGCGCACGACCAGGTTCCACTCCCGGTCTCCCTCCAGAACCTGGGTTGCTACCGTCCCGCCCATGGCGGCCTGGATCACGGTGTTGACGTCGCCTGTATTGATTCCGTAGCGCGCCACTTTTTCGCGATCGATCTTGATATTCAGGTTCGGCTGCCCTCGCACGGGAAAGATCCCAAGGTCGGTTATGCCTCTGACCTGGTTCATTTGCGCCTGAACCTGTTGGGCGAGGTCTTCCAAGGCAACAAGGTCGTGGCCAAGTATCTTGACCGAATTGGCGCCCTTGACTCCCGAGATCGCCTCCTCAATGTTGTCCTGGATGTACTGGGAGAAATTAAAGATTACGCCGGGCAGTTCGGCTCGAAACTCTGCCTCGATCCGCTTAGTTAGCTCCTCCTTGGTCAGACCCTTGGTCCACTGGTTCAGCGGCTTTAACGGCACGAAGAGCTCGACGTTGGAAAACGGCGAAGCGTCGGTCCCATTGTCGGGCCGGCCATGCTGGGAGGTAACGGTGATGACCTCCGGGTGCCTGAGCAGCACCAGGCGCATTTTGCGCGTTGCTGCCTCCCCGTCCTGCAGCGACAGCGTGGTTGGCATAGCCACGCGAATCCAATAGTTGTTCTCTTCCAGCGCGGGAAGAAACTCGCTGCCGAGTCGTGGCACGACCAAGAAGGCCGTGCCCACAATGAGAGCGCCTAAGATGCCCACCATGAGGCCACGGCGATTTAAGGCAAACCGCAACGCTGGATCGTAAACACGATGAATCGCGCGAACGATGATCGTCTCCGTTTCCTTTAGCTTCTTGGGTAGCAAGAAGGAAGCGACGACGGGCGT